>DATDBU010000104.1:0-12748 GCA_036524675.1 Chthoniobacterales bacterium | reverse complement strand
CTACGACAGTTATGGCAACCGGCTCAGTGTGACCGATGAACTTGGTCACACAACCACCACGAGTTACGACGAGTTTAGACGCATGAAAAGTGTGACCGATCCCCTAAATCGGACCGCCCTTTACGATTATACGTTACCGGGGCAATCCTGCGGCTGTGACCATGCGGACAATCATCCGACCTCCATCACGCTGCCCAGCGCTAAGAAGACGTTCATGACCTATGACACGGAATGGCGGTTAACCTCCAGAACCGTCGCCTACGGCACTGTGGACACGGCGACCACGGGGTATTTCTACGACGCGGCCGGCAACGTGACCGAGATCAGCGATCCAAAAGGAAACACGTGGAGCCAGATGCATGACAGCCGCAACAGGCGGATTAGCGCCACCGATCCACTCTCGAATACGACACAATGGACGCACGACGCGGCCGGCAACGTGCTGACCGTCGCGCGAGCCGACGGCGGAGTCACCACCAACACGTACGACGAGATGGACCGGCTCCTGACCGGTACCAATCCGAAGAATGAAACAACCAGCTATGCCTATGATGACGCGGACAACCTCGTCACCCTCACTGACGCTCGAAACAATGCCTACAGTTTCGAATACGACCTGTTGAAACGGAGAACTCGTTTCATTTATCCCGATTCCAGCCACGAGGATAATGACTACGACGGCGTGGGCAATCTCACCCTTTATACGGCCCGAAACGGCGTCACCTGCACGCGTATCTTTGACAATCGCAACCGCGAGATTTCCCTTAACTGGAGCGACAGCACGCCGGATGCTACAAAGACCTATGACGCGGCAGGCCGCCTGCTTACTGCCGGGAACGGGGTAAGCACTTCCACCTACGCCTACGATAATGCCAACCAGCTGACGTCCGAAACCCAGACGCCTGCCGGATTGGGAACTTCCTTCACGGTTGGGTACACGTACGATATTGACGGCAATCGGGCTACCCTCACCTATCCCGATGGAATGGTCGTCGCCCACACGTACACCCACCGCAACGAAGTGGCCTCCATTTCCGCCGACGGCCCGCCGCCACTGGCCACATACGCCTACGACACGGATGGCAACCGAACCTCGAAATCGTTGGAAAACGGGACAAGCGCCGCTTACACCTATGACGATGCCAATCGGCTCCTTGGCATTAGCCATTCCCTGACCGTGAACGCCCAGCCTTCCACCCTAGGCCTTGCCTACGGCTACAATACCGTCAATAATCGGCTGACTCGGAGCGAAACGGTGGGGCCCACACCCATGGTCACGCAGATTTACGGCTACGACCCGATCGATCAGATAACCTCCGTCAACTACGGCCCGGGCCGCAGCGAAACATTCGCCTACGACGCCACGGGCAACCGGACCAGCGCAACCGATTCGGTCAGTGGCACGACCATCTACACCGCCAACGCCCTCAACCAATACACGGCCGTCGACTCCCTGCCTGTGCCCGCGTACGACGCAAACGGCAATCTTACTGCGTTCGACGGCTGGACTTACACCTACGACACAGAAAATCGGCTCACCGGGGCAAGCAAAACTGGCACAAGCGCCTCCTTTACCTACGACTGGCGACGCCGCCAGGCGAGCCGGACAATCAACGGAACGACGACATGGTTCATCTACGACGGCTGGAATCTCTTGGCGGAATATTCCTCAGCCGGAACATTGCAGGCCAAGTACATCCATGGACCTGTAGTCGATGAAATCCTGACCCGGATGGACGGCAGCGGTGCAGTCTACTACCACAACGACGCCTTGGGTTCGACTGTTGCTCTCACCGATTCCGCAGGCGCCGTGGTGGAGCGCTACACCTACGACGTTTTCGGCACACCGACGATTCGCGACCCTTCCGACTCCATCCTCACCCAAAGCCCTCACGGCAACCGCTTCCTCTTTACCGGCCGCGAATGGATCGCGGAGGCAGCGCTCTATGACTACCGAAACAGGGTGTATTTCGATCAGTTGGGCCGATTCCTCCAGACGGACCCGATCAGATTCAGAAGTCGGGACACGAATCTGTATCGATATGTTGCAAATAACCCGATTACGTACATGGATCCCTTTGGGCTGTTCCACTATTATGGCAACTGGGGCGGACCTGGTTGGACCAACGGCTCCAATCTCTGGCCTGAAACCGATAACTTCCCGCGAAGTCCACGCGATATTGGGTTCAGACCGCCTATCGATGCGAGGGACCAATGCTACTATGAGCACGACACTTGTCTACGGGATTGCGCTTACATTCAGTGTCCTGCAGAGAGGCAAACTTGTAGACGGGGGTGCGACCAAGCGCTTTCCAGTTGTTTGAGGTCTTTAGGCGGCAGGCTTGGCGACACCGGTTTTGAAGAAGATTTATTCGACGATGGAATATTCGGCGGGGGCACTCCCAATGATAATCCTGGAAACTGGGAACCATTTTAGCATAGTCCGGTATGCGACGTTACATCGATATCGCTTCGCGCGTGTGCGCGCTTGCATTCGCGGCGTATATCGGATCTTTATTAGGCTCGTCGATATTTGCCAAGATGTTCTCTGGTAAAATCCAGTTTGATTGGCAGCTATTGAATCCACTCGGCGTTGCAACTGTAATAGGGTTAGGCGTTGTAACCCCGATCGCGAATATATTCCTTTTGATAACAGGAGTAATTTCCATTCTGATCATTATACGGATATTTCCAATTTGGACTACGATTTTAGTAGGCGTTGGATTTGCGATGACTGCTTTTAGTCTGCTGAACGCCTGGCGTGTGCCCTAACCGATAGCTTCGCTCGCCTCCGCAAAAAGGCGCGGCCCTCAATGAGGGCTCAGGCATCGGTCAGGCCAACCTCCGCGACAGCCGCAACCGGGGTAGGCGTTCCGCCAGGCAGCTCTGGTGCGAGGAGTCATAGAAGTCGTAGTCTGCGCACGGATCGGGGACGGCGGAGGGCGGAGGCGGTTGTCGATGAGTTTGAATGTACGAATGTACGGCGGCAGTGGAGCAGTGGAGCTGAGTTTGCGCCGATGCTGGGCATCAAGTATCAGACCTTTGCCACTTCTGCGTCGTCGTGAGGCGGGGTGGAGAGCAGACGTGGAATCGAACAGTCAGGTCGCAATGAAGATGAACCTCAATGACGAGCCTCGTAAAAGCTAGGACCGGCAGCGGGACTGCTCGGCCGTGGTTGATGACAGGTCTCGCCGATCATTTCAGTCCCATTTTTTGCAGTCCATTCAGCACTGCCGCTTCACCGGGAACCTCTTCGTCCTGAGCCGGGGTGTGTTTGAATGTTCCGGCGTCCCCCGGACAATCTGCAACTAGACGATGGACGACACCCTTCGCATACCTCACATTCCACAAGAACTCTCTGAGCCACCATTCAAAATCGTCGTTGTTAAATAGGCGACACATGAACCCCCTGAATGTCTCGTCGGGGCATTCTGGATCGCCTCTCTTGTAGGCAGCCTTTTGAAGTCCCCGCTGAACTTCTATCAGGTAGAGGATGCTCCCTTGCGCACGAAGTCTCATAACGAGAAGACCACGAATCGCTCCGGTATGGAGATACACCCAATCTCGAATTCCAGCCGTGGTCCCATCATCGCACTCGTCGAATTTCTGCAACGGAATCAGCCTCGGTTCAGCTTCGGAAGAGAATCCGCGCTCGAAAGTAAAGAACTCCACGGATTGTATAAGGTCTGGGCGTGTGTCTCGGATATAACGAGCGGCATTCCATATATCTCGAAGTGCTCCCTGAGATTCCAGGATGGTTTCCGCCGAAATATGGGCATAGCCTACTCCCTTGTCATCGCCATATGGTTCTCCGCCGGAATAAGCGTTTGGTTGACCACCGTCACGTTTTGCACCAGACGTTGATTTGGTTGTGCTGCGTCTGATGTCGATCACCGTTCTTGGAATGCCGAGAACCTCAAAATCGGGATCCTCAATTTCGATGGTCGCCGCGCCATGATCAGGCTCGCTATCAGCAGTCAAATCGACAATCTCCTTTGGTCGTTTGATAATTCTTCGTGAAGAGCCTTCCCAAGCCTTGCCCTCCGCGACTTCGTCCTCCTCAGGGCCTGTCTTATTGGTATTGTCACGGTCGCGGAAAATAGGGAAGCCCTCTGGATCAGTGCATCCTTCTATTTGCAAGGCCAAGAACGTTGCTTTGTCCGCCGACCAAATGCCATTCACCTTTAGCTGCGCTGGGCCCTTAAACCAAGGTCCTGCTTGGAGAAAAACAATCGTTTTCTCATCAACATACTGGCGCTCGATTTGTGCGTAGATTTCTTTTGCAGCTTTTTCTGAATCCGGATCATACTTGGCGTGTGCGAGGAAAATAACGTCGCCGTTGACCATTCGTTTTCGAAGTTTGACTTTAAATTTTCCTTCCTCTTCTGGCTCATCAATCGGCGCAAAGAGCCGCACGTCGCTCGGATGTTCCGGGCCGAGCCATGGATATGTCGCTAGCACCCTTTTTAATTCTTGTGATCTTCCATAGCATCGGGAAAAAAACTCGAGACACGGAATCAAGAGCCTTCGCCCGTTGGAGAGGGACAATCTTACAAGCCAATTCTTATCGTTTTCCAGGTAAAGCGGATGCAAGGACATTGGAAATGGAGGCGGCAGGCCCCGACTGTTATTCTCGCAGAAGGACCTAAAACACCAGTGATCGCGTGAGAAGTTTACTTCAAATTTCGCAGGGGTGAGAACGGCTTCCTCCTTGCATTCACCGTTTTTCCAGACGGTGCCAATTCTCATTTGGCCAAGCTCCTCCAGCAAAACCCATCGGAAGATCATCTCGTCCGATAAATGTTGCCCATTGATCTGTCGAAAGCCAACAAGAACGTTTGGCTGGGAGTTTGCTCGTATGTTCTTTCGAATGCCACAGTACCACCATACGATCCATTCGACGTCTTTCTCCCACTGGACTTCTGTCCGACGAATGCGCTCCGGGACTGGGCTTCTTTGGGATTTAAACGGTATAGGCATGCTTTGCTTTGCTCGTTGATCGGAGTCGCAATTATTTCAGAAAATCTTATTATGAAGTAGCTGTCAATTGTTTGATGGACTCCGAGAATCCCGGTGCGAGCGATTCTGTTTCTTGACCTGGCTCTCCGGAGTTTAAAAAAGTGTCCCAGCGTGAACTCGCCGGACCCCCAGGTGCAGCGGGAGCCAGCGTTTCAAAGGCGCAGTGTTTCGGGTAGTGGGAAAGGATAACTTAATCCAAAAAACCGGCACGTAGGCGTCTGACACATGAAACCGATCGTGGTCGTTCGCCTCGATTCGCAGCCCCCAACCGGGCGACTCATCTCAGCCGCCCTCATAAGGAGGGATGGTTTGAGCACCCAATCATGATTTTATCTCCCGAGCTTGATTGACTGTAAAGCCACTTGGCTGTTACTTTTTTGCCATATGGCCGCCTCGCGTGACAAATCGAATAGCGGAACAACTCAAAGCCCCCCGTCTGCCCCCAAAGAAGGGTTCCTGGCAGCACTGGCGAAGGGGAAGTTGGCGGCGAAGGGGAAGTTGGCGGCGAAGGGGAAGTTGGCAGCACCGACGAAGGAGGAGTTGGCAGCCATGATCATCAGCGGTAAAACCGTAAACATTTCCTCGAAGGATGTAGGTTGGAAGAATATCAAAGTTTCCGATACAACGAAGGCTTTGAATGAACCGCATCGCAAGCGTGCTTGGATCGTAATGAAGCCAGTTAATTCCAACACCCATTGGGTCTCGGTTGTCGGAAATGTCACTGGAAAATTTCCACCCAAGCATGAATCGACTGCGGCCTTCGTCCGCGAGACGGTTCTTGGCGGTCTAGCCCGGGATGCCTTCAACGTTATTCGGGACGCGGCGGAAATCACAACAGACCAGCTTTCGGCTGTAACGGGCATTCCGAGCCGAACCCTTCAGCGACGCGAAACGTTCAAGCCCGATGAGAGCGAAAGACTTCTGCGTGTTGCTTCCGCTTTTCAAAAAGCGGTTGAAGTGTTGGAAGATATAGACGCCGCTCGGCGATGGTTTTCTGCGCCAAAAAAGGCGCTTGGAGGACTGACACCACTGAAATATTGCGATACAGATGTGGGCGCTCGTGAAGTCGAAGCTCTGCTTGGCCGTATCGATCATGGTGTGTTCTCCTGATGCGCGCTTTCAGACTTTGTAAAACGAAATGGATTGAAAGCGCTTTCGATGGCGAAGGCGCTCGACTTAACGCAGGTCGGTGGAACTCCGAAGGTATTGCGGTTGTTTACACTTCCGAAAGTCTTTCGTTGGCAACTCTTGAAGTAATGGTTCACCTGGAGGATTTCTCAGTTTTGGCTAAATTTTATTCCCATATTGTCGTCACTATTCCTGATGAATGCATTGAAGCGCTACGACCGGAGTCCTTGCCAGAAGGCTGGAATTCCGAAACAGTCACCATTACTTCCATGATGGTAGGCGATCTTTGGGTGGCAGAAAAACGCTCTCTCGCCTTGAAAGTCCCCTCCGTGATTAGCCATGGGGAGATGAATGTGTTAATTAATCCGAATCATGCCGATTTTAGGATGCTTAAATTTAAAGAGCCGATAACTTTCAGCATCGACCCTCGGCTTGCCCGTATCCTGGTCAAAATTTGATAACGCCTCGAACGCTGCGCTGGCAACTCTTTTGCCCTGCGTTGAAACGGAAGCCCAGAAATTAATTTAACGGCGCGGTTATTCGGACTGCGAAAGGGTGTGCGAGAAAATGCGATCTATGTCGCGTAGTATTACACGCTGGGTCGGGTAATTACCTTCAATATCCTTAGCGAGCATGGAACGGACGCAACGTTCCGCGCGTCCGAGCTTGTAAAGACCGAGTCGCAAAGCGATTTCTTCGATAACTGCATCCGACATATCTTTGCGCTGTTTAAAGCGCTCTTTAGCAAGAATAATTGCGCACTCCCTAGGGATGTCTCCGTATTCAAGAATAGCGTCGTATTCACGCCGTTTGGCGGTCCGTTTGTCCATTGCCGTAAAGACTGTTTTCCAGTTTTCCATGATCTCTTGCTCCTCAGTCAGCATTAAGGGGCGTTGACGGTCTTCTAAGACGCTTTGCGCGGCGGTGGTGTACGCGTAACAACGTTCTTCGGTATCGTACAAGATGCGGTTATCAGCAGCTACAACTACAACACGAGTGATTAATAGCTCGTGCTCGACACTTGCGATTGTGTTGAGCATGGAATCTTCGGAAGCTTTGCTGACGGAATAGGGCACGTAGCGGCCGCTGCCGTATTGTTCAATTTCTTGCTCATAGCGCATGAATAGACGCGATTGAGCAACTTCTGGTCGGGTGGCGACAATATATAACTCTACGGCGTATGTCTGGCTGAGCTGTTGGGCGAAGGTGACGATCGACTCGGGATGGCGAAGCGTGCTCTCTGAAATGATATGAGCCCGGGCGTCGATGGCGTCCTGTAGCAACAGCGTCTCCCACACATCTGCGGCAGGACTTGCGACGTGAATAGCGTCTTGCGGATCGTTTTGTTCAATCCGGCGGTAGTTTGGGTAATGCTCGCGCAAAGCATCTTTATCCAGTTCGACGACTGGACCCCCGAAGCGCTCGCGCAACTGCTTGCGTGTCTCAGTTTTTCCGGCCCCGGGTTGACCAGCAATAATCATGGCCACAGGATGCGTTTGACGGACAAAGACTTCCTGGTATTTCGGGCGAATTCTGGACTCGTAGCGAGTTACGAGTTCTTCAGGCGAGAGGGGCACCGCTACACCCCAAGTTTGTTGGCCAGCTCGCGCAGTTCAGACACTTCCAATGCAACAATTGATATTCTTTTTTCGAGTTGCTCTGGTGTGAGCTCGAAAAGCTGATGCTTTTCGTGCATCGCCAGAAGACCTTTTTTTCGAAACTCTTCAGCCCTGTGATCCTGCCCAACGCGGTTGTAAAAGTCTTCGAGGTCGTCGCAGTAACCGGCTAGTTTGAGATATCCGGATTCCGCAAGCTCGTAGCTCAGCCAGAGTGGGCGAACTTCAGTTTGCACAGCTGATGTGGTCGTCAGGCTCATGGAATCAAATGGTGTCAAAGTTTCATAGACGGGCCACCGATCACCGGACGTTCCTCATCAAATCGAAATGGAATTCGTGGATGTTTTGAGTCGTTCTTAGCACGGCTATTCCCGTTATTGTGTGCCTTTACAGGGCATACAATACTTTATCGTAAGAACATTGTCAGGGAGATTTTCGTGACACTCAGGCCCCAGTCGGCAAATCTCGTGTTGAGCTTTCGATTTTTCCCTGCAGCCGCCTCCTTAATGAAGGTGATGTTGGTGGATCGACCCATCAGGGAAAACCAACTGTTCAGCCAGAATGATCTCGAGATCAGCTCCGTGCGGGCACGGGCCCGATCCTCACTCCAATACCGCGCCGTCTGCTTTGCTAAGCGTATAATTGTGACTGAAGTTGTTGTCCCAGAATGAAGTCCCGGAATCGAGCTTGTGGTAGAAGATTGCGAATTGAAACTGTGGCGGGCTCTCTTTCAGATTATACTCTGGCGTCTTAAACTTCCATACTTCTACGCCCGAGGAGGAAGCGTACATTGGCATGACGCCGGCGTAGGTTGCCTCCGTATCCTCAAACGTCGCCCAATTGTTCGAAGTCCATCGGATCCCCACGTGTTTGTTATACGACAGATTGGTAACCAGGATCTCCCCTTCGATCCAGGACGTAGTGAACGTAAACCCTCCCCCGCTCTGCGAACCTCGGCGAGCGGTGGCCTTATGCAGAATCACGTGGCCTCCCACTGCACCTCGCCGATTATCATCGAAGCGATAGTCCATCCCGTTGTTATTGTCCCAGAATGATTGTCCTCCCGAAGTAAAGCGAAGCACAAACTGATTGATTAGGAAGCTGAAATGCCCGGAGAAAAGAACGTAATCACCGAAATCTTTCTGCCCGGTGAGAACCGCGTCAGTCCATGTGTCAAAGTCCTTGTAATGGATAACCACGTCCTTGACCGCAGCGAGATCTTCCACCTTTGCCTGGACCTGAGTACTTTCAACACCGGTAAATCCACCGCCTGGCGAAAACGTCTCAGAAGCGCCGCATTTTAGTCTGACTGGTATCATAGAATTTCCCCCGTTTTTTGCAGACTGAGACTAGGCGAGTGAACGCTCAGCAGCAAGGTTCGATTTCCTCCAAAAATTCCATGACGAAAGTCACATTTGAAGAGGCTAAGTTCGTTTCCGCTCTTTTCGAAGCCGACTAGGCCTGGGCGGGCCGCCGAAAGCGGGGGCACCACCTTCGGGATCCTTCTGCAGAGGCAATAGTGTAGAATTCCGACACCTACATTAGGCGGCAAAGTATCCGTCCGCCCGCCGCGCGCATACCAGGCCCTGACGCTCGCGGCGTCAAGTTTGCTCTGATCTCAATATTTCCATAGCGCCAGCTCTCCGCACGAGGTCACCCGATGACGGCTTTGCCCCCGGCATGATCTTCGAAGGCAAAGCATAGCCCTTCGCTCGGGAAGATTTCAATCCATGTCGGCTGATTTTCGACCCATAGTGCCTTTGAATACGTAGCCCATTGCCGCGCCGCCGACTGTGGTTAAGAACGTGCGCGCCCAGCTCTTCGTCGTCTCATCGAATGGTTTTGGGATTTACCGTCAACTGCTTGCACAGATGTGGTCTCGGAAGGCCATACAACGACTACGAACGAGCTAAAGCCGGTGACTCCAAGGAGAAAAGCGGCGAACCAATCAAGGTGCCAGCGGTGGGAGTCCTTCCGGAACTCGTGTTGCAGCCTCTTGTCCTCACGGTCACATGGTTCAGTAGTCATGGTATTGTCTCATGTCGCCTAACGGTTTACGGCCATTGCTGACTTAGTCGCGGCTCTCGAACTCGCGCTGTTCCATGCGTGGAGAATACTTCTTGTAGCGACTGGAAATCGTAACGCCGAAGACTTGCAGTGTAGATGGTTCGATTTCGGGTTTCATAAAATAAGTGTTTATTATCGGGGTGCGGAGCGACGCGTAACGCGAAGAACAGATGCGTTCTCAATCCACAACGCCGGCTGATTTTGTAAAGATGAAATCTTCCAAGTGCAAAGACTCCAAATGGACCATGAGGGTGTCTCGGGGAGAAAGCTGTCGCATTTATTTCAAAAACGTCGCATTTATTGCGAAAAGTCACAAGAGCCTCCTAACAGTCCGACGTCGGAAATAGTATGATGCGGATTTCTAAATGGACGCTGTGTTAGAAATGCGCATTTTCCATTCAGCAAACCACAAATGCTATGGATCTTCGTTGTCTCGATCGCTTCATCCAGCGTCATCGACGGAAGAATGCTAACGATACGTTTGGATAACATCGATTTCCCGGATCCCGGAGGGCCTATCATTAACAAATTATGGCCTCCCGCGGAGGCGACTTCGATGGCGCGCTTGGCGTTGTGCTGGCCCTTCACGTCCGCAAAATCGGCTTCATAGCTTTCATGCGTGGCGAACAACGCGCGCATATTTTCGACGACCGGCTGCATGTCGGAATCGCCGACGAGAAAATCAAAAACTTGGCGCAAATTATTCACGCCAAACACTTCGATTCCATCGACAACGGCCGCTTCCCGAGCGTTGGCGGTCGGAACGAACAAGCGGTGTTTTCCCCTGTCTCGAGCCTCGATGGCGATGGGCAGGATTCCTTTTACAGGCCGGACAGCGCCTGTGAGTGCGAGTTCGCCTACGAAGCAACAGTCATCCAGTGGCGGCACCGAAATGTCGCTGCCGCATGCGATGAGACCTAGTGCGATCGGTAAATCGAAACTGGGGCCTTCCTTGCGAATATCGGCCGGAGCGAGATTGATTGTCGTGCGCGTCCTCGGCCAATGGTATCCGCTATTGGCAATGGCTGTGATCACGCGATCTTTGCTTTCTTTCACGGCCGTGTCGGGCAAACCGACGATGACAATGGCCGAGACATCCCCCGTTTTGGCTGTGTTGACTTCGATTTCAACCTCAAGCGCTTCCACCCCATGCACTGCTGCCGAGTAAATCTTTGACAACATAGGCCGTATTCTGACAGCAAATTTGCCGTGCTGAAAGCGGTAAATCTCGCCAAATTCGGTGGGTCGGCTGCAACGTGGCCGGCTTCGCATTCCGCGCGGGAAATGTCCAAAATAAGGATGCTACGCCGGGCGGTTTGAGGAGATGTGAAGACGGGTGTGCCATTTCGAGCGGCGCTGCGGTCGCAGACCTGACCGTTGTCCGCAATCGTCGCGATCTGCCGCGCGAATAGCCCTGGGTGCGCCGAACTCGGATGAAGGCATGCTCTAAGCATAGTATTCTCTGATGCGAATGATTCGTGTCGGTGTTCTTCGGATAAAAATGTAATGCGGCATCCTACATTCGTCACCGGTGGATGGGAAAGAAAAATGTAAATAGAAAAAAGGTATATATTATAACAATATCGCGATTGACTTTTCTTTTGGATGCATCATAAGTCGTCCTCGTTGCTTTGCAGTGTTAGGACTTGGTTTATGGAGATCCCATTTGCAGTTAGTTGGCTTTGCCGTTGGCGCAGTCTCATGTCGCCCGGTCATTTGCTTGGCCTTGGCGAAACTTTGCTGATTTCCAGCAGGGTTTCGGGAGGTTTCCCAGCGAGCGTATGCCGAAGTGTGCCGTGCCCGGACTAAAATATGAAATCACGCTCGTATTTCTTCGTTGTTGTGCTGGTCGCTGGTGTGCTTGCCGTTTTCATTGTCCTTAGCATAGGCCGGAAATCAGGCGTGCTCGTCAGTAAGGACGCCTCATCATCTACAACTGCCAAAACGCGGGATCCCGGCGGGAAGGCGATCGCCAGTGCGCAGCCTGAATTTGCCTCCTCACGCATGATTGTGGATTCACCGGATGGTAAATCGTCGCCAGGAGATGCTGACGGAGTTTCTACAGCAAGCCATGCAGTTCCGGCTACGCCGCTGAAAGCGACAGTGGCTGCAAAGGCTGCGGCCACACTGACTATTGGGGATAAAAAAATCACGCTTGAACCGAATCAAGTGGGGGGATTCCCTCGCCAGTTGGTCCAACAGGGGCAAAAAGTGACCGTGCAAATGAGCTATCCCGACGGTTCACCCGGTGATTTGGTTATGGCGGGTGTCCTTGATGGAGGTCAATTCGAAAACCGCCAACGCGTATTGCCGCTTCATTTGGACGAGACGCGCCGGGTATCCTTTGGTTATACGGTCAGCCAGGAGTTAGGCATTTTCCGGGTGACTCTGCGAAAAGGTGGAGACGTAAAGATGATAGAATTATGGGCCGGACCGGAGTCGGAATTGATGGGAACGCTGTAACAAAATATAGATGGAGTATGAGAAACGTTAAACCGTGGATCGCTGGGATTTGTGCATTCTCTTTATTGGGGCAATCTGTGTTGGGCGCCAATGCGCCAGTTTGCGGCAATTCAAGCAACAGAGGGCCTTCGCCTCCCCCATGTCCCACTTCCAAGTGCGGAGATCCTCCGCAATCCTGTCCCAAGGGTGGGTCCAATCCCTTTAACACGGCGACAGGAAATGCGTACCGCGAAATCACCGATCTGAAGGTATCGGGAGGCGTCGGCGAGCATCAGTTGGAGTTCACACGTTACGGAATGAGCCGTTATAACAGCGGCCTTAAATGGCTGGGCCAGGGGCATACCTGGCGTCACAGTTATCAGTGGGAATTGGTCAGTGACGGAGCGAATGCCCTAAAACTATACAAACCCGATGGCACTCAATGGCGATATACTTTGTCAAATGGTCAGTGGTTG
>DATDBU010000103.1:0-6046 GCA_036524675.1 Chthoniobacterales bacterium | reverse complement strand
CGCGTTGTTGCTTGGTGGCGATGAGTGAGCGCGAAATGATGGTCGGTTGCCGTTCGCTGCGATTGGTGGCGTGATGCTCAGCGCAGCTAACGAGCGCCAAGACAGCTGGAATAAAAAGGATGCGCGAAGCAGCCATGCGCGCAGTAACGCCTAACAGATATTCGACCGCCTATTTGCGGTGTGATACTGCCGCAATTTTGCGGTGATTGGGGGAGACATGACGTCAGAATAGCGATTTTTTGTGAGTGCGGAAGGATAGAGTTTCCACTGTGCGATCCGGCAATTTTGCAGTAGACACGATAGGGCTGAACCATCGAAGAGAACTGAAGATAGCCACCAATGCTGAAGACTGGACGTTTCGTCGAAACGTCCCTACCAAAAACATTGGCAGGGCGGTTTCGATAAAACCGCTGGACATCATCCACGGCTTCCAACGGTCATGGATGGCGAAGTCGGCGACCCGAAGGGTCATTGGATACATAGCCGGTGGTGAAGCACCGGTTCCATAAGAAAAACGGCCATCGTCCCGGAGGGACGAGCGGAACAGGCTCGGCACGCCTGAGTTTGTATTAACACATCGTTTCGGCACGAAGTTCGTCTTAGAGCCGCGACTTCATTGGCGGACGTGCTTCGCGAAATCAAATCCCGGTCCTCCAAATGGGAGCATGAAGAAATCCGTATCGCGGCATTTGCCTGGCAGCAAGGTTACGGGGTCTTCACTGTTAGCCGTTCTGCGGTGTCGAAAGTCGCAGACTACATCGAACATCAGGAGGAACATCACCGGACTCGGACGTTTCGAGAGGAATACGTGCAGTTTCTGGAACGTCACGGCATTGAATTCGATCCGAAGTATCTGGAGTGACGCGGTAATGCCGTCCCGATCGCATCGCACGTCCCTTCAGGACGAGTCCTGTTTTTAACGCATGGAACCGGTGGTTTCACCAACCGGCTATAAATCGGAGAACCCTTCGGGTCACGGGTCGTGTTCTCACCGAAGCGGTGATTTCACCCCTCCGGCTGGATTTCGAATGCCCCCGGGTCACTCAGGCTTCTGCCCTTTTTTGGAAACTTTGCATCCAGGCTAAACAGATACGGGGTCTTGGATCTTCGACCCCGGTATGCGTCCACCTTTTCAAACACTCCCAAAAAGTCTTGCCCCGCGAAGACTGAATGAAAGTCCGGGACGTCCTCAAACTGGTCCAAGACGATGGATGGTATCTTGTCCGCACCAGGGGGAGCCATCGGCAGTTCAAACATCCCTCCAAACCCGGATTGGTCACAATTCCCGGACACCTCAACGATGATCTTGCCCCAAAACCCAAAACAGTATTTTGAAACAAGCAGGTCTAAAATGAGTCGATACTTGATTATCCTTGAGCCTACCGCCACCGGTTTCTCCGCCTATTCTCCGGATCTTCCCGGCTGTATTTCGACGGGCAAAACCAGGGCTGAAGTTGAAAAAAACATGAAGGAAGCCATTGAATTTCATTTGGATGGCCTTCGAGAAGAAGGATACCCGATACCTGCGCCCCGCTCTGAGCCGGCTTTTTGTGAAGTATAATTTTGCTGGATGACCGCCTTGTGAGTAGCCGGTGTGGAAGAGTGACGGCTTGGAGTTAGAGGCGCGAAGCACCAAATCCAGTACGGCACTTGAACCGTCCTATTTTTCGTTGGCCGCGCGATGACGTCGTGCTTGATGAATCCACGGAATCCCTCGTATGAATGGGATCGGTGAACAATTCCGCGCAGCGAGCGCTATTGCCGTTGCTGATAGAGGACCGTTGTTCCCAGAAGAGCCCGTTATTTATGTTCCGCCACATTTCCGAGTTTCGCCCCGCAGTCCTGATCGCGTGCTGTCTGGCCGTCACCCTGGGTGCGGCCGACGCCTGTGATGGCCCGCGCGACGTGCGTGAGGCTAACGGCGCGACGATCGAGGCATTCATCCGCGGCAAGCAGATGACAGTGTTGACCTTCGCCGGCTATTCAGGGGCACAGTACGAGGACCCGCAAACAATGATCGCGCACGCTTCACGCGTCCTCGACGGGCTGGACCCAAAGAAAACATTGATCAATATCGGCGCCACGGAGGTGGGAATCGGCGCCGTGTACGAACTTGCAAAGCGAAAGGGATTCACAACCATGGGCATAGCCTCCACGCTTGCCCGCGATGAGCGCGTTCCACTCTCGAAGTGTGTGGATTATGTGTTCTATGTCAAAGACAGTCAGTGGGGCGGGAAAGTCCCGGGAACCGATCACCTTTCGGCCACCTCGGCAGCGCTGGTCGAGTGCAGCACGTCTTTCATTGCCATCGGCGGAGGCGACGTCGCCCGGGACGAAATGCTCGCAGCACGCAGGGCCGGGAAGCCTGTCACCTTCATTCCTGCCGACATGAATCACCGGATCGCGCGACAGAAGGCGCAGAAGAAAGGCCAGCCCGAACCGACTGACTTTCGAGGTGCAGCACACAGTTCGCCCACTGGAGGCACCTAACACTGGCTTGCCTACCTGTTTTTCTTGAAGGATTGGATTTCTTCAACAGGTTAGGCCGAATTTGAAAACTCAGGCCGAAATACCTGCGAAGGCCGACCTCACAGATGCCGGCTACAGCTAGAGCGCCCTCCTGCAGCCGGGTCATTCGACGCCGGTTTGCGTTCACCTGTTTCAAACACGGCCTAATTTATTTTGGTAAATCGTCGTCGCGGTTTTTTTACAAGGAAGGGCGGTTTCCAAGCGCCCGTTTTCAGGCGGTTGGAAACCGCCTCTCCTTTGTTTTTCCGCTCGTTTGAGTGCATCCACTCCTTTCACAATCCGCTGCGTGCCCACGGCTCCATTGGATTTCTCTCCCCAACGGTGTTTCGGAAATTGGTTTTGTATTTAGCTCGCGTTCAAAAGCTAAAGCTGAAAGCGTGCTCTTGCTAGTGTTTCAACCCACCACGACCCCCCATGAAACTGAAATCATTCCACACCGTTCGAACCACCTTATTAGCCGCCGCGGCACTGGCTAAAATGCTGCTAACGCCTAACGCAGCATCGGCGGCTCAGGAGTGGAATTCGGCGGGAGGCAACACGCAAAACACCCGCTACCAGAAATCTGAAAAGAAGCTGAGCGTTGCGAACGTGGACAGTCTGACCACGAAATGGGCGTTCACGACCGTCGGTGACGTTTCGGCTACGCCGGCCGTGGACGACAAGACCGTGTATGTTCCCGATTGGGCCGGGAACCTGTATGCGGTCGATAAAAAGACGGGCGCCTTGAAATGGACCGCCAGCATTCCAGACGCTAGCGGCGTGGTGGGTGACAAGGCTCGCGCCACCCCGGCGGTAACCGAGGACAAGGTGATAGTCGGCACCCAGGGATCAATACTTAGTGGAGGTGGGGTGGGGGGCAAGGTGCTCGCCTTCAATAAATTTACGGGAGCGCTGGTCTGGAGCACTCAGGTGGACTCACACCTGGCAGCGATTATTACCCAATCCGCAACCGTGTTCGACGGCCGCGTGTACATAGGTGTCGCGTCACAGGAAGAGGCCCTCGCGGCGTTCGTTCCCGGCTATCAGTTGTCCTTCCGGGGCAGCATGCTCGCCCTCGACCTCGCCACGGGGCAGATCCTGTGGAAGACCTACATGGCGCCGGTTGGATACACTGGGAACGCGATCTGGGGCAGTTCACCGGCCATCGACACGAAACGCGGCCAGGTTTACGTCGCTACCGGTAACAACTACTCAGTGCCGCAGGAGGTGCTTGACCGCGTAGCCGCGGCTGGTGACGATCCAGTTGCGAAGGCAGCCTCAGTGCCGGCCGATGACTACTTCGACAGCATCATGGCTCTCGATCTAAAGACCGGCGCCATCCGCTGGTCCACCCGGGCACTTGCTTACGATGCCTGGACGGTGGACTGCCTTCCGTTCTTCGGCGATGGCGACAATTGTCCCGAGCCGGCGGGGCCCGACTACGACTTCGGTCAAGCTCCGGCGTTGTTCACTGCCAAGGGAGGAAGCGGCAGGAAAATCGAACTTGTGGGTGCCGGGCAGAAGAGCGGCCAGTATTGGGCGCTCAACCCCGACAACGGGGCCGTGATGTGGGTGACACAGGCGGGCCCCGGGGGAACTGCCGGTGGCCTCCAGTGGGGCTCGGCTGTTGACGGCGACCGTGTCTACACGGCAAACGCCAATTCCAATCTCGTGCCGTGGACTGAAAGCGGTCTCACAACCGGCGTGTGGACAGGTCTGAACGCCGCTACGGGGGCACGGCTCTGGGAGACACGGCCGCCACACGGCGGTGCGACCTCCGGTCCAGTCACGACTGCCAATGGCTTGGTCTTCGGCGCTTCGCTCGACCCGCAGGGGTATATGTATGCTCTAAACGCGGCGACCGGTGAAGTGTTGTGGAGCTTCCCCAGCGGCGGATCTAGCCTATCGGGTGCCGCCATTTCCGAGGGCATGCTATTCTGGGGCTCCGGCTACAGCAACTTCGGGTTCGGAACACCGAACAACAAGTTGTACGCGTTTGGGCTGCCGGACTGAGCCGGACACCTCAATCCCTGTCACCGATCTGCGCGGGTAGCCGGATGCGTGCGACACGGAAACACTGACAGTCCATTCCATCGCGCTTTACGGGAGGCGATCCTCCCGCGGGGACCGTAGGGCGGACACTATGTTGCGGCATCCTATATCGGGCCCGAATTCCAGATCATACACGCATCGTGCACATCTTGAGCAGATCCAGACGAGCAGGTCGGTCCAGCCTGAGAGCAAGACAGGATGGCGGGTCATCCCAGAGTGCGAACGATCCGCAGCCGATCGAGTTTGAGCAGCGGCGGGCGTGCGGAAAGGACCTGATGGTTAACGCCCTAGCCATCCTCGCCACCCTCCCTGGTCTGGTTAGCATTGGCTTGCTGGCCTTTTCCCACGCGGCGGCTGAGGAAGTGCGCGCTGCTCCTCCGCCAGGAAACGCTCCACCCGTGCAGTTCGAACCACGTTCTGCACCCTACGGGCCGGTGCAGTCCGCAAGCATTCGCGCGAAACTTCCCTCGGAGACGCCACCAATAGGGCCGCCCCTCCCGGACGGCAAGCTGGCTTTGGACGCGGAAACGCAGCAGGTGACAGTGCCCTTCGGCACCGCGCAAGTGTCCTTCAGCTTCGTTGTTAGCAACGTGTCGTCCGAACCGATCGTCATCACCGGCGTCCGTGCGACCTGCGGCTGCACAAAACCGAAACTCCCAGCGACGCCGTGGACGCTCGATTCCGGCAGCAAAGGCACGATCGAAGTGGCCATGAACCTGGAGGGAAAGCGGGGGGCGGTGAACAAGACGTTGACTGTAATCACCGATCACGGATTCAAGACCCTTCAGGTGCGCACGAACATCCAGGAACCGCCCGCTGGAGCGATGAACCCGGACGAACGGATGCGCAAACTCCGGATCGCGAGTGTCAGCCGTCAGGCCGTCTTGCGCGGTGAATGCGCTTCGTGTCACGGCACGCCGGCACTCGGTAAGGTGGGGGCGGAACTCTACCAGACCGCGTGCACTGTCTGCCACGAGGCGGAGCATCGCTCCCCCGTTGTGCCGGATCTGAAACATCTGCAAAAGGCAACCGACGCCGGTTATTGGCGCACCTGGATCACCTCGAGCGAGGAGGGCAAATTCATGCCCGCCTTTGCCATCGAATACGGCGGGATCCTCACCCCCGGGCAAATCGATTCGCTGGTCGCTTACTTGACGGAAACCTTTCCCTCGACCATTCCCACCAAGCCTGTTCCGGGGGACCCAGCGACAGCCTCAAGCGGAAGCGGAATTTATCGCGGCGAGTAAACTCCTGCCGATCTGCAGGCTGCGAAACTCAAGGCGCCGAAGGCGCGGGACCGCGGTTTTCCGATCCGCCGAAGATTGGATGGCGCCTGGGAACGATCGCAAGGAGCCTGGGAACGATCGCAAGGAGCCTGGGAACGATCGCAAGGAGCCTTGCAACCATCGCAAGAAGCCTTGCAACCATCGCAAGAAGCCTTGCAACCATCGCAAGAAGCCTTGCAACCATCGCAAGGAGCCTTGCA
>DATDBU010000102.1:0-4405 GCA_036524675.1 Chthoniobacterales bacterium | reverse complement strand
GTCGAAGAAGCGCCATTGCTGCAAAAGGCACCGCTGATTGGCGCGGCGCCAACCGGCTGCCAACAAGATGCGACGGGGATGTGCAAGTCGGCTACGGCGAGGCCATGCGTCGGGTCGTAGCCGCGCCATCCGCCGCCGGGTAAATACACTTCCGGCCACGCGTGCATGTGACGCCTGGCTGGATCGGTGCCGTATTTGTGATACCCACTGACGAAACGCGCTGCGATCCCAAAGGCGCGACATGCTTCGATGAAGAGAACCGCCAGATCGCGACACGAGCCTTTTCTTTCTCTGAGCGTCACCCCCGGCGACCGTGGTCCGCCCTTTTCGCGAATGATCCTCGGGCAGGTTGTATGGATTGTGTCGTTAAGGGCGGTCAGAAAATCGAGCGTGCGCCAGGTGACTGCCTCTGCGATTCCGCCCGCGAAGTTCAAAACCGTGTCATCGCTCTCCAGCGGCGAGCAATAGCAGGCGAGGCCGCCAGGATAAGGAAATGGAAACCTTTGAGCCGACGAAGCGAGCAAGTAGTCAAAGGGGTTGGTCCGCAGGGTTTCAACTTCGAATTTGCTGGTGATCGTGAGGCGATTGGTGATGCCGGTGAACCACCCGTGGGTCACCGAGTTTCCCTCAGCATCCAGACAGTCGGCGAGCGTCGCCGGCTTCGGCTCGATCTCTAGTTTCCAATCGAGCAGCCGCACCGCGCCGTCACATCGCGGCCGCAGACGGAAGACGTGGGGCCGCAGCGAGACGGGGGTTGAGTAGCCGTACGAGGTGGTATGTGTGACCGCGAGGTTCATGAAGGGCAGTGCACGCGTTTTTTGAGATGGCGCATGGCGCGTGCGCTGCCCTTCATGCGACTCCCCGGCTGTTGTCAGCCAGGCCCGTGCGCATGACCTCCATGCCCACGAGACAGACGTCATCCGCGAATTCGCGCGATACACAGCGCTCCTGAACTTCCGCGAGCACCTCGCGGAAGAGTTCTCCGGCGGGAAGGCTCATCCGGTTGTGCACCGCGGCCAGCAGTCGCTCCTGTCCGTAGTATTCGCCATTTGCGATCTCGACCTCGAACAATCCATCGGTGAAAAGCACGACCAGGTCTTGCGCGGCGGTCGCGCAGTAGCCCGCGCAATACTCTGCATCTTCGAAAATCCCGAGCACTGGTCCGTGGCCGTTGTCGAAGCCGAGCGTTTCCACGACGCCCGCCCCGCGCCGCACATGGAACGGCGGCGGATGTCCCGCGTTCACGTAAGCCATCTGGCCGTTGTCAATGTTGACAACAAGGTAAAACGCGGATGCCAGCATCGGCGTTTCCGTTTGTCGGAAGATTGCGCGCAGGCCGCGGTTGATCTCAGTCACAAAGCGGCCCGGGGCAGTCGCGACGGGTGCGAGCTCTTCGACGAACCCGCGCACGATCGCTGTCACCAGCGCGGCGCGCAGCCCGTGGCCGACCACGTCGCAAATGAAAACGCCCGCCTCGTTGTCCGAAAGCGGAAGCACGCAAAAGAAATCGCCGCCCACACGCTGCGCAGGCTGATAACAATGGCAAAAACGCAGCCAGCTTTCCTCGGGCACCACGCCGGGTGGAAAGCTCGGATACGTTTGGGTGAGAAACACCTGTTGGATGTCCCGCGCCATTTCGAGGTCCGCTGCGAACTGCGCATTCTTAACGCGCAACTCCTCTGCGTAGCGGACAAGGTTTTCTTCAGCCTGCTTTCGTGCTTCCTCCGCAGATTTGCGAGCGGTGATATCCTGCACCATGCCCTCGTAATACAAGAGTTCGCCGGTAACCTCATCATGCACGGCACGAGCATTTTCCGAAATCCAGATGACGCTCCCGTCACGGCGATGGATCTGTGATTCAAAATCCTGGATGTGTCCGTCGCAGCGCATCGCCAAAGTGAATTTGCGGCGACGATCCGGCTCGACATAAAGCTGGCGGCTGATGTCGGTCAGATCCGCGAGCAATTCTTCGGGTGAATCATACCCATACATCCGAGCGAGCGCCGGGTTAGCGCTCAGATACTTACCTTCAGGAGTCGTTTGAAAGATACCTTCCGTCGCGTTCTCGAAAATGCTTCGGTATTTTTGTTCCGCCCGGCGAAGAGCTTCGATGGTCTCTTCGTATCTTTGGGCTTGATCGATCTTCGCCTGCCTCATTGAAGATAAAACTTTCCGAGGGCTCATGACTTGCCGGAGCTTTTGGTTCTCAAGAAAGCATTCGGTATGCCGAAAACCGGGTGTTGGGGAGCAACGGAGCAGAAAAGTAGCATAAGCAAGCGATGAGAGTGGAGTCCAGGGCAGTACATGGAGGGCGTCCACAAGTCGGGGGTATCAAAGCTGCCTGGGCTGCGCTGTAACAGCAAGCGTGTGCCCCCGATGCCGGCTGAGCCGATCTGCTCAACGTTTTGTGTGGCTGACCCACCCCCCGACCTTTTGACGCTATCGCAGGCTGTCGTATTGGGTTTGTTTTCGACCTTCGTGTGTGGTACGCTGCGCCCATCAAGGCGCCATATGATGATCGATTTCAAAAACCTGATTGTAGGAAGGCATGAATCTAGAGTCCTATTCACATGGAACCTTGAAAATGGTGGCGCCGTGCTTGGGGCATTTTTAGGAATCAAAGACGGAATCGAAACCATCCTCGCCCGAGACGGAATCACCCCTGCGTTGCGTACTGTTCTCGAAGAGTTCCGCGCAATCGCACGAGAGAACAATTGGGACTTCGCGGCCCTTCGAAGCGCCACTGGTTAGTTCCGCCTCAATTCATCCTTATGGCTCGGAAATCTTCATCCACATTGTGATGGCGATGATGGTCTGGGATATCCGATCAAGGAAATGGCGCCGAAATGAAAACCAAACAACTTCCGGTTCATTTTCGTGATTGGCTAAAGGCACGAACGTTCGCGATTGGTGCCGAAATGACATTGCGGCCCGATTCGCCGCAGGTGTGGCAAATTCGGCTCGGTCGGCCTAGCGGCAATCGTGCAATCGCATGGTATAGCGGAAGGTGCCGAAGCAGGGATGTGCAGGGAATCGCACATCTAAGAGTTCATGAACAGCCATTCTCCATTCCAAGCGCCGCCCGCACTTGACCTCGCCGTTCGCGTGGGATGTGAGCTGATTTACGATGCGACCGGCGATACTCCGACGCTCGTCACCCTCAAGCCTCGGAATGATGAGTTGCAATCCATCCGTCAGGAGAGCTTCCACTTCGAGCCGCAGTTGACAGCCACCGAATTTGAGGACGATCACTTCAACATCGTTTATCGCCTCGTTCTCAGACCCGGGCGAAACGCGCTGCGCTATGATGCCATCGTTATGGTGCCCAGCCTGCGCGAGGACTTCGCCTGGTTGGACGAACCCATCCCGCCCCACCAATTGCCTGCTTCAATTTTGCGCTACACGCTGCCGACGCGTTATTGCGATTCCGACAAGTTGCTCGACTTCGCATGGCAGAATTTCGGTCATCTTCCCCACGGTATCGAGAGGGTGCTTGGAATCATCAATTGGCTGCACCGCAACATCGAGTATCGCACGCTCTCGGGCAGTCCGAATCTCTCGGCCTGTGACATCATCCAACGTGGCTATGGGGTCTGCCGCGACCTTGCTCATACCACCGTAGCACTCTGTCGAACCTTCAATCTGCCGGCCCGCTATGTCAGCGGCTACGTGCCAGATATCGGGTATCAAGACCCGGGCACCCCGAACGATTTTCATGCATACTCCGAAGTCTATCTCGGCGGCAGATGGCAAGTCTTTGACGCCCGATTCAACCAGCCACGGGTCGGTCGCATTCGCATCTGCTCGGGTTACGATGCTGTGAACTGTGCCTTTACCACGGTCTATGGGCAGGCACAGCTTTCGAGCTTCCAAGTTTGGTCGTATCAGATTGATGCCAGCGAGGTAAGCATAGGTGATCCAATTGATCTCTCCAAGAGGCTTTGTGGTACGCCGCAGATTCGTTTTCCCTACGCACGCTAATTAGTGAAAAGGGGGTTGCTTTCGGCTCGGTCGTCAATTGACACTTCGCTACATTTGCCGCTTCCCCCGTTAGCCCCTCACACCCGTCTTCGACAGTTTGGAAAAAGCGATAACTGATAATCAGCGACTTACGGGTGCTCAGGGAAGTGTTGGCACTACATCTGGCTCCGACGGGGAGCGAGACGCTTTAGTTAGGCAATTTCCTGTAGAACGGGCGGGAGGGCGACTTCGGCAGCGCGGATGGCACCGATCAGAGTCGAGAACAAACGGACGGCGCGTGTATGGATTGATCGCGACCACAACAGAGGTCGTGTTGACAAAAGGAATTTGATGGTTGTGTCGCTTCCGGCCGTGGAAGGGTTGCGAGAAATACAGACGAAACGTTTGATTTGCCATAATATGGTTTTACTTTGCTTTTGTTTCT
>DATDBU010000101.1:0-8975 GCA_036524675.1 Chthoniobacterales bacterium | reverse complement strand
GGCTGGTCACTGCCGCAGCAGCCACCGCCGAAAGTCTTTACACACCAACTCGCCGGTGTGTGGACAACCTAACCCCGTTTTTTTCGATCCGCCTCTCTGCGAACCCTCACAACTTGCTCTCCGTCTGCGAAAGTCAGGCTAGCCTGCGCTTTCATTAAACGGGACGGCGAGCGAAGCATCCGCGCTATCATCTGCATTTTCACCCCAACCAGCGTATCATGGCTCAACCAGGTGGAGCGCTGGTTTGCAAAGATCACGTAGCAGCGCCGGTTTATTGTTTCCATTGGAAACGGCATCCAAACGAAATGGGAGAGGATGGCGGCTTTGACCCAGAACCAAGGAGGCGGGCTATGATATTTGCCCGCTTGCCGTCCGGCTCGCGCCCTTTAGGTGACTTTCAGCCAGCTGTCTCGCCCACTACGGATCTTGCTGACTCTCATTCCAGTCGGGCTGCAGTCCTGAGAAGTTCGCCTTGCCGTTGTTTCTCACACGTCTACGTGAGTGTTTTTTGAAAAATGATCTTTTTTATCATTGCGTTTTCCTCTCGGGATGTGTTTCCTCGGGAAGGATAGCTGGAGTTTTGTGGGAAGTAATCTTTCAGAGGACTGGTCAATTTCCTGGAGGCGAAGAGGCGTCATACAAGGCGTTCAACGTCTTACGAACTCTATTTTGAGCCGCTCGTGGCGCAAAAATCGTCTCACTTCGTCCACTTCTTGGTTCCGGCCCGGCGAAACCGCCCGCAAACGCTCTGCAATCCCTCTCAAGGTTCTCAAAATCTACTACAACCGTTCCAAAACCCACTGTCAGTCTTCCAAAATCGAGGGTTAGCATCGTGAAATCCGTTGTCCAGCCTTTCACAAAGCCTGCAAGCGAACAAAAATCGACTGTTAGACATCCAATAACGGGTGTAATGGTTCCGAAATCGAGTGCAGAAACGCTAAATGCCTCTGTAAATGATCAAAAATCGACTGCAAGACGTTCAACAGCGATTGTAATCTCTTTAAAATCGGCTGCAATCAGGCTCAAATCGACTGCTAATCCGGGTCATATCCAACATTTTTGCTGCCCATAAAAGACGCTGACAAACCCAACAAATTTGTTCATGATCCAATAATTCGGCAGAAATATGACACCTATCGAGCACAACGGACAATCTTACAGGGTGATTCGTGGAAGCGATGTGCAGCGAGATGGCATGTTCCTAGAGCTTTGGAGCGCACAGAATCCAGAAAAACAATTATGCGAGGTGTTTTACTCGGACGTTACGCATACGATGTCCTTCGCATGTTTTGATCAGGAGGACATCCCTCTTGAAGTGCTAGAAGAATATCTCAAAAAATCCAGATACTTGTTGACGCCAGATTGGCGGCATGACGCCGCTGTCCTGCCCGCCCTTTAAGTGCGGCTCTGCGCTCGTCCGCGAGCGCAACCGCTGGTGTTACCTGCCATTACTTCGTAGGCCAGAGGAAAACCCTCCGGCGTCACCACCAGCGCGATGACCACTTGCACGCGGTCGCTGCGCTTGTCGCGGCTATAGCCAAACTTGCGCTTGTCCTCTTCGGGAAACGGCGGATCACTCTCAAAGTACGTGCTTGTTAGATCATAGAGCAGCACTTCAAAACGGGCGTTAAAGAGATCTTTCCATCGCTGTTGCAAATGGGTAAAGAGCGCCTCTTTGTGGGCCAGTAGATGGTCGTGGCAGTCGTAGAGTTTATGGATTTCCACTAGCGAAAAGTCTTCCCCGAGCAGGTCTGCCATGGCGCTGTGCTCGAACCAGTGCCGGTGCAACCGCCACTCGCTCCCAGGGGAAATAAGCCGATAACAGCACAGGGTCTGGAGGATCAAATCCCAGCGGGTGCCTTTGCGGCTGGGTGGCAGCCGCTCGGCAAAGAATTTATCCAGGCCAAGCAGCCCGTAGAGATGGCATGCCAGCCAGCAGGCGCCCCATTGCCGGGGCCGGCGCAGAGTCATTTCCGAGGCGCGGATGCGCACAGCTTCTCCCAGTCCAGTCTCCTCTTGCCGGGCCACGACCGTGCCGGCATCCACCCCATCGCTTAAGAGTTGCCTGGTCTTGGGCCGCGGCGCGCCATCTTCAAAGACCTCGATCGTCTCCTGCCAGCTATCGCATTGCGCGCTGTTAATTTCCCCCAGGTAAAGCACGTGCCGCTGCACGACTTTGCCGGAGGAAACCCGTTTGTTTTCAACAATGCTCCAGTAGCGGTGAAGCTTGCCGCCTTTTTTTCGAGTGCTGCAGCGCAGAAACAATGACGGCAAAGGATTATGCGCAAATTTTTCATTCTGGGAATAGGGTAGGTCTGTACTACAAGGCCTTTTGCGGGGTCCTCCGGAGGTCGCCGACCTGAAAATCAACTACTTACGAAGCGAAAAAATCTCAATTTTCCCAAAATCACTCCCGAATCCGCCAAGGCGGTCTAGGTTCATATCCAACATTTTTGTCGCCATAAAGAGGCTGACAAACCCAACAAATTTGTTTCTGATCCGATGGAGTTAGGCATCTCCAATGCACCTCGGTAGCTACAACAGCGACAAAAGACATTATGATGCGTTCCGCGATCTTACCGCGGAGGAGATCGAACAGCACGCGACGTTTACCCCGTTCCTTACGGAAGCACGCGATCGTCTGGCGCTTTTTCGGATGCTTGATCGGAACTACGGCGAATGGAAGGGATATCTCAATCGACTCTTGTCCTCGACGTTTCAAGAGTATGCGTAATACCAAAGCCATCTGGCGATGATGGTGGTTGGGGCGCGATAGTGGGCGCGCTATGGAAAAAACCAAAAGAACACGGGGCAGGCGGCGATGGGGGTGTGTGGAAATCGAGCGACTGCTTGGGGAATATCGCGCCAGCGGGCTCACACAGCATCAATTTGCGCTGGCGCATGGGGTGGGTCTATCCACGTTGACCAGGTGGCTGCGCAGGCAGAGGAGGCGGGCCGTGGCGCGCCTGGAGCGCGAGCCAGTCGGGGTTGATCTGGTGGAAGTGACTTTGGCCGGGAGCCGCGCACCGGACAACAATGCTTCATCGTGCAGCGGTTACGATTACGCGCTGGAGTTGCCCGGCGTTGGCCAGCTGCATGTGCGCCGGGGATTTGATGGCGGGGAAATCGAACACCTCATCGGGCTGCTGCGGCGCCAGGGTCGGCCATGATTGGGTTGGGAGCGGCGACGCGGGTATGGCTGGCGCCGGGAGCCACCGACATGCGCAAGAGCTTTGAGGGACTTTACGCGCTGGTGCGCCACCGGCTGGAGCTCGATCCGCTTTCGGGCCATCTCTTTGTGTTTAGCAACCGGGGGCGCAACCGGCTTAAAGTCCTTTTCTTTGACGGCAGCGGGCTGTGGGTGTGCGCCAAGCGATTGGAAAAGGGTCGTTTTTGCTGGCCGCCTGTGGATGGGGCTCAGAACAAAATCTCCATTAGCCGCGAGGAACTGGCGCTGTTGTTGGGCGGCATCGATCTGGAGCGCACACGGCGGCGGAACTGGTGGCGGAAGGCGGAGGATTAACATGCGTCGATAAAAAAAGATCCTTTTTCCGCGAAGAAAAAGCTATACGGGGGCCGGTCAAAACTGCTATGAATGGCGCCGCATAGGACATGACGCTGCAACTGGAAAACATCCCCGCTGATTTACGAAGCGCCATCGAGCGGGAGTTGCAGAAGCTCAAGGGGCTTGAAGCGGAAGCGGAAAAAGTGGGGCGGCTGGAGCTGGAGAACAAACTGCTGCGCGAAGAGCTTCGGCTGTTGCGGATGGAAAAATACGGCAAGGGCAGCGAACAGTTAACCGACGCGCAGCTGGAACTGTTGGAAGCCGAGCCCGGAGTCAGACCCGCCGAAGTGCAGGCTGAAGCGGCGCTGAGCGAGGAAGAAAAGCAGAGCGTTGAAGCGCAAAGAAAGCCGAAGCGCAACCATCCTGGGCGCGAGGAACTGCCTGCTCATCTGCCGCGGGTGGAAGTCATTGTTGGCTGGGAGCCGCAGGCGTGCCGGTGCGGGCAGTGCGGAGGAGAAAAGAAGCTTATCGGCTACGAAGTCAGCGAAGAGCTGGGGCTCAAACCGGCGCAATATTTTGTTCGAGTCATCAAGCGTGAAAAACGCGCCTGCGCCGCGTGCGAGGAGATGGGGGTAGTGACTGCGGCTTTACCCGCGAAAATCATCGAAAAAGGCAAAGCCTCCAATGAGCTGGCCGTCGATGTGCTGATTAAAAAGTACTGCGACCATGTTCCGCTCTACCGGCAAAGCGTGGGGATCGAACGCGAGAGCGGAGTCGAGCTGAGCCGGATGACCTTGTGCGGGTGGGTGATGAAAAGCGGTGATTTGCTGACAGCGATCAGCCGCGCCATGCGCACTGAGCTGTTAACAGGTAATTACATTCAAGCCGACGAAACTCCGGTGGGAGTGCAAAGCGAGCGCACCGTTGGAAAAAACCATCAGGGTTACCTCTGGGAATACAGTCGTCCCGGAGGTCCCGTTGTCTTCGACTTTCAAATGGGCAGAAGCCGTGAAGGTCCGCGAAAGTTTTTGGCTAACTTCGATGGCAACTTGCAATGCGACGGATTTGGAGCCTACGACAAGATCGGAGGCAAAGGCATCCGCATGGCCGGCTGCTGGGCGCACGCGCGGCGCGGGTTCTACAAAGCGATGGAAGTCTCACAAAACAAGGATGTTACGGCCTTCGACATCGTGCGGCGCATTGGTGAACTCTACCAGATCGAAGCCGAAGCACGGACAGCGAAACTCGATGCCGCAGCGCGCCTGGAGATGCGCCGGAGCCGGAGCGTGCCCCTGCTCGAAGCGCTCAAAACCGTCATCATCAACGCACGGCAGGGCTGCCTGCCGCAAAGCCAGCTGGGCAAGGCATGCGCCTACGCGCTCAGCCAGTGGGAACGGCTGATGGTGTATGCAAGCCACGGCGAAATCGAAATCGACAACAACTGGTGTGAAAACGCGATCAGACCCGTCGCGCTCGGTCGCAAAAACTGGCTGCACATCGGCAGCGAGGAAGCCGGTCCGAGGGTGGCCGCCATCGCCTCGGTGATGGAAACCTGCCGTCGCCTGAGCATCAACGCGCGTGACTACCTGCTCGACGTGCTGCCCCGTCTTGCCGACTGGCCCGCATCGAAAGTCTCCGAGCTTACCCCGGCCGCCTGGCTCGCCAGCCGCCGATCCAACGCCTGACCGGTCTTCGCCGCAGTCAAGCCCTCATCGCCATGCTGTTGGCGTGACGGATACTTTCAAGAAGACGTGGACGTCTCAGAGGAGCTGAATCGTCTCCTTCTCAACTATCTGACATTTGCTTACACGATTCAGGAGCATTTCACCGTCTCGTTTCGACAACACTACAAGAAGGATACTGAAACACTCAAAAAGTATGACGACTTTCTCGACCGCCTTTGCAAAGCCTGCTGGTCATTCGCCTTTCTCCTGGATTATCGCGGGTATGTTAGGCCCGTTGGACTTGATTCCGAATTGGGCAAACAAGTCATTGGGAACGAATGTAAGGATATTCACGGAAACTTTTCCGCCGTCTCCGGGAATAAATTCCGGCTTCTCGGAGAAGAATACCATTCGGGCGTTTGGATCGCGTTCGTGGGCTTCCCTTGTGAGGCAGGCGTAAAACGCCGAGGCTGGGTGTAATTCGGGGAAAAACGTCTTCGCTACAAAGACGGCGTAGCTCTGAATCATCTGAACGTGAAACTCCTTGAGGATGGCGATGAGGTCCAAGTCACCCTCTCGGGCGTGAGTTTGGAGCGCTTCCATTGGCGACTGTCGGCAAGAAGAGACTCCGCCTTCGCGACAACTTCGATGCGGACTGATGTATCATTCGCTGTCCGGTTATTGCGCGCGATGCCAAGTCCTACATGCTGAACAATAAAAGGTGTATTGCCGCGAAGCCGGCAATACTTTGGGGTTCAAGTCCCCTGCACACCCGGTAAGGGGAAGTGCTAGCCGAAGGCAAGGGCGTCCGCCGCGAGGCGGAGTCTGAAGGAAGCCGCAGGCAAAACGCTACACCGATGAACAAGAATCGCATACGAGGCACAGAGACAGAGATGAGGCGGCCAACTGCGCCAAAGTCCGATACTTACACGGATGGTCTCTATGTATATGCGGCGGTGATAAGCGCGGAGGTGCGTGTGCATTACCCGGGGAGATCTGCGATGCTGCGCCACAGAGCGCAACTGTGACCGAGAGGTTGCGGGAAGGCATCGCAGAAGTCAGCAGCCCGCCGCAGACGACGGATTTCGCGATCCTGTTCTTACCGACGGCGCTCCTTAGCAGTTTGCAGATGGGCTTCCGGACATTGGCGATCGAAAAGCGATCCAGCGAAGTGTGGACCGTTCTCGGCGCTGTTAAGACGGAGTTCGGGAAATTCGGCGATGCCCTTGAGAAATTGCAAAAGAAATTGCAGGAAGCGACCAACTCGATCGACGACGCATCGCGCCGCTCGCGGGCCGTGCAACGGAAGCTAAACACGGCAGACGAAATCCCGACGAGTGACGCGCAAACGCTTCTTGGATTCGAGGTGAAAGGGGAATGAGGGAGCTGTTGCGGGGGCCGTTTGAGGAGGACAGGCCGCTGGCCTGTTGTAACCGGCGGCTCGCCGGCAGCTACGCACGTCTGGCAGACTCAAAAAGCGATTCGGCGAGCCGCCGAAGGTAACAGGCCGGCGGCCTGTCCTCCCCAGCTTCCAAAACCAGCGCAGCCTTCCCGCTACCCCTCTTCCAATTCGAGAGTCATGGCTCGAATTTCTGTGATGGCTTTCGCTAACTGCGTCCAGATCAACTCGATGGTCCCCTTTTCGGAAACATCCAAAAGCGGCTCCAGATCTTCGAGCTTTCCTTCGATGTCGCGAAGGGCGACGGCTTGTGGGCCTCCCTGGTTTTCTACGGCGCGCGCCAGCGTATCGAGGATGTCGCCGATGCGGGCTGCGATTCCGGCGGTGGCGGTGTCATTCATCGCGATTCCCGCGTCGTCGTGGACGGCGACAACCGTGAGCGCGCGCGTGATGCGCTGGTTGTAATTGACCATCGCTGCGTCACGCTGCGAGTTGACGTTCCGATTTGCGGGCTCGGCCAGCATCCGTTGCAGCGAAGCGGCGGCAATGCGGTTCGCGTTCTCTGCGGCGCGTCTCTCCCGCAGCGGCGCCTTTTCCTCTGCACGGGAAAACATTGATTCCAGGAACCGCCGGTTGGTCCGAATGGCTGCCGCCAGCAGTCCGGGGAATTTTTCCTTCTCCCAATCGGGCCAGAATAGCTGGGCTGCAATCAATGCCGCCAGACCGCCAAATAGCGTGGAAAGCAGCCGCGAAACTGTGAATTCCCAATTCAGAGTCGTCTCATGACTCGTGATGAGAACGACTTGCAACGTCACGAAGAACGAAGCGGCTGCGTACCAATTTTTGAGGAAATACGCGAAGCCGAACGTCGCGACCGGGATCAGCAACCCGGTCATCAAGTGCGGCAAATGCAACCACAACAGTCCGCTGGCGAGCGCCGCACCCGCGAACGTCCCGGTGATACGCTCACCCGCGCGTTTGCGCGTGGAGCCATAATCGGGCTGCAGCACGATCACCATCGTAAGCGCGATCCAGTAGCCGTGGTAAATATTGAATGCCTTGTAAACCGCGATTCCCAGGGTAGCTAGAACGACGACCCGGAGTGAATACCGGATCAGGACCGGATCGATACCAGGGCGCAAGTCCATCCAGCCCGTGAGCATTTTTAACGATTGGCTGCCGATCTCGGGTAAGCTCACCGGCAAATTGTATTGAGGCCCTCTATGCTCAAGAGTCTTGCTGAGTTCGTTTTGCAACACGGGCAGGATTGCGCTGATGCGCTCCAGCATCGCCCGTGCCTGACGGATATCGACGCTGGTTTCCGGCGGTGGGAGCCGCCGTTCAAGTACGCGGACCAGATGAAGAGCCCGCCGGATGCGGAGCGCGGAGCTCGAAAAATTTTCCTGGCGATGGTTTACCAGCGTAATCGCAGTCGAACGCGCGGTGTCGCCCAGCGTTTTCAAGACGGAATCGATGGCCGGTAAGTGGCGTTTTATGTCCAAATGCCCGCACGCAGCGTCAATCGCCGCGTTGAGACCGATCAATCGCATCGCGAAATGGACGGCTTCGCGACGCATTTCCTCCAAATGCTCCAGCAGCGGCGATGCTTTTTTGCCTTTTTCCGGCTCTTCTTTGCCCAGGACGACGAATGTATTGTCCATCGCTACGCGCAAAGCCTGTTCTTGAGCCGCGATCGCCGCGCTCCGCTTTTCCGGGTTGGTCCCTGGCGTCGTCCGCATGCTTGCCGCAAGGTCGGACAGCGCAACCCACACCTCGGCGACTGAATTCCGAAGCGGGTATTGACGCCGAAAAAGCCAGAAAACCGTGTGCACAGCCGCGGCTGCCGCGCCGCCAATCAAGCAAAGCTGCGCCAGATGCACGCCATGACGCCACGATGAAGACTCAGATAGCGCCAAGGCGTATAACAGGACCGAATACACGCCCAGAAGGGGGCCGTAATCTTTGTTCACGTGCCGCCAAAAACCGGCCGAAATCGCGACGACCCCCATGCCTGCGGTCGCCATCCAGAGCGAATGCCCTGCAATCGTCCCGAACAGAGTGGCCGCTGCGAGGGCGACGGCCATGATCACCACGATGCCCATCCGCAGTCCGAATCCGCCCCGGAGATCGTTGAGCGCGATTCCTTGCGCTGCGAGGGCGACAAACATCGCCTCTTGCCCGAGACCCGCAGCCATACAAACCAGAAGGGACCCTGACGAAGCCAGCGTCGTTCGAGCCGCACGTGCAAGGTGAGGATTGAGCGTCGTTCGCTCGATCCAAAGGGAAAAAATATCACGCGACTCGGCCATCTATCGGAATGGTGATATGTGATTGGCGATTGCGCGCCAAGCGTTCCGAAAGCTCATGCAAGACGACATCGAAGAGTTCCTGCTTTACCTGGCCACCG
>DATDBU010000100.1:0-10396 GCA_036524675.1 Chthoniobacterales bacterium | reverse complement strand
CGCCTTCAACGAGTAGTCCACCTCGCCCTTTACATCCCAGATCATGCCGCACTTCGTAAAAACATACGGTTTCGGCCCTTCCCATGTTGCGAGCGCCTTCGCCACGAGCTCCTCGGAATGCCCCAAACCGTAAACCGCCGCCGTGTCAATCCAATTCACACCGAGTTCCAGCGCCTTATGGATTGCATCGATAGAATCCCGGTCATCCTGGTGGCCCCAACCGTATTGCCAGCCGTCACCACCAATAGCCCATGCGCCGAAACCGATACGTGTGATGTCGAGGTCCGAATTACCAAGTTTGCGAGTCTTCATAACGGAAAATTTTCTGCAACAGATCCAGAGACGGGAGGTTGACGGGTTCAATCATCCCGCTTTCGATGGTATCTTTCAACCATGTCCGCCGATTCTTTCGTCCACCTCCACCTACATACCGAATATTCCCTGCTCGACGGCGCCGTTCGCATCGACGACCTGATGAAAAAGGCCCGGGGATTTGGCATGCCGGCGGTGGCGATGACGGATCACGGCAACATGTATGGGGCCATCGAATTCATTCAATCGGCCAAAAAACACGGCATCAAACCCATTATCGGGTGCGAAGTCTACATGGCGCCCGGATCGCGTTTCGACAAACAGGCCGCCTCCGGCCGCGAAGCCGCGTATCACTTCACCCTCCTCGCCAAGGACATCGTCGGATACCATAATCTCCTCAAACTCGTCTCTGCGGCCCATCTCGAGGGTTTTTACTACAAACCCCGCATCGACAAAGAAATTCTATCGCAACATTCCGCCGGGCTGATCGGCATGAGCGCCTGTCTCAAAGGCGAAATCAACATGCACATTCAGGCCGATCAACTCGGCAAAGCGCGGCAGTCAGTCGCGGATTTCCGGGACATCTTCGGCACCGAAAACTTCTACTTCGAACTGCACGATCACGGCATCGAAGCCCAAACGAAAGTTAACAAACAGCTCAAGGCATTCTCTAAAGAATTCGGCATCGGCCTCGTCGCCGCCAACGACGTGCACTTCCTCGAGCGCAGCCATCACGAAGCCCACGACGTAATGATCTGCATCGGTACACAGGCCATGGTTCACGATGAGCGCCGGATGCGGTATTCGCCCGAGCTTTACTTCAAGTCTCCCGAGGAAATGAAGGCCCTCTTCGGCGATGTCCCCGGCGCCATCGAAAATACGCTGGCCATTGCCGAAAAATGCAACCTGGAGCTCGATTTCGGCAAAACCAAATATCCCGCCTATCAGTGCCCGGACGGACTAACTGCCGAGCAATACCTCCGCAAAATTTGCGAGGAAGGGTTTATTGAACGTTACGGCGCCGATCCCGCTCCTTCGCTCCGCCAGCGTCTCGACTACGAACTCGATATTCTAGTCAAAACCGGGTTCATCGATTATTTCCTGATTGTTTGGGATTTCATCCACTACGCCCGAGAGCAAGGCATCCCCGTCGGTCCGGGGCGCGGTTCCGCAGCAGGAGCCATGGTCGCTTACGTCATGAAAATCACGGACATCGATCCTGTCCGTTTCGGGCTCCTGTTCGAACGCTTCCTCAACCCGGAACGCGTCAGCCCGCCCGATATCGACGTCGATTTCTGCATGAGCCGCCGCGGCGAAGTCATCGATTACGTTCGAAAAAAATACGGCGAACGCGCCGTATCGCAGATCATCACATTCGGCACCATGGGCGCAAAATCCGTCGTCCGCGACGTTGGCCGCGTCCTGGGCTGGAGCTATGGCGACGCCGACCGCGTTGCCAAGATGATTCCCACCGACCTTGGGACAACGCTTAAAAGTGCCGTTGAAAAAAATCCCGACCTCAAGAAGGCGGTCGAGACCGAAGCCGCAACCGCCCAGCTTTGGGAGTACTGCACCACACTCGAAGGTCTTTCACGCAACACCGGCATCCACGCCGCGGGCGTGGTTATTAGCGATCGCGACCTCTCCGAATACATTCCGCTAACCAAAGGCAACGAGGGAGAAATCGTCAGCCAGTATGCCATGGGTCCCCTCACCGATCTCGGGCTCCTGAAAATGGACTTTCTCGGGCTCAAGACGCTGACCATCATCCACGACGCCGAGGAGCTCATCCGCCAGACACAGCCGGATTTCAAAATCGGCAATATCTCGCTGGAGGATCAGGCAACGTTCGATCTCCTCAACCGCGCGGAAATCGTCGGCATCTTCCAGTTGGACGGCGGCATGGCTTCCTGGTGCAAATCCTTCGATTTCAAAAGCATCGAGGATATTTACGCGCTGAGTGCCCTTTATCGTCCAGGTCCGATGCAGTTCATTCCGGATTACATCAAGCGCAAGAAAGGCCAGACGAAAATCAAATACGCCCATCCCCTTTTGCAGAAGGTCTGCGGCGACACATACGGCATCATGATCTACCAGGAACAGGTCATGCAGGCCGCGCGAGATCTCGCCGGATACACGCTCGGCGGCGCGGATATGCTCCGACGTGCGATGGGCAAGAAGGACGTCGAGAAAATGGCGAAGGAGCGCGCCAAATTCGTCGAAGGTTGCCGCATCCACAACGACATCGCCGAACCGCTTGCTAACGAAATCTTCGATTTGCTGGAAAAATTCGCGGGATACGGCTTCAACAAGAGCCATAGCGCCGCCTACGGATGGGTCAGCTATCAGACGGCCTATCTGAAAGCCAATCATCCCGTGGAATTCATGGCCGCGTTGCTGGGCAACGAAGTTAATAACACGGACAAAATTTCCATATTCGTCGCCGAATGCCAGCGCATGGGCATCCCCATCCTGCCGCCGGATGTTAACAAAAGCGCTCTTACGTTCCTTCCCGAAAAAGTCGACTCCGGCAATGCCATCCGGTACGGCCTTGCCGGAATCAAAAACGTCGGCGAAGGCGCCATGGAATTCGCCATTGAAGAACGCCGGAAGAACGGTCCCTTCAAATCGCTGGAAGACTTTTGCAGACGCATCGATTCGAAAGCCGCCAACCGTCGTATCATTGAAAGCCTCATCCGTTGCGGCGCATTCGATTTCACCGGCATCGATCGAGCCGTCCTATTCGCCAGCGTCGAGCAGACTCTCGCCGCCGCCGCCAGCTCCCATCGCGACCGCGCCGCTGGACAAGTGTCGTTGTTCGACATGTTCGACACCGCGCCCGCCCCAACCCGCCTTGCCGAGCTTCCTCATGTAGAACCGTGGACGCAGTCTGAACGTCTCGCCGCCGAAAAAGAGTTGCTAGGTTTTTACGTCACCGGCCACCCCCTCGATAGCTATCGCGAGCTCTTGCAAAGCGACGGTTTCACGCAGATCGCCGCGCTGTCCGACCTGGAGGACAAATCCTCGGTCCAGGTTGGAGGGATGCTCGTAGCCGTGGACAAACGCTATACGAAAAAAGACAGCAAACCTTTCGCGATCTGCCAGATCGAGGATTTGACAGGCCAATGCGAAATGATGGTTTGGAACGACGTATGGCAAAAGGCCGAACCGCTGCTGCTAGTCGGCAAAGTCATCACCATCATTGCCCGTCTCGACAAACGGGAAGACACGCCCAGGCTGGTCGCCAGCGAAATCAAGCCCATCAAAGAGCACAAAAAAACCGCTCCCTTGCATCTACGCCTCCAGCGCGAACTCTCCGGCATCGAAGACCTTGCGCGTCTGCGCGAAACCCTCCATCGCCACCCCGGCAAGACCCCGGTTTTCCTGGACTTCCACTTCGTCACCGGCGAAAAAGTAGTCCTCCGCGTCGACCCCCGCTACAACGTCAACGACACCGCCGAGCTCCGAGAAGAGCTGCAGGAATTCAACGTATAATGCGGTGGGAAAATCCCAGGAAAAACCGCCGAGCCGTTTTCGGGCGCGCTTGAAAGATCTCGCTAACAGGCCATGGATGATTCCCCCGCTGGCCCTGGCTGGTATCGCGCTGGGCATTCTCACCGTGCCTCGGGCGCTCCAATGGCCGAAACGGATAGTCGTTGTCCTTTTGCTTTCGTGGGCGCTACGGGGAGTCCTGCAGTTAGTGGACCGTATGCTTCCAGCGCCAACTCTCCGAATGCGCATCATTCCTGCCCGCTGGACCGAGGCCGGCAGACCATGGTTCCGGCGCCTGGAAATTCTTCTAGCGATTCCTGTTTTGGCAATATCTGCCTGGCATATGTGTTTGGTCATCGGGTCGATGTCTCAATCGTCGCTGAATGTTGACGAAATCGGCACCGTCGGACTCTACAGCGCGCAAGGTCCTGACAAAGTAGTCACCAATTACGGTCTGGCGAAAAACCACATCTTTTTCAACCTCCTCAACTCGCTACTACCCGGGGCCGACTCTCTCAATCCATTGAGGGCCCGAATCCTGTCCATTTGCGGAGTGGTCATCGCGTGGTGCGCAGTGGTCTGGTACGGCGTTCGGCGCGACCGGCTTTTAGAGTTCGCATTGGTGGCAGCGCTCATTGGACTGAATCATTTCGCTCTGAAACTGAATTTCCAGGCAAGGGGCTACGGATTTCTATTGCTTTTCGCGCTGGCGGGCGGAATCGCTCTTCTGGAGTATCTGAAATCCGGAAAATACCTGTGGCTGCTTGGATGGACTACGGTGTTGGGCGTCTACACCGTTCCTTACTATATCGTCTTCGGAGGTCCTGTTTTAGTGTTTTTATTTTTAACAACCCGCAAGGCGGAGGTATTTCGATGCGGGCTGTTAGTCTTGGGATCAATAGCCATTCTGTATTCGCCAGTCTGGACGCAGCTGCTAAATGTGACATCCGGGTACGAAGAATCATATGGCGTTCGCTACAATTCCCTCAAGGACGTATTTACCAGCATCCGCTATGTCATTCCCCAGGCCATTTGGGAACCCCGCGAGTGGAGTTTTTTTGTTCTGTTAGCCATAACCCTCGTCACCCCAGTGCTCCTGCGAGGCTCCTTCACGCCGGAGTCCCGAACCGTGCAAATCCTGCTTGGATCGACTTTTCTTTTTTTCGCCTTTTGCCTGATGATGGCGACACCGCCGCATCGGGTAACCGCTTTTCTTGCTTCCCCCATCCTTCTTGCCGTCGGACTTACAATCGGCAGCTATTATCGGCACCGGCTCCTGACATGGAGCCAGCCGATACTGGCCGTTTTGATGATGGGATCCCTGTGTGTCGCAGGTCTTCGGATGGTGACGGGATATACTTTTGTCCCCGATAGCTATTGGCAGGAAGCCGCCCGGCTGATTCTGAATCTTGCCCCGACCCGCTCAAAGGTATGGCTAGCGGACAAGCCTGCCAGTCTCAGCCCCTACCTGGGCGGTCGCGTGAAAGTCGTCCAGGGGGAAATACCGATCGGCGATTTCGAGGCAGGCAGAGTTTTGCTGTTTGATAAAGACTCTTCCGACAAAGTGAAGTCGCTAGCCGACACCACGGCAAACAGCACGTGTATCGTCATTGGCGGCAAAGGCGATATCTTCTGCCGATTGTGGTTTGTGCAGCCCGCCGATTCCCATGTTAGCATCGCCAGTCTCAATGGACGGCCCTCCAACGGAATGTTAACCGATCTAAACCCGAAAACGTCCGAGGTTGTAGCCAAAAACACAGCGTCTGATCTGGTATTCGATTTCGACGACGGCGTTGCCCATTTTCAATCTTTCAATCTGCAAACCGGTGAATCCTGGGCGACGTGCAAGTTAACCGTTTTCGTCACAAACACCCAGGGAGAAACAGTTGCCGTCAAAAGGAACCGATTGTTGATAGAAGACCACACCGTCTCTATTAATACACGCGGTCTTCACGTGAAAAAAATCCGCATCCACATTCCACCGACCGGCACGGAACTTCATGTCGCCGAAGCCTGGGCTGTCCTGGATGCGGGCACGCCATAATCGAGGAGACCTCACGGACTGTTTTCGCCCGCCGACCAGCCTTTCACTGCGCCACTGGAGACCCGCTGAATACGCGCGCCCTGACTGAGCGTCACATGACGGTCACGATAAAGACCGACTGCCATTTCAAGGCGCGCCAACTCTGGCGGAGGTTCACTCCGCGCAAGTCGGCGTCTGGAACTTCGATGACCATGGCATACGTCTATCACCCAGCCAACGCCGGTGCAATGCGGAGAAAAGTTACACGCCGAATGTCGAAGAGTCGGCATGGTCTCACGAGTCACGGCAGCAACTTGAAGCCGAGTAATTGTGCCGCCGCCCGTTGGCGCCCATCGGCGGCAACGAATTCCGTCTCACCGGCCGCCTGCGCAGCCGCGAGGTGAGCGCATCGTTGGTCCGGATGAAGACCGGCGGTGTTTGCGAAAAACATCTATCCAACACCACGCCGAATTCCCGTTCCACGTCATCGGAATCCAGTTGCAAGCGCAGCACTCCGCTGGCGGCATCGGAAGTCATGCGCCGGTGGGGTGCCGTGGCTGCGCCTGCGGGAATCGCGGCTTCCCGCTTCGCGCCGGCGGAAAACCGTGCGCGCCTCGTGCCGGGCGATCACCCCAATGACCACCGGTGAGGCAAGAGCCAGCGACTCAAACTGGGCGGAATCCGGCTCCACCAGATAGAGCTTCACCAATGCCGACGTATCCAATAGCTCATTCAGGCCCGTTCCTCGCGAAGTTCGTCCATGACTTGTTGCAAAGGCGCACCTGTGCGGCCTGTGGCGTTCCGCTCGCGAAGCTGCCGGAGTTCTGCGGAGCCATCGCCGCCGCCGCTGCCCCTCTGAGTCACTCGTGAGCGAGTCAACCGGGGTCCAGCGAGTTTGCGCACCAGATATTGGAGCAGCGTTTCCTGCTCGGGACGCGGCAGCGCATCCACGGCGGATTCGATTTCAGCAAGCGTACTCACGGAGCAAGACCTGGCACGCTTCAGAGAGCCATGACAAGAAGGGTGACTTTGGCGAACAGGGCACCGACTTTGAGGGAGCGGCTGGACCTGGCGGCATTGCTGCGAAGCTAATGGGACAGCAGAGGGGGCCCCCCTCGGCCCTCGGAAAAATAATGTTCCCACCCCATTCTCACTCGCTACGAGATGGCTTTGAAGAGGCGACAAGCAGCGCGTTGAAACGCAACTGCGCCGGGATTTGCTGCTTGTAGTGCGTCAGGTTCTCGTCGAACGCCACGCGCGCGGGCCGGGCTTCTTCAACTCGATGACCCCAGTCCCGCGCCTGCGGGATTGAAAAAGCCGACTAAATCAGCGCGGGATCAATGTGCTCCGCTCTCGTCTCGGCCTCGTTCACTTCGGCTATTCTGCAGCGCTGATTCTCTTTCAAAAAATGGAACGCCTACCCGCTGGATATGTGCGGCCACCGAAGGATCTGTCTTTTCGCCGAAAATTATCAGGCTGAAACGATACGGGAGCAGCAAGTCATCCAGTGCATCATCAATTCTGCCCAGTACCCGCAAATCAAGTGAGCTGCCGGCGAGAGCAAGGTCAATATCCGATCCGCGCTTATGCACCCCCTTGGCTCGCGAGCCAAAGAGCACAGCTTTCTCCACTGCAGGAAAGCGTGCCAGTACATTATTGATCTGCGCCACCGTCCTTTCATTCAATCCGTGGCTTGCATTCATGACTCGTGGCTCTCCAGTTCGGTGAATCTGTTCAGAAATTTTTCAAACTCCTTCACATAGCTCGACAGGATCGCTTTGGTAATTTCATTCGCAGTATCCGCGTTGTAGGTATGACTCGTTTGATTACGGCTCTGAATCATGGCCATCCATGCGTCGCCCTCTTCGATCAACCCCTTCGCAAACGCCTCCCGGGTGGCATCCTTCGATCCGTAAAGATTGGTGGTGCCGTGGAATTCCAGAAAATCCTTCAGGGTATTCCAAGCCAGTTCGTGCGTGAACTCGAATGCCTGAATCAGCCCCTGCTGTTCAAGCTCGGATAACTCCCTCTGCTTGGTTAGCTCAGCCGCTCTAAACAATTGTCTAAAAGCCTTACGAAAACTTTGCAGGCGCTGCCGCCATCGAATATCGAGTTTTTGAGGCACAATGAAGAATTATCAGTTTAAGTCCGGTTCAACAGTGTTTTTCAATCCGTCCACGTACCCGTATGCTTGAAAAAGAAGTCTTCATTTCTTTTGAGAAGATTATTCGACGACTTTTTTCCGTTTTCCAGCCGGCGCTACGCCTTCCTTTGTCATCCCCGGAATCGCTTTGAAGAGGCTATGAGCAACGCGTTGAACCAGAAGAACGCCGGGCTTCGCTGCTTGTAATGGTAGTGCGTCAGGTTCTCGTCGAAATGTCGCGCGCATGGGAACGCCGGGCTTCTTGAACTCGATGACTACCAGTCCCCCGCCTGCGGGATTGACGAAGCCGCCAAATCCGGCGGCAGCGTTCAGGGTCTGATTGAAAACTGCAAGCGGGTCACAGATGATGCGTTCTGAGCTTTCCATCGTCCAGACGCTCCAAGGCCTCGGCCACGCAATGCCGGTGGCACTGGTGCGGCTGCGCCTCGTAACACGTCAGCGCCACCCGCCCGCCTTCCTGAATCCAACCGCGAATCTTCGACAGCGCCTTCCCTGCTTCGGCAAATCATATCGCTCGTAGTGGGCGAACAACGCATCGTAATCCGCCTGCGTCTCCAAATTCCGCCGCGCGTCCGACACGATGCCCAGCTCCGGCAGATGCTCGTAACGGATGCCCACGCCCTCGCAGGCGTTGCTTAAAGTGCTCTTGGAAAACCCATACTTCCGGCTCCACGGATTTCGCCGCACGTCGCATAGCAACGTCACCCCGCGCGCAACAATTCGTTCAAATAACCTTCGAGACTGCGGCCTTCGTAGCCAATCGTCACCAACCCGGATGGCTGCCGCTTCGGTCTCGCCGCCGCGATACGCGCCCGTGCCTCCGGCTCAAGCGGCAGCTTGTCCGCGTAATAAGGATCCCTTGATCCCTTTGACACTGCTCCACGATCAGCGCGTTGCCGCGCAGCCCGGAGTGTCGCCGGCAGAATTCCGCTACGCGCAACAGCTCGACCGGTTGTTTCTGCGTCGCCGCTCGTCCCGACTCGGTCAGGCTCCAGTTCTGGTCATCCTCCTCCAGCAACCCTTCCGCAATCAGCTTCCGCTTGTCCGCGTACGACGTGAACGAGAACGCACCGAACTTGTGCGGCACAAACTCATAGGTGGGGGCGGTCTCGCACTCGCGGGTGTAGAGAAACAGCAGCTCCTGAAAATCCGTGTCGCCCACCGGCTCGCCGACCGCGTCCAGCAAAGTCAATAACAGCCGTTTGACGCTCAAATAGCATGGCTCACTCGTGATGAAACAGGCTCGATTTCCATCTGGCTCCACAACCAGGATAGCCACGAAACACCTCGATCCTCCGATTCAGTTATCGGAATTTTCCGCTGCCGGTTCATTCGCACGCCCAGCTTCCTGCTTTGCTTGGAGGTAAGTGATGGCGGGGAGCAGCAACTCATCATCGGGTTTGGTCCCCGCCTTTTCACAGGCTTCTATGTAGTTGCGGCCGATGGCGACCATGAGTTGGCCATGGGCCATCGGGAATTTTCGAAACGCGGTGTCCAGTGTGCGAATCGCCTCCTCCAGAAATTTCGTGGCTTTGTCCCACTGCTCCAGGTCGAATAGCCGATTTCCTTTCACGGAAAGCGCCCTCGCAAGTTCGTGCGTGAACGCGTTGGGGCGCGCCAGGGCTAGCTCACGGTAAAGGTCAATCGCTTCCTCGCCAGCCGCCAGCGCCTCCTCCCGCCGTCCCACCTCGCTGAGCCAGCTGGCTAGATTGTTGAGCGACATCGCAAGATCGGGCGTGAACGTGTCAGGACGCGCACGGGCTAGCTCACGGTAAAGGTCAATCGCTTCCTCGCCACCCGCCAGCGCCTCCTCCCGCCGTCCCACAGCGCTGAGCCGGTTGGCAAGATTGTTGAGTGAGCCCGCAAGATTGGCAGTGAACGCGTCGGGACGCGCACGGGCTAGCTCACGGTAAAGGTCAACCGCTTCATCGCCAGCCGCCAGCGCCTCTTCCTGGCGTCCCACTTTGCTGAGCAAACTGGCAAGATTGTTGAGCGCCATCGCAAGATTGGGCGTGAATGCGTCGGGACACGCACGGGCTAGCTCACGGTAAAGGTCAACCGCTTCATCGCCAACCGCCAGTGCCTCTTCCTGCCGTCCCACATCGCTGAGCGAACTGGCAAGATTGTTGAGCGAGCCCGCAAGATTGGCAGTGAACGCGTCGGGACGCGCACGGGCTAGCTCACGATAAAGGTCAACCCCTTCCTCGTCAGCCGCCAGCGCCTCCTCCCGCCGTCCCACAGCGCTGAGCGAACTGGAAAGATTGGTGAGCGACATCGCAAGATCGGGCGTGAGCGCGTCGGGACGCGCACGCGCTAGCTCACGGTAAAGGTCAACCGCTTCTTCCCCAGCCGCCAGCGCCTCCTCCCGCCGTCCCACCTCGCTGAACCAACTGGAAAGATTGTTG
>DATDBU010000099.1:0-16974 GCA_036524675.1 Chthoniobacterales bacterium | reverse complement strand
TCGCGGGCGCCGACTACTACTGGACCGAAAAGGTGAGCACCTTTCTCGAATACAAATTCCTGAACTATGAGGATGCCAGTTTCGCCGGCGATAACATCCCTCAGCAAATCGTCGTGCTCGGCCTGCGCTGGCACTTCTAAGTAGTCGGACGAAAAATAATTAGGCTGAAAGGCAAAACTGGCACCCAAAGCTAAAGCCTGAACAGCCTGAGCCGTGTTTGAAAAACACGCCGGCAAGCACGCGATAGCCGGCCTCACAGAGGCCGGCTAAATCCTCCACATGAAACGAACCGCCTGGTAAGACGAAAGTCCCATCGCCAGAGCGGTTCGCTTCTATTCATCCTCTTCGAACTACACCCGGCAGCTTTGAATCGTAGTTGCCCAACGCGTTACAGCTCATTCACCCTCTCATCTGAATAACCATCCCAGAACACCCCCCTTATGAACCGTAGAACCGCTGTCATTGCAGGAGTATCCGGCCTTGTCGCCGCAGCAACTGTTGCACCCATCGCGCGAGCGAAGGAGTCCGCCAACCCAGAGCTGGAGCAGATTCACGCGTTGCTGAAGGCACACGATGACGCCACGACCAACCATGATCTCGAGGGCGTCATGAAGTGTCTCGCGGACAAGGCCGCCATCATGGGCACCGGCCCCGGCGAGATGTGGTCCGGCCCCGACGAGATCAAAGTGGCTTACGAGCATTTCTTCGAGGGTTATGACAAGGGGCAGCAGGATTTTAAGTATCATTTCAAGATCGGCAACCTGGGCACGGACATGGGCTGGCTGATGGCTTCCGGGGACATTAAAGGAAAGAAGGACGGCAAGGAGTTTACCTACCCATTGAATGTCTCGCTTACGGTGGCCAAAAGCGGCGCCGCATGGAAGATCGCCTCGATGCATTTCTCCACGCTCACTGGCGGCCCCGGGCCCGTAACGAAATAATCGAAAAGTTAGTCAGGAGTCTCGAATTATGAATGACATACCATCGAATCAACCGGCGGCCGGACCGGAGCAGAGCGATCTGCAAATGCGCAGGGAGTTTTTGCATAGCGTCGGGAAATGGTCTGGCGCAGCCATCATCGCAGCGGTCGGAGGAATGTGGTTGAGTTCCAGCCCGGAAGCTCGCGCGGCCGGATGGGTGAATCGCCGAGGTGTTGCCGGTGGAGGCTGGATCAACGGCGGCGGCGGCGGCGGGTGGGTAAATGGCGCCGGTTGGGTAAACCGGGCAGGCGGGTGGATTAACGGCGGCGGAGGCGGAGGCGGCGGGTGGGTGAACCGCCGCGGTGTGGGCGGCGGCGCGTGGGTGAATCGCCGGTAGTCTTTTTTCTCGTCCTCATTCTTCCTCCTCGTCGTCGAAAACGCGCCACACGAGAAACAGAGCGAGGACGCGGACGAGAACGAAGGACGATTCAGACTCAGGTTTAGGGCGCACTTAATTGACAAACTGAATGACCGAACCCTCTGATCAGCCCTTGGTCTTCCTGCCCTCGGAGTCAATCGCGGAACACGAAGGGCGCGCATTTGTCGCTGTGATCAGGACCTCCGAAGAGCTCCAACACTGGTTGCGCGAACCGTCGCCCGATGTTCAGTGGCTCCAGGTTGAGCGACTGTTGGTCGATGCGGACGCGTGCGTGGCGGCTGCGGGGGGTGGGTCGGACGTACCGCTCGATGTGGTGCTCTCCGATCCGGGAGCGGAGTTCGCGAACCTCTACAGGCTGGTGGATGTCCTCGGGGCGCGCGAAGTGCGGGTGACGATGCCGGCGACGCAAGGTTTTCTAAAAGCGCTCCGGCTTGCCGCATCGCTCCGGATTCCGGTGCGGCTGCTGCCTAGCCAGCCGTCAAGGGAGGCACTCGATGAGCTGGCCGGAGCGATCTCGTTTTATCTGCACGACCCGATGGTCGAGACGCCAGTGGAGCCATTCCATTCGCTGCTGGCAGCGATGCGGAACTCCGGCTTTGGCTCGCTCTGGATGATCCTTGAGGAAGATCCTGCGGTGTTCGTGCGCTACGGCCACGATGGGCAGCTGCGCTTGCCGCGCTCAGTAGAGCCGAAGGCAGACGAAGGGGCGCTCGAGGGCTTCGTCGAACGGCACCTCGCCGGTCTCGTTGCGGAAGGAGCGGAGTGCGTGACGTGTCCGTGGCAGCAGACATGTGCGGGATATTTCAAGTGGCCGGACCGCACGTATTCTTGCGCCGGCGTGAAGCAGCTTTTCGCCACGATCGCCACGGCGGCTGAGGAAATCGGGCAGGAACTCGCCGCGCTGCCGGCCTCAATGAGGCTGGCTGCAACCGAAGTGATGCAGCCGGCTACAGCCGAAGCCGTAGGGCCGATTGCAACCGAAGGCGAACCGTTATGAGCGGCCGCGTCTTCAGCGTGATCTTGTTGCCGACGGCGGAATGCAACGTTGCGTGCGATTACTGCTTCGAGCACAAAGAACCGCATCGCCTCTCGCTCGCGCTGGTGCCACTGCTGACGTGTCGCCTGCTGGATCACCTCGATCAGATGGGCATCGGGGAGTGCGAAATTTACTGGCAAGGTGGCGAGGCGATGATCATGGGCCCGGCGTGGTTTGCCGAGGCCGGGCAGATCATGGATCGCGCGGCTGCCGAACGCGGCCGCCGTTTTACCCACTACCTTCAGACGAATCTCATCGGCTACTCGCCCGCGTGGAACGATGTGCTGCGCGAGATGTTCAACGGCTCGCTCGGCACCTCGATGGATTTCCCGAACGTCCATCGCAAGCTCTTCAAGGGCGGTGCCGAAGCCTACACCGAGCTTTGGACGCGGCGGTTGCACGAAGCGCGTGCGGCGGGGATCAAAGTCGGCGTCATTGCCGTGCTCCACCGCGCGAGCCTCGATGCGGGTCCGGAGCGCTTCTATCGCTATTTTGCGGAGGAACTCGCGATCGACAATTTTCAGGTGAACACGCCGTTTCCCGGCGGGCCGGCCGCAAAGGTCGAGGGCCGCTTCCAGCTGGATACCAGCGAGCTTGCCGGGTTTCTCAGCGGCCTGTTCGATGTCTGGATGGAGCGCGGCTATGATGCGGGCGTTTCACTGGGGCCGTTCGACGCGTTGATGGATCACTTCACGGGAAAGCCGGCGCGGCTGCCGTGCATTTGGAAGGAGAACTGTTCGAACCAGTTTATCTCCGTGGATGCGAAGGGGACCGTCGCGCAATGTGACTGCTGGGTCACCAGCTACCCGGAGGCATTCTTCGGCAACATCTTCCGCGAACCCGACCTGACACACATGCTCCGTACCAGCAGCGCCCGGCGCGATTTCGTCGAGCGCCCGAAGTATTTGGTGGAAAACGCCGACTGCCTGGCATGCCGTTTTCTTTCGATTTGCCACGGCGGTTGCCCGGTGCGGACCTATAGCGCCCTCGGCACGATGATGGCCAAGGATCCCTACTGCGAGGTTTACAAAGCGGTCTTCGCCTGCGCCGAGACTCACGCCCGCCAAATTCTGCGCCGGCGCGTCCTGGCGCCGGCCGCATCCGTACGGCAGTCTTCCTTCACGTGAATTCGCGAACGATGGGCGTAGAGAATGTCCGCACGATCTACGGACTCATGCGTGTCGGATAAAAACGGCGGTTTCGAACGGAAGAACCAAGGAGAGGCGGTTTCCGACCGCCTGGAAACGGCGCTAGGAAAGCGCCCCTCCTTGTAAAAAACGCCGCGACGACGATTCACCAAGTAAAATAGGAATCAACCGCAGAACCGAACGGAGGGAGATCGCCAGCCGCAGGCTCTTCGATGCCTTTACTATGAGTATTTCTCTCGTCTTCCCCAGTTTTTTCATGCCGATCCCGGTTCGCTTTTCCTTCAAGGATTACGTCTCCCTGAACCAATTTGCCGCATGAAGAAACTCCGGCCCAGTGGCGGATACCGCGACACCTGTAGCTTCCAGACAGCCACGCTCATCTACGACGCCACCGTTTGGTTTTGTGAGAAATTCGTGGACCCGCGCTCCCGCCTTGTGGACCAGATGGTGCAGGCCGCGCGTTCCGGCCGCCAAAACATCGCCGAGGGCAGCCGCGCCTCCGCCACTTCTTCGCAGACCGAATTACGCCTGCTCAACGTCGCCCGCTCCAGCCTGGAGGAGTTGCTCCTCGACTATGAGGACTTCCTCCGCCACCGCCGCCTTCCACAATGGCCTCCCGACGCCCAGGAAGCCCGCGCCGTCCGCCAGGTGCCCGCAGCATTCAAAAAAAATCTGACAGATCAGCCGGATCCGTCCAATCCGTCGGATCTGGCCGATCTCTCAGATCACGAGCGCAGACCCTGCCGTTCGGGCCAATGCCCTGATCTGCCTCATTCACCAGGCCAACTACCTGCTAGATCGCCAGATCGCCGCGCTTGAGCGGCAGTTCATCGAAGGTGGCGGCTACAGTGAGCAGTTGGCCACAGCCCGCCTCGCCCTCCGCCGAAAAACAGACCGGATAGATCAGTCGGATCAGTCAGATCAGGCAGATCGCAAAATCCCCGCGTGCCCGCAATGTGGTGGCCAGATGGCCCTGCGAACTGCCAAAAGCGGCAAAAACGCCGGGCAATCCTTCTGGGGCTGCACCCATTATCCCAACTGCAAAGGCACCCTGAAAATCTAATAGATCCGACAGATCGCATCATAACTTTCCCGGCATCGAGTCCTCTACCAATCCCTCCGCGCCATCTATATCGAGCCGGAAGCCGCAGCGCCGACCTGATCGCATTGCTGGCCAAGGCGCATGATGCGGGCACATGATGGCTTCGGAAGGCCAGATGGAGGCCCTGGTGTTGGAAATGGGCGGTTCGAAGCCCGAAACGGGCACTTTTGGACGGGAATGGGTGAGCTGGAGCGAGAAGTTCGTCCGCAGGAAATGAAAACGAAAGCTTGGCTTTGATAGGCAGAAATGCCACGCTCCGGCGTCCCTCTATTAACTAGTAAATTCGTATGAATGATGAGTTCGTAAATCGGCTTGGAAGTTTCACCACGGCACTCGCAAAAGAGGCCTGCCTGTGCCGGCTTTGTCGCCAAGCTGAAACCTCACGATATGGAGTAAAACGGATTCTGAAGCAATACGCACGCCAATGGCCAAATCATCCAATCAGGACGACATAAGGGCCGGCTTTGGAAACCGGTCGCGCTTGAGGTGGCTTCTCATCGGCATCGTCGGCGCGTATCTGCTCGCGGCCTATGTCATCCTTCCGCAGGTTAGTAAATGGCAGGCGGGACGTCATCCGGACCTTGTCGACATCTCTCGCGTTACGCATACGAAGAACGGCATTCCCGGCGACCCGCTCAATATCTCGGTCGTTGGCACCGAAGAGGATGTGATCCATGCGATGCTCGCCGCCGGCTGGGTTCCCGCAGATCCGCTGACTTTCCGCAGCAGCGTGCGCATAGCCGCCGATAGCGTCTTCGACAAACCAGACCCCGACGCGCCCGTCAGTAACCTCTTCTTGTTCGGGAGAAAGGAAGACCTCGCGTTTGAAAAGCCGGTGGGTCACAGCCCTCGCGAGCGCCATCACGTGCGTTTTTGGCGCACTGAAAAACTCGACCAAGGACGTCCCGTTTGGATGGGCGCAGCTACGCACGACGTGGGCGTCGAGCTGAGCCACAGAACCGAGCAAATCACGCATCGGATCTCGCCCGATGTGGACGCCGAGCGCGATCTGTTGGTCTCAGAACTGACGAACGCAAATCATCTCGGCAACCCACGCTGGATCGACGCCTTTCACAAAGAACTGCAAGGACGCAACGGCGGGGGAGACCCATGGCATACGGATGGCCGTTTGCCCGTTTTGACGCTGCCGGTGTCCACGCCTGCGGGCAACTCCATCCCGAGGAAGCCGGAGCAGCCTTGATAAATCATTGGCTGCGGTGGGAAAAAAGAAACCCACATCCGATGGTCGGTTCCGGATGTGGGTTCTATGCAAGGATTTCCGGATAGGCCGAAAACCGTTTCGATTTTACGTTGATTATGAGGAATGGCAAGGCCGCCAATCCGCGAATCAGGCGGGGCGGGGTTTGCCTAACGCGTGGACAATTTGGCCCCAGTGCCGGCTGAGGATTGCGATGCAGTGACGCGGCGGCGCACGGGTCAATTGATCACCCGACAACTTTCATTCCGAAACGTATTCGATCGGCCGCGCGTTAAGTTGCAAAAGATCAACAGAATCAGCAACTTAAGTGAATGGCGGTGAGGGAGGGATTCGAACCCTCGGTAGCCTTTTGGACTACGGCGCTTTAGCAAAGCGCTGCTTTCGACCACTCAGCCACCTCACCGAATTGGATGGCGAAAATAGACAGGGTGCGCCGGGTCGTCAATGAAGGAATCGGGCCGGATTGGACGAACAGACTGGAATTCGTTAAATGCACGTTATGATTTCAGCTTTCGGGCGCATCCTTATGGCCGTGATATTCGTGGGGTTCTGCGGCGGATGCGCTTCATTTGGCAAAAAGAAGACGGCCCAACCTGTTGGCGACACGTTCCAATATTGCGGCGCCATCGCGAGTGCGAATCCCAAAAGCAGCTTCGTGGTAATCGATGCCGGAGGATTTGCGTTGCCGCCAGCGGGAGCGGAACTCATCGTGCGCCGCGACGGCCAGCAAGTGGCGAAGTTGCGGGGTGGGAGCGAAGTCCGGCGTCCGTTTTCCATTGCTGATATCGTGCAAGGCAATCCTCAAACTGGAGATGGCGTATGGTTGAAGAACTGACGGCTCTGGAGACGGTTTTGGGCGAGGCCCGTGTGCTTTCGGGCGAAGAAGTTGGACTGCTGGAATCACTGGGACGCTTTCTTGGAGCCACGTTGATCGCGACGATTCCGCATCCGCGGTTTGATAACTCGGTCGTCGATGGGTATGCGCTGCGCGCCGAGGAAAGCGGCAAGATGCTGAAGGTAACCGGCGAGCAACCAGCCGGGAAAAATCGCGCGTTGAGCGTGGAAGCCGGCGAAGCGATACGCATCTTTACTGGTGCGCCGACGCCAAACGGCGCGGATGCAGTGGTGATGCAGGAAGATGTCGAGCGGACGGGAGATACGATTCGGCTTATCGAGCCGGTGGAAATGGGAGAAAATATCCGTCGCGCCGGCGCGGATATTGCACGCGGACAGGTGCTTGCGCGAAAGGGGGACAAAATCGTCCCTCAGATGATCGGGCTATTGGCCGGGCAGGGGATAGCCCGAGTGATGGTGCAACGAAAGCCCGTCGTGACGATTCTTTCTTCGGGAGACGAATTGCGGCGTCCCGGTGAAACCCTGGCAGACGGCGAATTCTACGAGTCGAATTCGTGGTCGCTGGCGGCTTTGGCGCGGTCGTTGGGGCTTACGGCGACGTCGGATCTTTTGCCGGATGATCTGGAAGTCATCACGCGCCGGATTGCGATGGCTTTGGAAACGAGCGACGTGCTGATTTTGAGTGGCGGCGTTTCGGTCGGCGATCACGATTTTGTGAAACCGGCTCTTAAACGGCTCGGAATCGAACTCGGCCTGTGGCGCGTCCGGATCAAGCCTGGCAAGCCCCTGGCATTCGCAGCGCACCATGGAAAGCTGATTTTCGGTCTACCCGGAAATCCTGTTGCGGCGTTTTTAACGTTCCAACTTTTCGTGCGTCCTGCGTTGCTGCAGATGATGGGAGCAATCGGCGGATCGCGATTCCTTACGAAACAGCAAGTCATTGCAGGAGAGACGCTTGTTAATCGAGGCAATCGGCCGCATTACCTCCGGGGAAGACTGTCCAATGGCCAGTTCTATTTGACTGGACTCCAGGAGTCGCACGCAATTTTCGGTCTCGCGCAGAGCGAAGGGGCTGTTCGGCTTGGGCCTGAAGAAGTTGTGAAGGAAGGCTCGCTCGTGGATTTTCTAAAATGGTAACGCTTGATCTCTCAACCATTCGAGCCGCGCACGAGCGGATTACACCTTTCATACGACGGACTGCGATCCTGACGAATCCCTTGCTCGATTCGGATTTCGGAGCCCGGTTTTTCTTTAAGTGCGAAAATTTGCAAGTCGGTGGGGCATTCAAAGCGCGAGGGGCACACAACGCGATTTTTTCGTTGAGCGATGACGAAGTGGCACACGGCGTCGTGACTCAATCCTCGGGAAATCATGCCACTGCGGTGGCGCTCGCCGCGTCGCGCCGGGGCGTTCCGGCGAAGATCGTGATGCCTTCAAATACCCCGAAAGTGAAGTGTGACAACGTCCGCAATTTCGGCGGCGAGATTATTTTCTGCGAGCCGACACTGGCGGCACGCGAAGCCACTGCGGCACAGGTCGTTGCGGCAAAGGGTGGGACGTTGATTCACCCCTATAATGACGCCCGCGTGATCGCTGGCCAGGGAACTGTCGCGTTGGAGCTACTGCAGGAAGTGCCGGATTTGGACGTGCTTCTGGTTCCCGTGAGCGGCGGGGGATTGCTTGGAGGATGCGTGATTGCTGCCAAAAGCTTGCGGCCTGAGATCCAGGTAATGGGTGTGGAACCGGAGCAGGCGGACGATGCATTCCGATCGTTCAGAGCCGGGGAACGACTGCTCGACGGCCGCCGCGACACGATAGCGGATGGTTTGCGCGGCTCGCTCGGCGAATTGAATTGGTCGATTATCCGGGACCGCGTGGACGATATCGTGACTGTGACGGAACGTGGAATCGTTGATTCGATGCGCGTACTCTGGGAAAACCTGAAGCTCGTCGTCGAACCCAGCGGCGCCGTGGCTTTTACGGCCGCGCGCGAAGGGAAAATCGCTTTTTCGGGCAAAAAAATCGGTGTCGTTATCAGCGGCGGTAACGTCGACCTCGACCGGCTGCCTTGGCAGTGAATTTCGTCTGGTGAGGCTTTCGCTATTTGTCGAATGCCGCACCAGATTTCTGCCGGGCCATTGAGGATTTTTCCAATGCGGCTCCAGACGTCTGCTTCTGGCTTGCGGATTCGTGCAAATGCCCGCCAGACGTCTGCCGTGACATTGCCTGTCTCGACAAGGTGCCTGCAGGATTCTGGAGCCGGCTTCCCGAAAATGGAAAAGCCACCGCAGACATCTGATGGCCCGTTTCCCATTTCCCCAATACGCCGCACGTTTTTTGGCCCGCCCATTGAACACAAAGGAACACAGAGAGAACGAGTTATGTTCAAAATTGTAGCGCATGCCTCGCCCTCCAGGAGAATTGATTCTCAACGCCACCAAGCGGCATGTGGACGTGCTTGGGCGGGCTTTTGCAGACCGTTTCATCGCATTGAAGAACAGCTTCACCGCGCCGTCCGCGCGGCGCAGTTGTTAACCATTGGTGAAGTCAAATCCGAAAAAACCGACGCCGCCGAAGCCCGCTACGCGCTGGAAGACCAGCTCATGGACAATTTGTTAACTCTCGCAATCCAATTCAAGCGCAACCCCGCCGCCGGCATGGCCTACTTCGACCAACGATCATCCGCTCCGCTAACGGCGCAGATGACGAAGAGCCGCCGCTAGCAACCAACCCGTGCCGTCCGTGAAAGCATTGATAGGTAGCCTGTGGCCCTTCGCCGGAAGGGGAGAAAGACAGCCCGGTAATGGATCATCGAATCATCGGGCCTTGGATAATCCCAAGCTTGTCTGCAACAGATACTACCAAAGTTTCGTTAGCAGGACGCCCGGGCGGGCCAGCTGCCTCCCGGCAAATCCGCTCAGGCCGGTTCGAATCATGCAACCGGCAAATCATCCAGTGGGCTGGTGATCTCGCCACGCATCGCCCGGGCCAGTTGCGTGTATACTCCGTCGTTCGCACGTCGGCGTGTCCCAGCAGTTCCTGCACACTGCGGATATCCACTCTGCGCAGGAGCAGATGTGTCGCGAAAGAGTGGCGTAGCGCATGCGCTGTAACGCGCTTGGCGATCCCCGCCAGTCGGGCCGCGCGTGCCAGTTCCCTGGAAATGCCGATCTCATGGAGATGATGCCGCCGCACGATTCCCGTGCGTGGATCTGCCGAAACATTCGCCGAGGTGTTCGCTGCAGCGGGTTTTATGCGGCGCGCCAAACGATTTTATATACGTTTTAACCGCTAACGCGACGTATAAAAAAGACGCTGACAAACCCAACAAATTTGTTCATGATCCAATCGTTAGGCCGCATGACACCACTCGTGAATTCCAGCGTTTACAGGTTTGCACTCTGGGGCGTGCTGGTCGCTTCTGGGTTGCTCATCGTCTGGCAGGCTTTCGCGTTTTTCACAGGCCGGATTTCCGATCATGTCTTGCCTTTGGTCCGTTTGCTTTCTGGGAGTCAGGAGTCAGTCCCGGTTACTTACGCATGGACCATGCGGCTCGGGTTGCTGTCCGTTGCTGCATTTCTGGGTGCAGGTTTTCTGCTCGGCTGGTTACACTTCACCCGAAAGAAAGTCACGTCATGAGCACACAACGCCTAACAATAAAGGGCGTATTGCCGCGAAGCCGGCATATACACCCGTGGTTGAACAAGCCCGGGTTAGCTGAGAAGCCCGGATGGCGGAATGCCTATGGCGCTTGTGTTAGTGCCATGGAGCGACAGTGTCGCTAAAATAGCCGTCCGAAAGGGTGTTCGATTCGATGGGCGGCATGAATGGGAACCGCACCCGGCAAATTTCGAGGTATGCGGCTGTCTTCGAGAATGATCTTTTGCGTGGGGTGTGCCAGGACCAGTTCGCGCAGATAACGCATGTGAGCCGGGCTCCAGCAGGCTTTGCCCTGGTAACGGTAGCCGGCCCGCAGCAGGAAGCTCTTGAGCCGGTGTTTGCTGCGCTTCATATCGTCGACCGCAATCGGTGCGGGCCCGGCACAGGTCGCGGATGGCTTCATCGGTCGCCTCCGGCACATAGACGGCCGTCAGTTCGCCAGCGCGCAGGAGACGGGCCAGTTTTGCGGCATCGCGTTTATCGGTTTTAACCCGGTCACCGAAACGCGTCGGGATGAGCGAAGGGGCGATGATCTGGCAGGGGATCTGGAGTTGCTCCAGGCGCCGTGCGATGCCAAATCCGCAGGGACCGGCCTCGAGCACCGCGCCCGGATGGGCCTTGCGGATTTTGGCAGCGTCCTTCGACGGTCGCGATGGTGATGGTTTCCTTATGGACATCCAGTCCGAGATGGAGTGTAATTTTCTTCATGGTGTGGCTGCTGGTTCGAGTTAATGATTGGCGGCACGACGCCCTGTCCTGTCCGTCCTTTAAGTGCGGTTGCTGGCTGCCGCCGCAGCCACTCTTCGGGTTGACCTGGCGGTCAAGCTATCTCGTTCCACTTGGTTCTGCGCTCGTCTGCGAGAGCAACCCGTCCCGCCGAGGCGGGAGCAACCACACCCCTTCTTCCACCCTCCCACTGAGGCTGCCGTACGAATCACCGGGCGCCGACAGCCATAAAGTCTAGTGTCGAGGTCTACACCCCTATTGCAAACATCATGAAAAGAAGTTCTGGGCGACCTTTCTACATCAATCTCGGCGACTGGACGTGGTGGGCATGGACGATCACTACCGTTCTACTCGTCGCGGGCCTCTCTGGTTATAGTCTGGCCTTCGTTGGCGCCATGGTGGTTACCGCGGGCCAAGGACTCGTTCTGCTCGTGCGTGATCGTAGTCTCGCTGCTTTTTCCGTTCAGCTTCGAGCGGCTTATTTGCTTTTGCTGCTGATTTCTTACCCGCCCCCGATGCGCTGGCTCTATTGGCTGCCGACCGTGGGAACGTTCGCTCTCGTTGTCTTTGGTTATTGTCTGTTGGCGCGCTTCCTTTCTCTGCTGCCTTGGAACAGCCACGAAGCTTATACCCTGGACCGTTTGCGTCGGACCTTCTTGTCTGCTCCCGATCTTGACCGAGTTAAGACCAATCCGGCGGCTGCGAGTTGCGCCGGCGGATTATGCACAATCGAGGCGCAGATAGCTCCGCCCAGTAAAACGAGCTCATTATGATTCACGGCAAACTACCTAACCCATGCGCTCCAGCGAACGGCGGCGGGCCGTCGCGGTTTGCAATCGGCGTGCCTCGTGGCCGGCGTCGCTGAGCAATATTGGGTCGTTCGGCAGAAATATGAAGAAAGCAGAGCCAGCCACATCACCCGAAGCATATGTTGCGGCCCTTCGTGGCTGGAAGCGCACCCTCGTCTGTCATTTGCGATCAACTGTCCTTTCTTCGGGTGAGCTCGAAGAGAAGATCAAGTGGGGCCATTTAGTATATTTCTACAACGGGCCTGTCTTGCTAATCAGGGCCGAAGACCAAAGAGTATTATTTGGATTCTGGCGTGGGCAGCGGCTGCGCGATCTTGACTTTAGGCTGAAGCCGGGAGGAAAATATGAAATGGCTACGATGGAGTTGAGAAATGGAATGAACGTAGAAAAAGCAACCACAGAGGAACTTGTCTCCAAAGCTATCGGACTTAACAAGTCTCTTGGTGACCCAACGAAAATTAAATAATGCCTAACAGTAAAGGGTGTATTGCCGCGAAGCCGGCATATACACCCATGGTTGAACAAGCCCGGGTTAGCTGAGCTCGGATAACAGAGTGCCTATGGCGCTTGTGTTAGCGGCAGGCAGCGAAGATAGCCACACCGAAGACCGTTTGATTGTTTGATTTGACTGGCGGCCTGAACTTTCACGCAACCGATTACTTTTTGCCCATCCGGTTGTCGGTGGGCGCCCCGGAGATGGCAAGACTTTTGCAGTAGCTGCGCACAGCCGCCCGTCCGGAGCGCCAAATGTTCAAAATAGCAATCAAATCGATCCTTCCAAAATGACTGACGCAGGAGGTTGTTCACGCCTTGCGACCGAAAATTGTGAATAACTTTGTCATGCCTTCAGATCAGCAACATATTGGGCCGTTAGGCGGAATGATTCTTTGGCATGTCCGAAAAGCGCTGCTTCGTTCGTCACATCTAAAGTTATGAGCAAAAATAAAAATACAGTGCAGATCTACATGGAAGCGTTTGGCAGATCGGAACATTCCGCGATACTTGGATGCCTTACAGAAGACGTCGAATGGGTGATTCCAGGAGCGTTTCATTTGCGGGGGAAAGAAGCCTTTGATAAAGAGATTGAGAACTCGGCATTCGTGGGAAGTCCCACCATAAGAGTGACTCGTATGACAGAGGAAAACGATGTCGTCGTCGCTGAGGGTAGCGTTCGCTGCTCCAGACGAGACGGCGGCGTTCTGAAAGCCGACTTTTGTGACGTTTTCGACATGAACGATGGAAAAATAAAACGGTTGATATCGTATTTGATGGAAATCAAGGAGTAAAGCTGAACCATTCCGTCCAGCGAATCGTGAAAATGCGCGATCGCTGACGGCCGAATAGGCGCCGCTACAGTCCCAGCCAGGACTTAAACACCCCGACGTTTCGAAAGGCGATGTCCTTGCGGTGTCTACCCTCATTGGGGCGGCTACCACGGTGCACACCCACAACGCTGCAACTCGGCGATCTCATCGAGGACAAATAGCTTTCGTCTGGAGCCAACTTGCCGGCTTCCGTTTCCGGCGCCGTCTCCAGGATGCGCCCGTGCGTCAATGAACCGACATCGTGCGTTGCTGGTCCTTCAGTTTAAAAAGCCGGGCAGTGACGACGAGCTTTTGATTTACGAGAAATTCCAATGGATTGACGCTCCGGATTTCGGAGTATGTTTCTTTCATTTTTATGCGTATCGACCGATTCACGTCCAAAATGCAGGAAGCCCTGCAAGCGGCTCAGGACTCCGCTTCGAAACAAACCCACTCCCAGATCGATAACGAGCATTTCCTGCTCGCGCTTTTGGAGCAATCCGATGGTGTTGCGCGGCCTCTCTTGGAAAAAATCGGCGTCTCGACTTCGGCGCTGGATCAACGTTTGCAGGACGCGCTGGCTAAACGGGCGAGAGTATCCGGCGCGGCGCAGGTTGGGCTCTCGTCGGAGCTCGTTCAGACCCTTAACCAGGCCGAGGCCGAAATGGCGAAGTTGAAGGATGAATACACCAGCGCAGAGCACTACCTGTTGGCGTTAACCGACTCGAAAACAAGCGCTGCAAAGCTCTTGCGGGATTCCGGTGTCAGTCGCGACCGGCTCATGAAAGCACTGGTCGATCTGCGGGGCTCGCAACGGGTGACAGACCAGAACCCGGAGGGAAAATATCAGACCCTGGAGAAATATGGACGCGATTTGACCGAAGCAGCGCGCCGGGGAAAAATCGATCCCGTCATCGGCCGCGATAACGAAATCCGGCGTGTGATGCAGGTGTTGTCCCGGCGGACGAAGAACAATCCGGTTCTCATTGGCGAGCCGGGTGTCGGAAAAACGGCGATTGTGGAAGGGTTGGCCCGACGAATTGTCAGCGGCGACGTTCCGGAATCGTTAAAAAACAAGCGCCTGATCAGTATGGACATCGGTTCGATGATTGCTGGAGCGAAGTTCCGCGGTGAATTCGAGGACCGGCTCAAAGCCTTTCTCAAGGAAGTGACTTCATCGGAGGGCGAAATCATTTTGTTCATCGACGAGCTGCACACGATTGTTGGCGCTGGCGCGTCGGAGGGCGCGGTCGATGCGTCGAACATGCTCAAGCCGCAATTGGCGCGTGGCGAATTGAGAACGATCGGCGCGACGACGCTCGACGAGTACCGCAAATACATCGAAAAAGACGCGGCGCTGGAACGGCGTTTTCAACCTGTGATGGTGGACGAGCCAACGGTCGAAGACACCATTGCGATTTTGCGCGGCCTCAAAGAACGTTACGAAGTCCATCACGGAGTAAGGATTCAGGATTCGGCGCTCGTAGCGGCAGCGGTGCTATCGAATCGCTATATTTCGGATCGGTTTCTGCCCGACAAAGCAGTCGACCTCGTGGATGAAGCGGCCTCGAAGCTCAAAATCGAGCTGGATTCCATGCCAACGGAAATCGATGTCATCGAACGCGAGATCATGCAGAGCGAAATGGAGCGCCAGGCTTTGCTCAAGGAAACCGACGCCGCGAGCCGTGAACGCTTGCAAAAGATCGAACGCGAACTTGCTGATTTGAAGGAAAAATCCGCTGCGTTGAAGGCGGAATGGCAGCAGGAAAAATCCATCCTCGACGATCAGCGGAAGGTGAAAGAGCAGCTTGAAGCGCTTCGCACCGAGCTCGAGCAGGCACAGCGGCGGGGCGATCTCGCGAAAGCGAGCGAAATCCAGTATGGACGTATTCCGGAGTTAGAGAAAAAACTGGAAGGTGTTGATTCCAAGGCGGATGGAGAGCAATCCCGTCTGCTGCGGGAAGAAGTCACCGAGGAAGATATTGCTGAGGTCGTCGCGAGCTGGACGGGAATTCCCGTGTCGCGACTCCAGGAAGGTGAGCGGCAAAAGCTCGTTCACATGGAGGAGCGGTTAAGGCAGCGGGTCATTGGCCAAAAAAAGGCGATTTCCGCCGTTGCGAACGCCGTCCGCCGGTCGCGAGCGGGATTGCAGGATGAAGATCGTCCCATCGGATCGTTCATTTTTCTGGGACCCACGGGCGTGGGAAAGACCGAGTTAAGCCGGGCTCTGGCGGAATTTTTGTTTGATGACGAATCGGCAATGGTCCGGATCGACATGTCCGAGTACATGGAAAAACATTCCGTTGCCCGCATGGTTGGCGCACCTCCGGGCTACGTTGGATTTGAGGAAGGCGGCCAATTGACCGAGGCAATTCGGCGCAAGCCCTATTCCGTCGTGTTATTCGACGAGATCGAGAAAGCGCATCCGGATGTTTTCAATATTCTGCTGCAAGTGCTGGATGATGGCCGTATTACGGATGGCCAAGGGCGCACGGTCGATTTCAAGAACACAGTCATCATCATGACGTCGAACATTGGATCTCAATACATTCTCGACGCGTCGAATGCCGAGCAGCGTGAGGCCCGTGTCACCGAAGCCCTACGCCAACATTTCCGGCCGGAGTTTTTGAATCGCGTGGACGAGATCATCATTTTCGACCGGCTCAGCGAAGAGGACCTGGCGAAAATTGTGGAAATTCAGGTCCATCGTTTGGAGAAACGGCTCGCGAACCAGAAACTGACGTTGAAACTTACCGATGCCGCCAAGCGTCTTCTTGCCCGCGAAGGTTACGACCCGGTTTATGGCGCCCGTCCGCTGAAACGGACGATTCAGCGCGATGTTTTGGATCCGCTCAGCTTGGAGATCCTCAACGGAAAATTCCGGGAGGGCCAAACCATTGAGGCGGATTCGGATGGAGACCGGATTGTATTCCGTTAGTTTCTCGCGAAGAATTCGTCCAATTTTACAGTAAATGCCGGGAATTGAACGGAGGTGACGCTTTGCCCGAGCTGGAAAACGTCTTTCTGCGCGTAAACCCCATTCATGGGACCCGTGTTAACTTCGACGGTACCCGAAGACGGGATAACGAGCCAGTATTCGGAAATCCCAGCTTCGGCATAGATAGCGGCCTTTTCGCGATCAATCTCGGTGCTGGAGATGGCGACTTCGATTGCCAAACAGGCCGTTTTTGGATGTGTAAAGCGATAGTCCGCGCGTTGCCCAGGAACGACCGTGATGTCCGGCTCTGGCTCGGAATCAGCGAGCGTCAGGGGAGCTTCTTTTCGAGTCCAGTAGCCAGGGCCGACAATGGCAGATAAACGCTCGTGAAGTTCATCGACCAAGTTTTCGTGCAAGGGGGATTTACTCATTTTTTCGACGATCACTCCGCGTAGCAGCTCTGTCTGCTTGTCCACCAAGCCCTGTTCGCCCATCCAATGATACGTCCGAAGATCGATCGGTTTGGCCAATCGCCGAACGCTCGGGTTTTCCAGGATGGTCAACATGTTGCGAGATTACCTTCTTCGTGGACGTTTTTCCACAAACGCTTTCACTCGCTGAATTGCAGGTCGTGCAAGTGCGCGTACAGACCGCCCTTTTCCAGCAATTCATCGTGTGTGCCAATCTCGCGGACACAACCTTTTTCCATCACGACGATTTTGTGTGCGGACTGAATCGTGGACAGCCGGTGCGCGATGACCAGGGTTGTTCGGCCGATCATCAGACGTTCCATGGCTTCCTGGATCATTCGTTCCGAC
>DATDBU010000098.1:0-6652 GCA_036524675.1 Chthoniobacterales bacterium | reverse complement strand
GTCTTGGTGCCTTGGTGGTTCATTAAATCAGCGTTTTCCTAAGATTCCATGGGGTTCGTCATGACAGGCCGTACTTCGACGGTGATGCCGTAGTCCAGACAGGGGTTGCCTTGAGCCAGTTTCGCGGCTTCTTCGAGGCTGTCCGCAACCATGAACCAATAGCCCCCGACGACTTCTTTGGATTCTCCAAACGGGCCATCAGTGACCGATTTTTTACCGGCAAGAATTTTGCCCTCGTCTGCGAGCCGGTGTCCGCCTTTGATCTTGCGCTCATTGCTCAATCGTTCGAACCAGGTCCAGAACTGGCTGATGGCGTTCTGTATTTCTTCCGAGGAAAGCGATTTATCCCATTCACCTCGAGAAATAACCATGTAATCGGAAGAGGTCGTTTTGGTGCTCATGAATAGAGTTTAGTTTGCCTGAGTTTCCGAAGGTGTGTCCGTTGTTATGCACGACCTATTTCCGAATGGCAGCAGGCGTCCGATTCCTTCGCAGCGACGTACCGCCCGGTCGAGTCGACAGAGCCCCCGGCGCCATACCTGTCATGATGCCGCACCCAATCCGTCAGGTCAAAAGACGGCCCGGTTTCATTGCGGCCCTTGGGTGTGAGTTCGAGGAAGTGATAGGCACCCAGCAGCTGTTCATCCCCACGGGCATATGCCGAATACGTATGGAAAATCTCCCCATGCTCGTCCCTGTAAAACACACTCGTTCCCGAGAGTTCCTCGACCTGGAAATCGCGCAGAGCGTAGTTGTAGTAAACCTTCCCCTTCGCTGCCTCCTCCTTCGTGAACGACACATAAAAGTCGAAGTTGAAGTCGCTCCAGAATGACGACACCCACTTGAAGTCCCACTCCATGCGTCTTTTAAACGCTTCGATCTCCCGCAACGGCGCACGCGAGACGACGGCAAGCGATACGTCGTGATGCTGGAGATGCATCAGGGCGCCTTCGAGGTGATCAGCCAGGAATGAGCAACCCACGCACCCCTCTTCCCATCCGGGACCAAACATGAAATGGTAAACAATCAACTGACTGCGTCCCTCAAAAAGATCCGCAAGCGTCACTCGCCCCTCAGGTCCATCAAAAATATAGTTTTTTTCAACTCTCACCCACGGCAATTCGCGACGCTCTGCAGTTAGCCGGTCGCGAAACCGGGTAAATTCCTTCTCCTTACTGAGTAGTTCCTTGCGGGCGGCCAGCCATTCTTCCGGAGAGACGATGGGATGCGCCGGCGTATGTTTTCTGTCTTCGAATGTTGTTGTCTGTGTGTTCATAGGTGTTGGTCTTCTCAGTGATGTGACGAACGGGCCGGCACATTCGGGACACGGCACACGGCACACCGCAGTTTTTTCGACGGCTCTCATTCTCTTCGTCTCGAGGAAATATGCGCCAACGCGAATATTTACATTGACGCATATATTGGATGCCGCATACTTGAGTCCGTGGATTTGATCCAGATTTACCAATGCTTTTGTGATGCCACCCGGCTGCGGATGATCCATCTGCTGACACACGGGCCGCTTTGCGTCTGCCATTTTCAGGACATCCTCCAAATTCCCCAGACCAAAGTCTCCCAGCACCTTGCCTATCTCCGCAAACGCGCTCTCGTCGAAACGACGCGGCGCGGCACCTGGATCATTTACAGCCTGCCTGCAAAGCCATCCGCCGAGCTCGAGGCGAATCTCAAATGCCTCCAGGACTGCGTGCAAACAGATCCGCAGTTCCGCAAAGATCTCGAACGTCACAATCAGGTAACAACTGACTGCGGCTGGATGGAACCGCTTCTCGAAAACAAGAGTTCCTGCAATTGTTAACGGCCAATCTCGACTCTAACCCTATGAGCACTAACGTCCCCCGCCGTTTCAAACTCCTGTTCCTGTGCACCGGCAACTCCGCGCGCAGCATCCTCGCCGAATACCTCCTCAAAAAGATCGCCCCTGCCCGTTTCGACGTTTATAGCGCCGGCTCAAATCCTAAACTCGCGCCCAACCCGCTGGCAATCCAGACACTGCGCGACAACTTCAAAATCGACGCCTCTGCTGCCCGCAGCAAATCATGGGAAGAGTTCAAGGATGTCCATTTCGATTTCGTGATCACACTCTGCGACGATGCCAGGGAAACCTGCCCAACGTGGCCCGGGCAACCTATCATCGCCCACTGGGGCATGGAAGACCCGTCGGATATCGAAGGCACTGAGGCTGAAAAACTGCGCGCCTTCTTTATCGCCGGCCAGTTCATCCAGCGCCGTCTCGAACTGCTCGCTTCCTTGAATTTCGAAAAACTCGACGCCCTCCGTCTGGAAGCCGCCACGAAGGAAATCGGCATGCACCCATAACTCCCCGACTGTAGCGGCGGTCTATGACGGCCGATTCCGCGCTGTCGTCGATTCAAGGGCACAACGACGGTCACCGACCGCCGCTACAGCGCTTTTGCGCCTCAAGATTATGAAAACATCCGCATTCAAACAAATCCTCAAACAACACCCGGAAGCCGAGCTCGCCTTCGTCCTTCCCAATGGCACGCGGATTCCCGTCCATGCGCATATCACCGAAGTCGGTCGCGTGGAGAAAACCTTCGTGGATTGCGGTGGAAAATTCCGCAGGGTCGCTGCGTGCAACCTCCAATCGTGGGTTGCAGAGGACCTTGATCACCGGCTTTCCGCGGGAAAGCTCGCCGCGATCATGGACGACGCCTCTGCAATCATCGGTCACGACGATCCTCCCGTCGAAATCGAGTTCGAGGACGGCTGGATCTCCCAGTTTCCAGTCGCCGAAGCCTCTGCGAACGCCAGCGCGGTAACATTCCAACTCGAATCCAAACACACCGTCTGCCTCGCCAGGGACGTCTGCTTACCCGAGGGCGCCGAAGTCGAATCCGAGTCCGCCTGCTGCGGCACAACCGGTTGCTGCTGAGCAGCTTTTCAACATGGGCAATTCCTCGAAGCGTCTCGATTTTTTTGAGCGTTATCTCTCCCTGTGGGTGCTGATCTGCATGGTCATCGGCATCGGCATCGGCAAATTTTTTCCGCAAGCCACCCAAGCCGTGAGCGCATTGGAGTTTGGGAAAAACTCCCACGTCAACATCGCCATTGCCGTCCTCATCTGGCTGATGATTTACCCGATGATGCTGAAGATCGACTTCGGCGGACTCAAAGGCGTGGCCGCGAAGCCGAAAGGACTGCTTGTCACACTGTTCGTGAACTGGCTCATCAAACCTTTCAGCATGGCGCTTCTCGGCTGGTTCTTCATTCAATGGCTATTTGGAACACGCCTCGGCTGGATCGACTCGGAAACGGCGAAAAACTACGTCGCCGGACTCATCATCCTGGCCGCCGCGCCCTGCACGGCAATGGTGTTTGTGTGGAGTTATCTCACCGACGGCGACGGACCTTATACCCTCGCGCAGGTCGCCATCAACGACCTCATCATGATCTTCGCGTTTGCGCCGATCGTGATGTTTCTAGTGGGAATCAGCGGCGTGCAAATACCTGCTGCAGTGCTGTTGACGTCCGTCGTTGTGTTTATCGTCATCCCGCTGGTAGCCGGCTGGATCAGCCGTGCGGCAGTTATCCGATGGCGTGGCGAGGAATGGTTTAACACCAGTTTCCTGCCAAAATTTCGCCCCGTAACGATCCTTGCTCTGCTAGCGACCCTGGTGCTCATCTTTGCGTTCCAGGCTGAGAACCTCCTCACCAACTGGACAGCCGTCCTGCTAATTGCGGTGCCAATTTTGATCCAGGTCTATTTCAACTCCGGACTCGCATACGGTCTGATGCGGCTTTTCAAAGTGAAACACAATGTTGCCAGTCCCGGCGCGCTCATCGGTGCCAGCAATTTCTTCGAACTCGCTGTCGCCGTGGCCATTACCCTCTTCGGGCCGACCAGTCCCGCAGCCCTTTCCACCGTTGTCGGCGTGCTGATCGAAGTTCCCGTGATGCTTTCCGTTTGCAGCTTCTGCATTTCGTCGAAACCGTGGTATGAAGGTCGTTTGACGGCCTGAAATTTCTTACAAATGGAAAACGTCGTCATCATCGGATCCGGATGCGCGGGATGGACAGCCGCCATTTACACCGCGCGCGCCAACCTGAATCCACTCCTCATCACCGGCATCCAGCCGGGCGGCTTGCTCACCACCACGACAGTCGTGGAAAATTACCCGGGCTTCAGCAAAGGCATCGATGGCAACCAACTCATGGTCGAAATGCAGGAACAAGCCGCGCGTTTCGGAACCCGGGTCAAATTTTTGACTCACGTGGAAGCAGTCGATTTCTCAGTGAACCCATTCAAGATCACCGTCGAAGGCGAACGGGTCGAAGCGAAATCCGTCATCGTCTCTGTCGGCGCTTCACACCGGCACTTGGGAGTTCCCGGCGAACGCGCATTGGAAAACAAAGGCGTCACCTACTGCGCCACGTGCGACGGGGCACTGCCGATTTTTCGCAACAAACCGCTCGTGGTCGTCGGCGGCGGCGATTCAGCGTGCGAAGAGGCGCTATATCTCACGCACTTTGGCTCCGTCGTGCACCTCGTGCATCGCCGAGACACGCTGCGGGCCTCGAAGATCATGGCGGAACGCGCCCTCTCGAATCCTAAAATCCAGCCCATATGGAATTCCGTGGTCGAGGAAATACACAACGTTTCCACGGATCAGGTAACGGGGGTTAGGCTGAAGAATACGATCACCGGCGAAACACGCACCCTGGAATGCGCCGGCGTCTTCGTTGCCATCGGGCACGTGCCAAATACGCAAATCTTTCGCGGTCAGCTGGATATGAATGACGCGGGTTATTTGAAACTCCGCGATGGCAGCCGCACGAATATTCCCGGCGTGTTTGGGGCCGGCGATTGCGCGGACTCCGTTTACCGGCAAGCCATCACTGCCGCCGGCATGGGCTGTATGGCTGCCATGGACGCCGAACGCTATTTGTCCGCGCTTTGATCTTTGAACCCGAACTCTATGAAAACCAAGCCCACTGTTCTCATCCTTTGCACCGGCAATTCCTGCCGCAGCCACATGGCTGAAGGCGCTCTGCGCGAAGCCGCCGGCGATGTGGTGGAAGTTGTCAGCGCCGGATCGAAACCCGCCGGCTATGTTCACCCAAAAGCTATCGCGGCCATGAAAGAAATCGGCATCGATATTTCCGGACACACATCGAAGCATTTAATCGAGTTTCTGAATCGGAAAATCGATACCGTCATCACCGTTTGCGGCAACGCCGATCAGGTGTGTCCCACGTTCCCCGGTCAGCTTAACCGCCACCACTGGGGTTTTGACGATCCGGCGCATGCCACGGGTTCAGAGGAAGAAATCCTCGCCGAATTCCGCCGCGTGCGAGATGAAATACGGCTCGTTTTCGGAGCTTACGCCGCGGGACTCACAGACAAGAGCTCATAGCCATTGGGGAAGACAACGAAAACGTTTCATTGCGGCCGAACGTATCCGCCAAGAATCCCGCCTTTGGAGAAAAGGAATTGATAAAGCTGAATGCTCCGGGCGCGAAAAGCTCCGGCGCAACTCAGCAAATAAAAACGCCACATCCGCTCGAAACGGTCTCCGAACCGATTCCGAAACCGGTGCCAGGAAACGCGGAAATTTTCCTCCCAAGCGAGAAGCGTCCGATCGTAGTGCACGCCAAAATTGTGCACATCCTCCAAAACGAACAATCCTTCAGCCGCGTGTGTCACCTGCGACGCGGATGGCAGGATGGAATTTGGGAAAATATAGCGCGCGATCCACGGATCGGTGCGGGCACTGGATCGCACACCGCCAATAGTCTGACAAAGAAAAACCCCGTCCTCTTTCAGGCATCGGCAGGCCGTTTCCATATAGTCACGGTAATTTTTGGGACCCACATGTTCCATCATCCCCACGCTCACAATGCGATCGAATGATTCCCTCATGTCACGGTAATCCTGAAGGCGGATTTCGACCGGCAACCCACGGCATGCGGCGTCCCCATAGGCCTGTTGCTCTTTGGAGAGTGTGATGCCCACCGTATGGCAGCCATAGTGCCGCGCCGCGTATCTGGCAAGGCCACCCCAGCCACACCCAATATCGAGCAGCCGCATTCCAGGCTTCAAGCGTAGCTTGCGGCAGATCAAGTCCATCTTCAGCCTTTGAGCATCCGCGAGGCGGGTGACGCCTTGAAACCACGCGCAGGAATATTGCATCGCAGGATCAAGCATCGCCTCAAAAAAATCGTTCCCCAAATCGTAGTGCCGCCGGGCGACGCGTCGGGCCCGGCGTTTGGTCTGGAGATTGAAAATGACCGGTGTGGCGATCGAAATCATTGCCTGGAAATTGAGCGGAATCTTTTCCTCGAGCCTCGCCCGGACGGCACGAAAGCACATTTCATCCAGCGCCGCGCAATCCCACCAACCGTCCATATAGGATTCTCCCAGCCCGAGCGAGCCGCCCGAGAGCACGCGGCGATAAAACCGATCGTCGTGAACCTGGATATCCCAGGGACGCCGACCGTTCGTGAGAATATCCGCCGAGGCCAGGAGATTCTGCAAAACAATTAGCGCTTCGGATGGCTGGCGCAATTTTCCGGCGCTAGCCGTCGCGATATCATTCGCGCGTGCGTGGCGACTCCGCATAAGCTCTAGAACGTCAATAAACAGCTTCTGTGACATTTATAAATGTTCGCT
>DATDBU010000097.1:0-6406 GCA_036524675.1 Chthoniobacterales bacterium | reverse complement strand
CCTTCACAGCCACCGATCCCGCCAAGGCGCGCTGAGCCAGCGCGCCCTACCCCAGATTCTCGCTCCCGGAGCGTTCCATCCCGCAGGCGCGGGACGCGTTCGGGATTTGCATCAGATTGGACGGCCGCCAGAAGAGGTCTTCCGGCTTGATGAGATGGTAACCTTGGATGGCTTTCATGAACTTGCTGGCGAACCTTTCGCCTCCAAAGCCCACCTTGCGCAATGCCTCCCCGTTGAAAAATGGAACATCACGCTCACATCGCCTTCTTATTAGACCCCGACGCAAAGGCCGGCAGTCGGAACTTGCGGCGATAGTCGCCCGGCGTAACGCGCGTGATGCGTCGGAATAACCTGCGGAAGGAGGCTGCGTCTTCATATCCCACTTCGAAGCTGATCTGATCAATCGGCGTGTTGGTTCGTTCAAGCCGGCGCTTCGCCTCTTCGACGCGCAGGTGCTGCACGTAGCTGATGGGAGGCAGACCCGTCGCATGTGTAAAGCGGCGCTTGAAGGTCCTCTCCGGCAACCCGGAGCGACGCACTAGTTCCTCGACTGGATTCGCAACGGAATAATGTTTTGAAAGCCAGTCCTGCAGTTGGCACACGATGCTGTCACCATGATCCGTGGGCGGCGCAAACGGAACGTATGGCGCTTGTCCATCGCGATGCCATTGCAGCAGCAAGTATTTTGCAATCGCCTGTGCCGCCGTGGGGCCAACCTGCCGCGCGATGAGATACAGAACCAAATCGTGCCACGACGCCGAGGCGCCGGACATGACAAATTCCTGCCTCGCACCGGTCGCAATCAAAACCTCTTCCAACCGCAGATGCACCTTGGGGAAGTTTCTCTGGAAGGTTTGCGCGTAGGCCCAATGCATCGTGGCATCCAGGCCATCGAGCAGGCCTGTTTCAGCAATTAAGAGCACGCCTGAGCAGGCCGAACAAAGCATGGCGCCCCGCGCATGATGATCCTTCAACCACGCGACCAACTCAGGGTAACGCCCGCATTTCCAATCGGCGCCCTCCACCAGGATCGAAGGCGCGATAATGATATGCGTGTGCTGCACCTCGCGAAGCTGGCGTTGCGGTGCAATCGGCAGACCGCTGGCAGTGATCAAAATACCCGGCTCCGGCGATACGATTTCCACATCGAACGGCGATTCGCGGGGCACAGCGGGATCAAACGTCCCCAGAATGCCGAAGACCTTAAAAACGTCGTAGATCCCTGTCAGACAGGAGATGGCCACATCCGGAATCGCGACCAGACTGACGTGCAAACGCTTCTGGCCTGGGGATTCTGTTTTGGCGCGTGGCATGTATGAACCGGTTTTTGGCAAGTATGCCTCTAACATCCCACAATGGCAAAAGCTACGGTTGGCTCCTATGAAAACAGAAAATGAAACCACAGCCGACAATCTGTCTGCCCGCATTGATGAATCCAAACTCTACGCGTTTCTGAATCGCGCGATTACAGACCTCGCCGCCGGTTACGGTGGAGTGATGGTTAGCCTCGGCCGCCAACTCGGGCTCTACGAAGCACTGGCGGGCGCCGGTCCCCTGAGTTCGCATGAAGTCGCCTCACGGACGGGTTGTGCCGAGCGTTATGTGCGCGAATGGCTGAACAGCCAGGTCGCGGGCGGCTACCTGGCCTATCATCCCTCGAGTCAGACCTATGAATTGCTGCCGGAACAGGCATTGGTGCTGGCCGATAAGAACAGCCCGACTTACATCGCGCCGGCTTGGGAAGTGCCGGCGTCCATGTGGCTCGATCAACCTAAAGCCATTGAAGCCTTTCGCACCGGAAAGGGCGTGCCTTGGAGTGACCACGACGGCCGGCTTTACTGCGGTGTCGCCGCGTTCTATCGGAACGGCTACCGAAAACAGCTTGTGCCGGAGTGGTTGCCCTCGCTCGATGGCGTGGTGGAAAAATTGATCGCCGGAGCCAGAGTCGCCGACATCGGCTGCGGCCACGGGCATTCAACGGTTCTTATGGCTGAAGCATTCCCGAACTCGCGCTTCTACGGCTTCGATTCACATGAAGAGTCGATTGCCGCGGCGCGTGAGAACGCCCGGCAAGCCGGCGTTGAAAACCGGGTTCAGTTTGCGGTCGGCACCGCCAAAACATTGACCGAACGAGGCCTGGATCTGATCTGCTTCTTCGATTGCCTCCACGATCTGGGTGATCCGGTCGGCGCCGCCATTCACGCGCGGCAAGCGCTCAGCAAAGATGGGACGGTGCTGGTCGTTGAGCCATTGGGCCGGGACAAGGTCGAAGATAACATCAATCCGGTGTCACAGATCTATTACTCGGCCTCCACAACGCTTTGCTGTGCGCACTCCCTTTCCGAGGAAGTGGGTTTGGCGTTGGGCGCCCAGGCAGGCGAATCCCGGCTGCAAATGGTTTTTCAGGAAGCGGGCTTCACCCGATTCCGCAAAGCGATGGAGACCCCATTCAACCTGATCCTCGAAGCGCGCCCGTGAATTGTCGCAAACAAACCCAAAGCCCGGGTAGGGCGCGCTGGCCCAGCGCCTCGAACACCGCCGCACCGCCCCTTCACAGCCACCGATCCCCGCCAAAGCGCGCTGAGCCAGCGCGCCCTACCAGTCCATTCCGTGATTGATCCGTCACGATTTCCACAGTTTGATCGCCCCATGCCGACGCGCCGGACGCTTCCTCACGAACCGCCCCGATGGATCGATCCCAGCCGCGAAATTTGGTTCATCACCGTCTGCTGCGAGACGCGGAGAGCGAATCAACTGGCGTGCGACGAGATCGGCCCAGCGCTCATCGAGACGATCCAGCACCGGAACCGATCCGGCGTCTGGTGGACCTGGCTCGTGACCGTGATGCCGGATCACGTGCACCTGCTCGCTAGCTTCCCTTCGACCGGGGATGGAATGGTCCGCGTGATGACCGAGTGGAAACGCTGGACCGCCCGCTCGCTCAAGATCCGCTGGCAGCAAAACTTCTTCGATCACCGCCTGCGCCACGACGAAAGCTATCTCGCCAAAGCCGACTACATCCTCCACAACCCCGTCCGCGCCGGCCTCGTCGCTCACTGGGAACAATGGCCCTACCGCTGGTGGCCCGAAGACACCATCTTCACCGACCTCGCCCGGTAATCCAGGTAGGGCGCGCTGGCCCAGCGCGCCTCGAACACCGCCGCACCCGCCCGCCAAAGCGCGGGTAGGGCGCGCTGGCCCAGCGCGCCTCGAACCTCGCCGCCCCGATCCCCGCCAAGGCGCGCTGCGCCAGCGCGCCCTACCCCAGATTCTCGTTCCCGGCGCGTTCCATCCCGCAGGCGCAGGCGCGGGACGCGTTCGGGATTTTCATCAGATTGGACGGCCGGCAGAAGAGGTCTTCCGACTGATTAGATGGTAACTAACCTTCATGGACTTGCTGGGGAACACTTCGCCGCCGCGAAAATTAATTAACGCTCGAGGCCTCACAAGACGGGGTGGTGCTGTGCCAAGGAGGGAGGCATCGGAACGGAACCAAAGTTCCATCGTGCGGTCCGCCGGTGTTCGTGTATGGTCGTCGGGTCTCGTTCCCGAGCTTGCGGTATGTTGAACCTTTACGAAGCGGTGCGCACGAATCCGAGCTACAACAAGCTCGAGATCGGGGACGTTTTGTTTGCCGAATACACCTGCGGCACGAACAAGAAAAAACTGCCAAGCTGGACGGAAACGGATTACCTCGTGCACATCGTCACGGGTAAGAAGACGTGGCACACGTCGGACGGAGTGTGGCTGGCAAACCCTGGCGACACGCTGTTTTTCAAGAAAGGCGCGACCATCATGGAGCAATACTTCGATGCGGACGTGTGTCTGCTGATGGTTTTCATTCCGGACGCGCTCATGCGCGGCGCGGTCCGCGAGGTGATCGGCATGTTAAGCCTCAAGGCATCGGGCAGCGCGCTGATCAAGACGGCGCTGCGGGTGGAAAATGATGTGACGCTAGCGGCGCTTTTCCAGTCTATGCGCACCTATCTTTCTGGAAAGGAAAAGCCAGCCGAACCGCTCGTGCGTCTGAAGCTGAAGGAGCTGGTCATCAGCGTCCTGACGAGCGGCGTGAACTCCGAACTGGCGGCGCATTTCCGCAGAATTGGCGCAAGCGATTCGCCGTCCATCTCGGAAATCATGGAGGCCAATTTCCGCTTCAATCTTTTGTTAGACGAATACGCGAAGCTGTGTCATCGCAGCCTGTCGTCGTTCAAGCGCGAGTTCCAATCGCATTTCCAGGAATCGCCCGGCAAATGGCTGTTGCGACGGCGCCTGGATTATTCCGCGAAGCTGTTACGCAACAACTCGCAGATGAACGTGACGGAGATCGCATTCGAGAGCGGCTTCGAGGACGTCTCCCATTTCAGCCGCGTGTTTAAGGAGCTTTTCGGTGTCCCGCCCGTGACGTATCGGCAGAATTCTTCAGTCGCCGCCTGAGCTTCACAGTCAAAAGATTGAACCGCGCAGCAAAGCGAGGGTCACCCTGTCCTCTGTAAGGTCGCTCCATGTGAACCTGGACCAGTAATCCAGTTCAAAACTCAACACATGTATACTACAGAAAACCTGACGAAAATTAAGAAGATGAACAACCTCGCGCCGGAAGCGATGAAGGCGTTTTGGGCGTTCGACAAACTGGCAGTCGCCGAAGGAGCGATTCCCGTGAAATACAAAGAGCTGATCGCCGTGGCCGTAGCTGTCACCACGCAATGCCCCTATTGCGTCGACATCCACGCCTCGAACGCACGCCGGGCAGGCGTCACCGATGCAGAACTTGCCGAGGCCACGATCGTCGCCGCGGCGTTGCGCGCCGGAGGCGCGATCACGCACGCCACGCATGCCCTGAGCTAACCTTGGAAAGTCGTTGCCGCGCTCATTTCTCCACGTAAGAATGTAGGAATGAGCGTCGGCGATCGTAGGGCGCGCTGGCCCAGCGCACCTCGAACATGGCCCCACACACCCAATCCGCCTCCGGACCGAAAAAATCCCCTTCTCCATCACACCCACCAGCCCCGCCAAGGCGCGCTGAGCCAGCGCGCCCTACCCCTCCTTCTCGCTCCCGGGGCGTTTCATGGACCTCCGAGAAAGTCGCGGGACGCGGTCTGCGCAAATTTAGACCCTTAGCGAGCCACGGAACGCCCTGGCATTATAGTAAGACTGCGCGCCGTTGTGACCCACGAAGACGCGGCCGTAGCGGCGATCACAATAGAGCGCACCGCCAAGTTTTCTAACATCAGCAGGTGTTTTCACCCAGCTCGACGTCTTCGTATCGAAATCTCCCAGTTTTTGCAGCTCTTGATATTCTTCTTCCGTTAAAAGCTCAATGCCCATGGCCGCTGCCATATCCATAGCGTTATTTTCTGGCTTATGTTCTTTCCTCGATTCAAGCCCTTCACGGTCGTAACAAACACTTGTGCGGCCTTTCGGACTTTCCGCTGAACAATCGAAAAAAATGGTTTCGCCCGTCTTTTTATCATGACCAACAACATCCGGTTCACCGCCAGTTCTCTCCATTTCATTGAGTGACCACAGCTTTTCGGCACTAGCTTCCAGCTTCGCTAGGACTTTAGCCCATTCAAGACTTTTATGGCGGTTCATGTTTTTCTCAAAGCGGGCTTTCAATGCTCTGAGCAGTTCTTCGCGTTGTTTTGGTGACAACTCCTTTTTCATTTCAACGCCCTCCATATAGGTTTGCTTTTTATCCAAGCGATCACGGTTACAGATGTGGGTCGTTTCTTCTTATCGCTCAAGCAGCAAGTAGCGATACCCGGGTAGGGCGCTGGCCCAGAGCGCCTCGAGCGTTGCCCGCACCCGTCCGCCTGCCCGAAAGAAGCCCTCCGCGTTTCCTTCACGGCCAACCGCCGCCGCCCAGGCGCGCTGAGCCAGCGCGCCCTACCTCCACATCCTCGCTCCCCGTCCGTTCCATCCCGCATGCGCGGGACGCGTTGGGGATTTTCATCAGGTTCGACCGCCGCCAGGAGAGGTCGTCCGGCTTGATGAAATGGTAACCTTGGATGGCTTTCATGGAGTTGCTGACACCGTCAAAATGCGCCGCGGGTGGATGGTTGCACTGCTCACTTGCGCGTGGCGTGCGACAGATCGGTCGTCGGTTGTGTCCGCTGGAGCAAAAGGTGTCGCTCCCGCAACCGGTCAAGCATCTCCAGCTTTTCCAGCCACGGCAAAGCACGCAGCCGCCGGCGCTCGGCGTCCTTGGATTTGGCGATTTGTTGAAAGTCGGTGCTCACGGCTGGAGGAAACGATTCTCGAACTTCGCCCATCGTTCAAGCAGCGAGTAGCAAATGCCTGGTAGGGCGCGCTGGCCCAGCGCGCCTCGAGCATCCCCGCACCCGTCCGGCTGCCAGAAGAACCCCTCGGCTCCTCCTTCATACCCACACCACCGCCAAGGCGC
>DATDBU010000096.1:0-4071 GCA_036524675.1 Chthoniobacterales bacterium | reverse complement strand
CCCCGCCGTCAAATCCACGGCGCACATGCAGCCGGCCACATCCGGTCATCTCCAGGGCGTAATCGTAATCGTTGCCCGATGAAAAAACCGCTCCCGGTGGGCGGCTCCCAGCCAGAGTTACCTCCACCAGATCCATCGCGCCTGGCTCTCGCTCCCGACCAGCCAGCGCCCGCCTCTTTTCCGTGCGCAACCACTTGGTTAATGTCGAGAGACCTATTCCATGTGCCGCCGCAAACTCATGCTGCGTCCGCCCGCTGCCGCGATATTGCCCAAGCAGCCGCTCGATTTCCTCACCTCCCAATCGCCGCCTGCTCCGTGTTCGTTTGGTTTTTTCCATAGCGCGCCCACTATCGCGCCCCAACCTCCATCACCGCCAGATGGCCTTGGTATTACGGATACGCTTTGGGGGCAAGGTGAATGAAAAGACCGGCGAGATGTCCTACGGCTTCGCCAGCAACCTGCGCGATGCCTTGCCGAATGCGTCGTTCATCGGGTTCACCGGCACGCCCATCGAAAAGACGGACGCCAACACGCGGGCGGTCTTTGGCGACTACATCAGCATCTACGACATCCAGCGTGCCGTCGCCGACAAGGCCACGGTGCCGATCTATTACGAGAGCCGCATTTGACTCCCTCGCGGCCCCGCTCGGTCGGGCTTCGCCCAACGCGTTGCGTTGTCTATCTCAGTCGCCCCACCTGGCTCCTTCGGTTCCAAGCTGAGCCTGAACGCCGCCGAGCTGCCGAAGATCGACGAGGAGTTTGAAGAGATCATCCCGCAGTCGCGGGACGAGGAGGAATTCAGAAGGAAAAGCTCAAGACCAAGTGGACCGCGCTGGAAGCGCTGGTACTCTGTCGCGCCGTCGGTCCGTGGCCCGTGATCGCCGACATTGGGTTATAGCAAATTTATGCGCTTCATATTATCGATTCTTCTTGCTTATCTATTTTCTGCTCATCTCTTTGCCTACGAAGGTAACTTTCTTAACGTAGCGATTTTAACCCTTCCTGACCGCTACATGGCGGACATTCCGTTGAAAGATAGAGATGCTTTCCTGATCGCACTATCTCGAGATAATTCTACAGATCGATTAGATTACGAGCATGGTTGGGTTCATTTCTTTTCCGACGGCCACGAGGTGCCGGCCACTTCAATGCTGTTCATCAAGCTACTACCGAGGAAAGATAATCATCCCTTGGTATTTGTTCATATGCCAAAACCTTTTGCCGATGGGAGCAAGCCACGAAAGGATCAGACATTCGTTTTAAGTTGGACGGGCGATTCTTGGGAAGATGTCACATCGAAATATATTCCGAAGCGTCTAAACTTGACTTGGACATTTCAACCAAGAAGAGCAGTTAATCAGATCGAGGTAGCGCCATACAATCGGTTTAGACCGAAAGACACCAAGCGAGATTCCTACACATTTGCGAAGCCTAAATTTGATCTGATATGGACTGGCAGTCAGTTCGACATTCGCATCACAAAGAAATCTGATCTGAGCTACGATTAGGCCCACCCAATAAGGTGTATTCCAGCATTCCAGCGAAGCCGGCAGATAACCCGGTGCTTGAACAAGTGTCGTCGGACGGTCAAAGTGTACCGGGGAGGGTCGAAATAGGAGGGTTCAAAATGTACCACTTGTGAAGGGCTGAAAACGGCTCCGTCTGGCCGCCCTTGGGCGGTTGGGATGGGGCATGTGCAACGTCCTGAAAGTGAGCCACCAAGAAGCGATACGCAGTTTGCATGAGAAGGGATGGTCGCAGCGGCGCATCGCGCGCGAGCTGGGGCTGCATCGGCGTACGGTATCAGCGTTACACGCGGGAGACCGGGGCAAAGTGTACCAGTATTTCGACCGCCGGGATTTCGGTCCCCGGCTCGAGGGAGGGCGACGGAGAGGGGCCGGCGTCGCGATCCGCAGGCGCCCCGCCGGGACGCAAGAGCCAGTGTGAAGGCTTTGAGGAGGTGATCGACTCGAAGATGGAGCCCGGATTGAGCGCGCAACGTATTTATCAGGATCTGGTCGAGGAAAAGGGATTTGCGGGATCCTATCATCGGTCAAGCGCTTCGTGCGTGGACGCAAGGGGGGCCAGCCGGAGCGGGTATGGCGGATGGAATGCCAGCCCGGAGAAGAGATGCAGGTGGATTTCGGGCTGGGAGCGCCCGTCGAAGAGGGTGACGGCAGGACCCGCCGCAGCTGGGTGTTGCGGGCGGTGTTGAGTTACTCGCGCAAGGGCTACAGCGAGGCGGTAATGGCGCAGGACACGGAGACTTTCATTCGAGCTTCAGAAAACGCGTTGCAGTATTTTGGTGGAGTTCCGTTGCTCTCGAATGTGGGTAACATTATCATTCGGATCATTCGAGAAGACTGTTCTAGATTTCTTGACATATCAAGAAACCGGGTGACGATCGCCTATGATCAGCTCGCTTCTTCAGCCTCGCCAAGATGTTTTGGCTGGTCGTCTACACGGTGTCATCGACGTCGGACGTGCCTGCGACCCAAAGGCACCGATCACTTGAGCGCTCCACGGCGACGCAGGCGCCCTCGCCGAGCAGTCGTGCTGGCGAGAGTTTCCACCCCACGAGGATTCCCGATGTGGCATCCCGATCTGCAACTCGTCCCCTGGCAGCGCCTTGCGATGATCCGGGGCCACATCCGGACGCGCAAGCCCGGCTGCCCTCCAGTCGGCTTTACCAGCACGGTGGCTTCTCGCTCATGGGTCGAACTCGAACGCAACTGACACCATGAAAATCAAAATCGGCACTCAACTCGAAGAAGAGATCTACCAGGATCTCAAAATCGCGGCCGCCCGCGAAAAGCGCGCGATCAGCGAAGTGATTCAGGAAGCCATCGCCGCCTATCTTCAGCAGCAGGCACAACCCCGCAGCCCAAAGTCCGGCCTCGCGCGCCTGCTGGAGGCCGATCCGCTGCGTCTGACCTCCGAACAAATCCGGGAATCGATGGAAGCGGACTTTTTCGATCAATGAACCTCGAAGATATCACCAACGGCAGCACCGTTTTCATTGATACCAACGTGCTCCTCTACGCCCGCACGGGTCAGTCGGTGCGATGTCGTCAGTTGCTCGCCCGCTGCAGTACGCGTGCGGTCAACGGTGTGATTTCAGGGTTCGTCGTCGCCGAGTTCTGCCACCGGCGAATGATGCAAGAGGCTCAAGCGGCCGGACGTGCGGCGTCGAATCCCGCCAAGGCCCTGTCGCAGAAACCGGAGATGGTGCGCCAGCTTTCAGTTTATGCCGATGACGTGCGGGCGTTGCTCGGCGGTGAATTGGCGCTGCTTGAGGCGGAAAAGACGGACTTCGCCGTCGCGCTCGAACTCCAGCGGCAGTTCGGCCTGCTCACCATCGACTCGATCAATCTCGCCGTCGCCCGCCGCCTCGGCATCAACGAGATCGCCACCGCCGACACCCACTTCGATTACATCCAGGGTCTCATTGTCTATAAGCCCGACGACGTCGTAATATGAGCGCCGCCCGCCAGCAGGAACTTGTCGCTTCCGCGCTCGAAGCGCGTGCCGAAACCACCACCGTGGATTTCAGGTTCTCGCCCCGCGAGAACGGATGAGTGGGTTGACGGATAAACCCAAAAGCCGGTCGCCGACCTCGTCATCGAGGCACTCGCGCCGGCGAAGACCGACTAGGATTCACCTGGCAGGAAACGCCATCCGACGCCCCTGCCGCCAACCGAAAGGCACTTGGACTGCATCCCACGAGCCTGCCGAAACAGGCCGTCAGATGGCTGTGACTGGAGAATCCCGTATCCAGGGCGATCGCTGCGATGTCCCTCCCGGGCTTCTCCAGCAGCCGGCGCTGCGCCTGGCGCAGGCGTTGCCGGATGACGTACTGCTTCGGCGTGGTGCCGAAGGCCAGCGGACCGCTTGCCGGGCGAGGCTGCGCGCTGGGCAAATCCGGGAAGGGCGGACGTCGATTCTGTTCTCCCACGCCCATGTGAGCGGCATTCCGCACCGTTGCCCGGCATCCGTCATGCCAACAGCATAGCGATGAGGGCTTGACTGCGGTAAAGACCGATTAGGCGGCGGGCCTACTAGAGGGCAGTC
>DATDBU010000095.1:0-2822 GCA_036524675.1 Chthoniobacterales bacterium | reverse complement strand
ACTACGACTGGTTGGTGAAGAACGACTACATCATCACTGGCGGCATGCTCAAAGCCACGGCGTTTCTCGAGACATTCGCCACCTACCCGCCGAGCCAGCGTCCGCCGAGCTTCAGCATCGATCAGGTGCGCAAGCAGGTGGACAAGAAGATCGACGAGTCCTTCAAGAAGCGCGGCTTGGAATAGCGGTCGTTCTCGTCCCTCGTCCTCGATTCCACCAAGGTTTCGAGGACGAGAACGACGGACGAGGAGAATGAACCGCAGACGATGCAGATAAACCTTCTTCAAAGTATCTGCGTGCTGGAGTGTTTGGCGGCAGCATTTTCGCGTTCCTGTTGTGGAGAACACGTGCATTTTGGCTCGGGCTGATCGATACGTTCCGTCCGGTGCACCTTGCCCCGCTGAATCCTTCGCCTTCTTCCACAACAAAAATCTCGCGGCCTACATGAAACTCGCCACATTGAAGATTTTGGAACCCCGCAGATGAAAGCAACCGACCGGAGCGAGATAGCTGCCCAGGCAGCCCGGAGGGTAAGCGAAGCGATGGCAGATAGGAGCTTGTGATTGTGAAGTTAGAAATCTAAAAATCATCTGCCTTGATCTGCGTAATCTGCGGTTCATCCTTCAAATTCGAAACCACCCCTATGAAACTACCAATCGCCTGCACTTTTTTCGCTATCGGCTGGATACTAACCGCTTCTCCGGTACGAGGAGAGGATCCCAAACCATATTGCTGCACGCCTGCAACACGTGCTGCAGCGGTGACGGCATTGACTCAACTGACCGCTGACGCCTCTGGGGCTGACAAGGCTGCCGGCGGCAAAACAGCGCCGGCGGGAATGCTCTGGGTGCCAGGTGGAGAGTTCTCGATGGGCACCAACGAGAAAGAAAGCTATCCCGCGGAACGCCCGGCGCACCGGGTGAAAGTCGATGGTTTCTGGATGGATCGAACAGAAGTTACTAACAGCGAATTTGGGAAATTTATCGAGGCAACGAGCTACGTTACGGTTGCCGAGAGGAAGCCCGATTGGGAGGAGATCAAAAAACAAGTGCCGCCCGGAACGCCGAAACCGCCGGATGAAATGTTGCAGCCCGGCTCGCTCGTATTCGTCCGGCCGGCGGGAGCCGTCGATCTGCGTGATGTCGGGAATTGGTGGCATTGGGTGATCGGCGCAAACTGGCGGCATCCGGAAGGGCCCGGGAGCGATCTGAAAGGGCGGGAGAATTATCCCGTGGTCCAGGTCGCCTGGGAAGATGCTGTCGCGTATGCGAAATGGGCGGGAAAACGGTTGCCGACCGAGGCGGAATGGGAATTCGCCGCGCGTGGCGGGCTCGATAACAAGCGCTACGCATGGGGCGACGAGCTAACACCCGGGGGAAAATACGTTGCGAATATTTTTGAAGGCGATTTTCCCAATCGGGACACGGCTGCGGATGGCTACGCGACCCTGGCGCCGGTGGCCACTTACCCGGCCAATCCATACGGACTCTACGATATAATCGGCAATTCCTGGGAGTGGTGCTCGGATTGGTATAGCACGGCTGCTTATCAAACGGCCAACGACGGGCAGGTTAACCCTAAGGGACCAGACACATTTTTCGATCCGGAAGAGCCCATGGCACCGAAGCGTGTGACTAAGGGCGGGTCGTTTCTATGCAGCGATCACTATTGTGTTAATTACCGGCCATCCGCACGCCGTGGCACAGCCGCCGATACCGGTATGAGCCATCTCGGCTTCCGCTGTGTGAAATCCGCGACGCCTTGAAAATCGGCGTCCGGCTGATTTAACAGAAGAAAGCGAAGGAAGGGAGGATCAAATGAAGACGAACCTTTTCCTCCTTGTCCTCGCGGCGTCCTTCGAGCGGGCTGGGACACAAACGAAGATGCAAATTGAACAGGAGCAAACTGAGAGAACAGAGAGATGATGAATTTCCTGCCTCGGCGATCTCGGTTCCCTCCTGATGATTCCGAAATTGGTGGCAAATGAACATTCATTCAAACCGGAGCAAACAGAGGAAACGGAGATGATGAACAAATTCCCTGCCTCCGTTCCCTTTGTTCCCTCCTGTTTAGAAACAGCCGGCAGTAATGCATTCGACGGGAGCAAAAGTTGGTCGCAAGCGCGCCGCCATTCACGCGAAACAATCTTCGGCAGGCTGGTCAGTGGCGGTTCGTCGTGGGTCTCGGCGGATACGGTCTCCTGATGGTCGCCAGAAGAACACTGCGCTCAAAAATCACCGCCGCCTCGGGGAAATAGTTCGACCGAGCCGAGTGTTCCCGTAAGATGTCGGCCGCATGAGGATGCTGTTCGTCTCCGACCTGCACTATACGCTGCAGCAGTATGACTGGCTGACGTCGAATGCCGGCGACTACGATCTCGTGATCATCGGCGGTGACCTGCTCGACCTCGGTTCGACGCTGGATTTCGACGTGCAGATCGTCGTCGTCGAAAAATATCTGCGCCGGATCCGGCAGCACGCCCGGTTGCTGGTGAGCTCGGGAAACCATGATGGCGACAGTCGCAACGCCGCGAACGAGTCGTTTGCGGGTTGGCTGCGGCTATCACGGGCGGAGGGTCTTTTCGTGGACGGAGAAAGCGCGTTGATCGGCGACACCCGAGTGACGGCATGCCCGTGGTGGGACGGCCCCATGTCTCGCGCCGAATTGGAGAACTTGCTCGTGCGCGAGGCCGCGCAAAATACGTGTCGCTGGATCTGGTGTCATCATGCGCCGCCGGATCGTGCGTGCGTGAGTTGGGCGGGGAAGAAATTTTTCGGCGATCCGTTCCTGCGCGAATGGATTGGGCGCTTCGGCCCCGACCT
>DATDBU010000094.1:0-30755 GCA_036524675.1 Chthoniobacterales bacterium | reverse complement strand
GACTTCGTAACCAGGAAGGTCGGCGTGCTCGTGGACGATATCGCCACGGGCGGTGTGCTGGTTTGCCGAGCGCCATCCTTCGACAAGTTTCAATGCGGCCCGTCGCGGGCAGTAGAGATAGTCGTTGAGGAGGGAGAGGGGCAACAATTCCCGATCCTTAGATGGAATCTGTGATTGAAGACTATCCATTGAGGTCACAAGACATCGAATCCTTTCTGCCTAGCCTTCAGCAGCGGAATTACCCCAGCCATATAGCCGACGAAGCTGTCGTAGGCTCCAGTCCACGCCCATAGATCGCCATCTGGTCCGATAGGCTTTACCGGCCACCTTGTTGCATCGAGTCGGGTCGCCCAAATCTGCACACTATGCTCCATGATCTGGCGCATGGGCGGATATTTGGAGGGATGGAGTTCGCTCAGGTGTTCTGCCAACTGGGGGCAAATTACGACCGTCCGGGTATCTTGGCTGATGATGCGGCACGAATCAGCGACCACTGGATACTGCCCCTTCCGTTCAGCTTCATGTATAGCCATTACCTTATCCTCTGCCCGCCCATAGTCTTTGCTTAGTTCCCGCCGCATCGCCTCGCCGCAAGCGAAGGAGGTGGGTGCAACGACACCCTCTGTAAACATCCCAGCCAAAACCTGACGGGACAGTTTGAAGTCGGGATGAAGATTTAGGAGTCCGTCCTCCACATGACGAAAGTCCCAAACTTCTGGCCCATCCATCGAATATTCGTCATGCCGATTCACCCGCCCCGCGATCTGGAGCAGATTTACCAACCCGCAGCTTTCGCGAAACGCAGTGCGAAAGGAAAAATCAACACCAGCCTCCACGCAGCTTGTCGCTACAAGGCACCAGTTTTTTCGATCCGACCTTAGCCGCGCACGCACCCTATCGACCGTCTCGGCGCGATCCAGAGGTGTAAGAGCCGTGGAGAGGTGCTCAATACCGTCGGTTACTCCACAAGACTCCCGCAGGTGCGATGCAAACACCGCAGCAGACTGCACAGTATTAAAAATCACCAGACGTGGCCCTGCCTTTGAAAGCACAAGATCCCCAAGGCTCTCCACTGTCTGCCGCTGTGGCTCCGATAGAATTTGCACCCGCTGCTGCTCCATCGTCCGGGCTTGTTCGCGCAAGGTTGCGGACTCCACGAGTTCCACCACTTTTCCTAGTGTTCCGCCTGGAAAGAACTCGCACATCTCCCAGAAGCGGGGAAGCGAACCACTGGCGAAAACCGAGTGGCAGGACCATTCGCGCCCCAGTTCCTCAAGCCAGCGCCACATTTGCGGCCACAGTGGAGTCGGCATAGCAGCATGGGTTTCATCAATGAAAAGGCAGGAACCCGGCAACCGGTGCAGCTTGCGCAGCGCCGAGGTGGAGCACGCAGCCAAAGTCTCGAAAAACTGCACAGCCGTCGTGACAATGATCGGAGCCTCCCATCGTTGCGAGAGCAGACGATGTTCGAGCGCCCCCTCGCCATCGAACTCCACTCGATGATGATGAGCCGCGACGATCTCTTCCGCATTTTCCCCCGGCAGCACCAAAGCGTCGCGATAGACCTTCACTGACTGGTCGATGATATTGGTGAACGGCAGCACCACAAAGATTCGTCGAAGACCGCGTTCCGCCGCCACGTTGAGCAAATGCGCCATGACAGCAGTCGTCTTGCCCGTGCCCACGGGGCTTTCACACGCGACAAGATATTCGTCGGACGCAAGTTCACGGTTTCGGCAGGCTGCATAGAGTCTCTGCCGCAAAAAGAGGCGGTCCCTTTCTCGCTCTGAAGCCGCAGAGGTCTTTCCAAGCTCTTCCACGTAGGCGTCCAACGCCTTCAAACGCTCACCAGCCCTGAGCGGCGCTCCCTCCACGTCGCATTCCTTTCCGTAGTGCCGGGCTGTATCGCCGTGGTCGGCATCCACCAAGCAGGAAAGCGCAAGGCGGCGTGTTAGGCCCGTGAATCCGGGTTTACACTTTTTTAAGGCAACCGGAATCCAGCGGTGGTGTTCGACCAGGTAACTGCTGAGGTGAGTATTAATGTGCTCCCTCACAGTGGTTCCGGTAGCCTCGTTGGACTCGCAATCTCGAAACATCCAGTTGATGCCGTTGCCGATTTTCTTTTGTTCTTCAAACAAATCCCTCAAACCGGGACGATGATGGCTGTAAACAAGGAAAGCAGCCTCGCCTTGCTTTTGGCTTTCTGACAGTAAGTGAGCAGTACCCGCATCGACGTGATTGATTCTCGTCCTGAGGCGGTTTTGGCGCAGATCACTCTGAAAAAGCGGGTCGAGCTTCCCAAGATCGTGGTAGGCCGCCGCCATCTCCACCGCGCTCAGGAAGTCTGCTGAGCGGGTGTGGCTGAACCGTGCTGCTGCTTCAGCATAGCCCACGGCATCCCGGAAGACGTTCGCGACATGGTCGTGATACGTTTGTTCCGAGCACCCGTGTCGAGCACTGTGGGCCAGCGGAATCATAGCTCAGAGAGCGTAGTCGTGGTAGGTACCCAGATCTTTGAAAACCGGCCGTCCATCTCGCGGGCTAGTTCCCTCGATGTCTTTCCAAGTTGGAAAATTGTATTCGTCGGCAGATTCGGACGGCTTGGTAACATCGAACTCCGGTTTTCGCTTTGGTGTGAGCGCGTCGATCAATGCGAAATCCGAAAATGATCCAACGTTCTCCTGGTGCTGCACGCAGTGAACATGCCGGACGTCAATCATTGTGCGAATGACGGACGTGCTATGGGAATAAATAAAGGGCAAGAGATTGACCATGATCGATATATCCTCTGCCGTGCAACCCGTCTTGGCTGCTTGGCTTGGATTTACGAAGAACGGCACCGTGTAGATTCCATGCTTGAGGACTTTGAACGCCATCGGTGCCATACCGCGGGTTTTGTCCTCCTGGGCTGGTGCCTTCTTTGTCCAAGTGCTGAATTCGATTTCAATCGGAGCCAGTGAAATTCCAACACCGAAGTGCGCAACCCCCGATCGAATAGTGTTTTGAATTCCACTGTCCTCCTTCGCCTTTTCGAGAAACGTGTTCCCAAACAGTCGGGCGTCCCAGTATTTCGCTTTGAATTTTGGGAAGTCAGCACGGAGCACCTCGGATGTTTTGCCCCATGCCTCATTTGCCCTTTTTTGCTCGTCCTGGTCCTTGAGCTCCTTCCAACCACGCTCACGGCTCTCCATGATGTCGTAGTCGAATCCTGAGGGTAAACTCACGCGCTTTTGGATCATCTCCCAGACCGCCTCCGGCTTTACTTCGACAAGATCGCGGAGCTTGCGCTTGATGGAGACGGGCGAGATTTCGCCTTTCCCGTCCGGGCGCTGTCGCGGGGAGCTTTCCCGCTCGGGGTCGCCGTTGGGATTCGATTTCCGCACTTCAAGAATGAGAAGTCCTGTAATGCGGGGAACTGTCGTGGGTTGAGGCGTAGGGTTATTCATGGGTGTTCGATGTTTGTGTTAAGATTTACGGGTGATGAAGGTGGGCTAGACGGTTTGGCCTGCCGGAGGTCTGCCATATAGCCAAGCATGAGTTTGGCTTTGTCGAGATCGGACATCTTGCCGGGTAGTTCATCCGCCCGGATGCGCTTCACGCCACCACCGTCCTCTTCGATAAATTCCGCGCAGCATTCAGCGATGTAGCGCAACAGCAGCTTCTCCCAGCCTCCCTTGTCGTTTTCATCCTTGGGAACGTGGCGGTATGTCTTTGCCCATGCCTGATAGGGCACAATGCGCTCGGCGAGCCGAGCGATTGCGAAAACCGGTTGTTCCAACGCCGTGGTGAAAAGTGCGTTTCCGATGAGCTGAGACGGCGACTCATTGTTCCGGACGCGCCGACAGTATTCCATGTGGAGTGCGTCGGCGCATGCCAGCAATCGACCAAGGTGGTAGGTAGGTTCTTTCATAGTGCGATCAGGTTTGATGAGTTGAATGAGAATGGAGAGTAACGAAACGCTCTTGAGCAGCTCACGGCGAGGGGTCTCGCCAAGCACGGCGAAGTCTCCCTTCGTCTTGTATTCTCCTCCCTTGGTGAAAAGGGAACGCAGACGGCCTGTCAGCACGCCGAGAGCCATTTCGGTTTTGGCTAGAGCCAACGGAGTGTCTTGCAGAAAAACATCAAAGGCATCGGCAGCAGTGAGAACCCGATTAAATGAAGAGGAAACACCAGCCTTCGCATCCGAAGTCCAGACCTTGTTAGCAAGAGCGGTCAGTTCGAGAGGGAAGACCGAAGGTGGTCGCCAGAATACCATGGCTTTTCTGGCCCTGTCCCACGCGCTCAAAGAAACGTGCGAGGACACGCGCCGTTGGGCACTGTTCCACTGCTGAGCTGCGCGCAGTAGTTCCGCCACCCGGATGTCGCGATTGAGGCTAAGTTGGCGATTCGCTTTGTCCACCACTGAGATGGATAGAAGCCGCATCCGCAGTTCCGGATTGGCGGCCAATTTTCCGTGAAGCAATTCCAGAACTGCGGCTGCCTGAGGTTCAAAACCTGTTTCGCCTCCACCGTCGTCACATGAACCGCCCATCAAATCGGCAAAGGCGGTGTCGTCGTCCGGTTCGGTATCGAGATAAGCAATCAGGAGGTCTTGTTTGCCTTCCCGGCCTGCAGGGATGGCTCTGCACGTCTTGGACAGTTTCGCTTCCGATCCGAGATATTCCAGGGCTCCCGCCATCTTTTGGGCGTGCTCGGCCGACATGGAGAATGTTTCGGAGCCTTCCAATCCGTAGCGGATGAAACACTTTGCCTCAGCCGTATTATTCGAGAACAAGCGAACTTCACCGAGCTTCACCACTTTGGGCTTAGGAAACGAATCAGGGATGGTGCAGAGCTCGCCGCTGTAAGCATCGGTAAAACCGACGGCAGGAGATGTTACCTTCTTGGACTGCATCCTCGCCCGCCGAGCCTCTGATTTATAGGCTCGTGGCTTGATCTCATTAAGGTGGTCGTTCAGAGCGCGCCAAAAACTGGGCTTCGCTATTGGGATGCCTTCCAACTGACCGGCGACGTCCAGATAAACCGGAATGCTCTTCTCTGAGTCTTTGGCGTCCGCCTTTTCCTTTTCCTTTCGCCATGAGGGTGATCCTGGGGCATCGTTCAATCTGGGGAAAGCGAGAAGCCCGAATGCTGCCTGGCAAAGTAGCACTGCCTGCTCTCGTGATGGTTCAGAAATGGCCCACAAGGTCTCTTCGGTCTGCTGGGAAAACTCTGTGATGCCCAGTGGCTTTTGCTGGCAACGCCGAACCAGTTCCCGCAGGACGGCAAACTCATCGGGAGAATTGATCATGTCCTCCGCGAGCCAGCCGGTAAGTTCGCTCGTTGATCGGGCAAATTGACGGACCTGCGATTCCTCGTGAGTTCGTGCGGTCGTATATGGCCGCAGTTGCTTGGCCAGATCAATAATCTGCGCCCCGGGTGTTGCCTTCGCTTTCAACGCTGCAATCAATTGTTCAGTCAGTCGAAGCACCTCGCCTTCGATTGACCGCGGTAAGACTCGTAAGGGAATAGGGAGGTTGAACCCCGGGAAAGCTGATCCCGCCGATGTATGGGATACTCGCATGAGGCGAGAAGCGTCGGCGCCAGGAATAATCCTTACAGAGACGGGCACAGCAGCCTGGTCTAAAAGAAGGTGCAGTGCGTCTCCTTTGCCCATGAAGGCAAGGGCCTCATGGGGGCTGCCAAATGAGGTGCCGCTGTCCTCAAGCGCTTTGACTACCTGATGAAGTTCGTTCAGCATGATGGTTCCTCTGGTTCAGGCTCCGTGGCGGTAGTGAAGAACGCCATTTTCAATTTCGACCTGCCGCAGGTAAGTGGCTTTTCCCGGACCTCGCTGGCCTCGCTGCAGTTTGTCGAAGACCATTTCCAGCATCGCAGGGATAACCTCATTCACGCTATGACAGGGGTGCGTGTCATCACGTCTCGGCCCAACGTAATCGGGGGCGAATTCCTTCCAGCCCAGGCATGGGGTGTAAAACCACTGCCCACGTGTAAGCCGCCGCTGGAATTTATCCGCATATGCATGGGGAGGCCAGGTTGTGTCATCCGTCAGGTATGACGCAAATTCGACTTCCGCATGAATCACGTATCGGACGTTGATTAACACTTGAGCGAAAATCTGAAGTGAAGAGTTTCCCGAAATTTGATCAGACTTCCGCAACGGTCCGCCGTAATTAAAAGCGTAGCGATGAAATTGTATCGGAGCGCAAATCTCGCATTTCACTGGCCGCACATTCACCGATTTCCAACGCAACACGGATTCAAAAATACCTTTGGCAGCCCCAAATGTGGGGGCGACGTAGGAGACGGGATTGGGCATCGTGTCCGGGCGTGCCCAGAGGGCGATGGGGCCGGAGATCTCGAGTTGGATTGGATACGATTTCATAAATTCAATGCAGCAGCCCGGCCAGTTCGGCTTCGCCTGCCAGGCCGAGCGGCGCGGCGAATTTCTTTGCGAGTGTGGCGACATTTCGCAGGTGCACATGCAGCAGTTGCCAGTGCGATTCATCGGGGTCGCGACTTCCGTCAGGGAGTTCTGCGGTATGGGCGAACGCAGGCCGAGAAACGTCGCGAAACGTCGGGGTACTCATGGTTGGGGGAGAGGGGATAGTGCTATGCAAGCTATTGGGTTTTGGGATGGCAAGAAGAAATCAGACGGGATTGTAACGTATCGAGTGGGTTTGGGGTTCACACGAGCAACTTTGCATGTCGTGGCGGACAAAAGTTGTCCTATGGTCGAAATTTTGAAAAAAATTTCGTCTTGTCACTGTGATTATGAAGTCGGTAGGAGTTGGGGATGCGGTCCAGTTCCAACTCCCGGGTTAAGCTTTCGCGGCCGCCTATTGGGCGGATGATGCGGTTGCATGCGTTGTTGCAATCAGGGAAATACCCGAATTGCCGCTCTGTCGCCGAGGAGTTCGAGGTGGCTCCGAAGACGATTCAGCGCGATATCGATTATATGCGCTATCAGTTAGGCGCGGAGATTGATTATGATCCGGTGCGGTTTGGCTATTATTATACGAAGCCGGTGTCGCATTTTCCGGCGTTCGATATTTCGAAGGGCGAAATTGCCGCATTGTTTATTGCGCAAAAGGCTCTGACGCAATACCGGGGGACGCCGTTCGAGAGGCCGTTGCTGGAGGCGTGCCGAAAGCTGATGGGGATGCTGCAGGGTAGTGTTAGCGTGGAATGGGTGAACTTGCAGTCGGCGATCTCGTTTCGGAGTGCCGGAGTCAGCAGGGTTGAGATGGCAACGTTTGACGGGGTCAGCCGGGCGTTGGCGGAATCCGTGGAGATAGTATTCCACTATAACAAGTTGGGAAGCGATCAGCTGGAGATGCGGAGGGCACGGCCGTATCATCTCGCGTGCGTCCAAAACCAATGGTATTGCTTTGCCCATGATCTGGACCGTGAACAAATGCGTAGATTCGTTTTGCAACGGATGAACGCGGTGAAGCTAACACGGACAAAGTTCGAGCGTCCGGCAGACTTTTCGATCGAGCAGGTTTTGAAAGGGAGTTTCGGCGTTTTTAGCAAGACTGGCGGAAATGCCAGCAAGGTTCATCGGATCCGGATCCGATTTGATTCCTGGGCGGCGAGGCTGGTCTCCGAAAGCGAGTGGCACGAATCGCAGGAGATTAAAAAATTGGCGAACGGGGAGGTCGAGATGACGTTGCAACTGACGGATTTCGAGGAGGTAGAACGCTGGATTCTCAGTTGGGGCGATCATGCGCGGGTGCTGACGCCGAAAGTGCTCAAAGAACGAATTCGGAGCATTGCGCGGCGGGTGGCAGACATGCTGTGAGCCTTTGCAAGGAAGCATGCGGGCCGAGGTGAAGGACTTTGCGCGTCTCAGCAGAATGGGTCGGAAAAACGCAGGAACCAAAGCCTATCCTTCTTCCAATTCCAGTATCATTGCCTGGATTTCCGTGACGGCCTTGGCCAGTTGCATCCAGATCAATTCAGTGTCGCCGTCTACGCGACCATTCAAAAGTGGCTCCAGCTCCTCGAGTTTCTCTTCGACCTCGCGAATGGCGACCGCTTGTGGGCCTCCTTCATTTTCCACGGCGCGGGCAAGCGTCTCGAGGATTTCGCTGATTCGGCTAACAATCCCGGCGGTTGCAGCGTCATTCATTAGCACGCCTGCGTCTTGATGAACGGCGATGGCGGTGAACGCTCGTGTGATCCGCGGGTTGTAGTTCACCAGCGCGGCGTCGCGTTGCGATTGGACATTCCGGCTCGCCGGCTCGGTAAGCATGCGTTGCAGCGATGTGGCTGCGAGACGATTCGCAGTTTCCGCGGCCCGCTTTGCCCTGAGCACGCCTCTTTCCGTCTGGCGAGGAAACATCGATTCCAGGAAACGCCCGTTCGCCCGGATCGCGGCTGCTAGCATGCCGGGGAATTTTCCTTTTTCCCACTGCGGCCAGAAAAGTTGCGCTGCGATCAATGCTGTGACGCCGCCGAAAAGAGTGCTTAGCATCCGCGACGCCGTGAATTCCCAGTTCAGCGTCTCCCCGATGCTCGTGATGAGCACGACCTTTAGCGTCACGAAGAAGGACGCTTTTGTGTAGTCGCTTTTGAAGTTATAAGCGAAACCGAACGTGGAAATCGGGATCAGGAAACCGAGCATCAGATAGGGCATTTGCAGCCAGAGAAATCCGCTCGCCAACACCACGCCCGCGAGCGTGCCTAGGATGCGCTCGCCGGCGCGTTTGCGCGTGGAACCGTAGTCGGGCTGGAGCACGATGATCATCGTCAGCGCGATCCAGTAGCCGTGATGAATATGAAACCCTTTGTAAACGAGGATTGCCAGGGCAGTCAGGACGACAACCCGCGCCGAATGCCGCAAAAGCACCGGGTCGAGGGTTGCGCGCAGATCCATCCATCGGGTAAGTATTTTCAGCGATTGACTGCCAATTTCGGGCAGGTTCACCGGCAGATTGAAGCGCGACCCGCCGTGTTCGACGGTTTTGCTGAGTTCGTTCTGCATCACCGGCAGAATCGCGCGGATTCGCTCGAGCATGGCACGCGCCTGACGAATCTCGACGCTGCTTTCCGGTGGCGGTAGCTGCCGCTCAAGCACGCGCACGAGATGCAGCGCCTGCCGAATGCGAAGTTCCGAAGCAGCAAAATTATCCGGTCGATGGTTGACGAGTGTAATGGCAATCGAACGCGCTGCGTCGCTCAAGGCCTTTAGAACGGAGTCGATGACTGGCAGATAGCGCTTTACATCGATCTCGGCGCTCACGGCTTCGATAGCCGTGTTGAAGCCTATCAATCGCATTGCAAAATGCACGGCTTCGCGGCGCATTTCCTCCAGGTGCGCCAGTAAGGGCGGCGGTTGCCTGCCTTTTTTCGGTTCCAGCTTCGCCAAAATGGCGAATGTCTGATCCATGGCTACCCGGAGATCCCGTTCGCGAGCCGCGATCGCTGCACTCCGGGCATCCGCATTCTTTCCAGACGCTGAGAGCATGCTGGCCGCCAAATCCGACAACGCGACCCAAACTTCCGCGACGGTATTCCGGACCTGGTATTGACGGCGGAAAAGCCAGAAAACGGTATGCACGGCAGCCGCCGCCACGCCGCCCATCAGGGAAAGTCCGGCAAGATGGATGGCGAGCTGCCACGAGGCGGGTTCTGACAATGCCAGGGAATACAGCATTACGGAATAGACGCCGAAAAGCGGGCCGTAATCCTTGTTTGCATGCCTCCAGAAGCCGGCGGAGACGGCGATCAAGAGCATCCCTGCGGTTGCCATCCAGAGCGAATTTCCAGCGAGCACCCCGAGGAATGTCGCCGCCGTGAGGGCCAGACTCATCACCGCGACGATCCCAAGCCGGAGGCTGTATCCGCCCCGGAGATCATTGAGAGCAATGCCTTGCGCTGCTAGCGCGACATACATCGCTTCCTTGCCAAGGCCGGCGGCGAGGCAAATCAAAAGCGATCCCGATGAAGCCAGCGTCGTGCGAACGGCGCGCGCCAGGCTGGGATTCAGCGGTGCCTGTTCGCGCCAGCGGGTAAAGAAATTGCTCGATTCTGTCGTGCCGTCCATTTCATATCCGCAACCCGTTAGCCATCGTAATTCTTGCTCTTGCCCTCTTGCTCTTTCTTTCTCCAGGCAGAGCGCGGCTTCGATTTCGGATCAGGACCCTGCGAGTGACAAGGAGGGATTCACTTGAGTCGGCAGGTTTTTCGACCGTAGAGCGAGAGGTAAGAAATAAGAACCAAGGCTGGCTCAAACCCGGATTTTTCAGATTAGCGATTCAAGCGCGGGTTGGTCATGTTTTCGGGCTTCAACAACTCGTTGAGGGTTTCTTTTGAAAGCCAGCCTTTGGCAATGACGAGATCATAGACGCTTCCGCCTGTTTTGAGCGCTTCCTTGGCGATGGCGGCGGACCTTTCGTAGCCCAGCACGGGGTTGAGCGCCGTGACCAGGCCAATGGAGTTGCGCACATATTCGAGGCAACGCTCGCGGTTTGGTTCGATGCCGACAATACAGCGGGATGCAAGCGCAACAGCGGCGTTCCGGAGGAGTGTCAGGCCAAAGAAGAGGTTAAAAGCGATGATCGGCTCGGCCATGTTCAATTCCAGTTCGCTGGCTTCACAAGCCATCGAAACGGTGACGTCGTTGCCAATGATCTGATAACAAATCTGGCTGACAACCTCCGGCATGACGGGGTTCACCTTTCCTGGCATGATGGACGACCCAGGCTGCAACGCGGGCAGCCGGATTTCGTAGAGACCGCAACGCGGGCCGGATGAGAGCCAGCGAAGGTCGTTGCAAATTTTTGAGAGCTGAATGGCGGCCGTTTTCATCGCGCTGCTCATGAGGGCGAATTCGCCGGAATCCTGGGTCGCTTCGACGAGATTCTCCGCGAGCCGGACAGGCGCGCCCGAAATGGCGGCCAGATTTTTCGTGACGAGCGGAGCGTAGCCGGGGGGACTGTTTAATCCCGTGCCGATGGCAGTCGCGCCCATATTGATGGAGAGGAGTTCGTTGCCGGCGTGTTCAAGATGCCGGATGCCGTCCCCAATCATCACGGCGTAGGCGCTGAATTCCTGGCCCAGCGTCATGGGAACCGCGTCCTGGTTTTCCGTGCGCCCCATTTTGATGACATTGGCCACCTCGGCGGCTTTCGCTTCGAGAGCCGTCTTAAGTTCCCTTAAACCACCAACTGTGTCGCGCAAGGTAAACCAGACGCCGATCTTGATGGCCGTAGGATAGGCGTCGTTGGTGGATTGCGAGCAATTGACGTGGTCATTCGGGTGGCAGAACTGGTATTCCCCCTTCGCGTGACCGAGCAGTTCCAACGCGCGGTTGGCGATGACCTCGTTGGCGTTCATGTTCGTCGAAGTGCCCGCCCCGCCCTGGATCATGTCGACGACGAACTGGTCGTGAAGGTCGCCCGCAAGAATCTCGTCGCAGGCCAGCGCAATGGCTTCCGCGATCACGCGGTCGAGCGAACCGAGCTCGGCGTTGGCCAGCGCAGCCGCTTTTTTCACGCAGGCAAACGCGCGGACGAAATGCTCGTAGTGGCTGAGGCGAATGCCGGAAAAGGAGAAATTCTCCATCGCGCGAATGGTTTGCACTCCGTAGTAAACACGGTTGGGCACATTGCGTTCGCCGAGGGAATCGTGCTCCCTGCGCACGTCGCTCACGGCCGGTATGCCAGTGTCTCCGGCGAGACCTTCCGCCGCCTTCTTGATGCGATCGCTGAGCCTGCTGGCGATTTGCCCGACGACACGATAATAAACTTCTGGATTCTGCCCACGCACGCCGTCCAACTCCGCCCGCGAAACCTGCCAGACGGTGACGCCCTGCCGCGTCACTCCCGCCGTGCTGTGCCGCGAGCCATCCAGCAACACACCGTCGCCGACGGTGTTGCCAGCTTCAATGAGGGCGATACGTCTGCTTTGCGCATTGGCGCCACGGACGAGTTCCACGCTTCCGTCGAGCACGAGGCCCAGCCACTGCCGCGGTCCCGATTCGTGAAACAGATAGTCGCCGGCCTGGTGGCTGACTATCCTGCCGTTTTGAAGAATGATGGAGAGGTCGTCGGGGTTGACGCCGATGCGTTGCGCGGCTTCAGCAATGATTTCAGGGTCGGGTTGCATGAGAATGTTAGTGCTAACAAGAAGGATTTTAGTGATACTTGATCTCCAGCCGCTTGCTGAGCAGAGCCAGAGCATAGCAAATCACGAAATAGATGAACGCGATCACGAAAAGCGTCTCAAGCAGGATCGGTTTTTGGCCGGCAACTCCACTGTAGTATTCGTAGAGCTGCTTGCCCGCCCGGGTCAATTCCTGCAAGGCGATAATCGACGCCAGCGACGTGTCTTTAATCAGCGTGATCAACTGGCTTACAATCGCCGGAGTCATGCGGCGCACGGCTTGCGGCAGGACTATGGAGAGTATCGTCTGTCCCGGCTCCAACCCGAGCGAATACGCCGCTTCGAACTGCCCTTTATCGATGGACAAAATACCCGCCCGGAAAATCTCCGCCATCACCGCGCTGGTGTAGAGCGACAGCCCAATGATCGCAAACCATGAGGGTTCAAGATTCAGCAGGTTTGTGTGCAGGTAGGTGCCCAGCTTGGGAAACCCAATGAAAACATAAAAAATAATCAGATAACTCGGCAGTGCCCGCATCAGCTCGATATACCCCGAGGAAAGCAGCGACATAATTTTGATATGCGACAACCGGCCTAGCGCGAGGAGGAATCCGACGACCATGCTGACAACCACCGAAATGAGGCCGACAAAAAGCGTTTCCTTCAGTCCCTTCCACAGAAACAGCCAGGTGGATGGCAGCGTAAACGGTTTCCAATTTCCATTGCGTGCGGCCGGTAGGACCACGAGCAGCAAGATAGCCGCAAACACAATCCACCCTATGGTGTTGAACAGGGTTGCGTAACTTAGAAATGGCCCGCGTCGAATCACAGGCGCGACGGTTGGAGTTGCGGCAGGCATAAAACGGTTAGTCTCTGGCGCCTCTCAAACGCAGCGTGCGGCTGCGCAACGGGTTGAACTTCGCATCCAGCCAGTGCGAAAACCAGGCCAGCGGAAGCGTTAACATCAAGTAAAAAACAACCACCGCCGTCAGTACTTCGAAGGTCCGGAACGTGCGGTTGTTGACGTAATCGGCCTGGAACATGAGATCCGCCACGCCAATATAAGCCAGAATCGCTGAGTTCTTCAGCATGGCGCTGTAAACATTAGCCAGCGGCGGAAGGACCATGCGGATTGCCTGCGGAATAATAATGAGCCGAAGCGTTTGAAGGGTCGAAAGCGCCAGCGAATACGACGCCTCGCGCTGTCCCTTGGGAACAGCCAGCAACCCAGCACGTATCGTCTCCGCCGTATAGGCTCCAGTGTAAAGCGCCAGGGCCAACGTGCCAGCCGCATAGGCGTCGCCAACGTATATGCCAAACAGGCTGAAGCTCAAATGAACGCCCAGCACGGGCAGCCCAAAGTAAAACGCCATGACCTGCACAACCAGGGGGGTATTGCGAAAAAACTCCGTGTAAGTCGCTGCAAGCAGGCTCAAGCCCCCACTAGGAGTCACCCGTAGAACGGCGACTATCAGCCCCACCACAAACGAGACTAACATCGCCCAAAACGAAATGTTAACCGTCATCAACATCCCCTGAACAAACAGGCCGATGTTGTCGATGATGGCGCCCCCAAAATAGCTGCCCGTCTCTGCAAGCAACCCAAAAGCGGCGGCTATTGTCATCGGAGAGCGTTTTAAGGAGTGTTCGTCGCGGCCCTATTTGGGCGGCTCCACGTCAATGCCGCTGACGGCCTTGATGTGTTTGTCATAAAGTTTTTTCCAACGGCCGTCGGCTTTCATCGCTGCGATTTCTTTGTCCACAAATTCGGTCAGATCCGAATGACCCTTGCGAACTCCCACGCCATAGGGTTCCTGGGTAAACTGCCCGCCGACGAGTTCAAACTTGTCGGGCGCCGTTGATTTAAAGCCGAGCAGGATAATGTCGTCCGTGGTCATTGCATCCGCCTGACCGTTGCTCAGCGCGGTAAAGCACTCGCTGTAGCTTTTCAGCAGGTTGAACTTGGCCGTCGGTGCTTTGGCCACGATATTTTTTTCACTCGTCGACCCCTGTACGGTGGTTACAGTTTTGCCGCCAAGATCGCTGACGCTGGCAATCGAGCTGCCCTTGGGAACCAGCAACGACTGACCCGCCAGGTAGTACGGCTCCGACATGTCGATCTGTTTCTTTCGATCTTCAGTGATCGTCATCGTGCTAACCACAATGTCCACTTTATTCTCCTGCAAAAACGGGATGCGGTTGGCCGACACGGTTTCGATCAACTGGATCTTGTCTTCGCTTCCCAGCAACGCCTTCGCAATCTCCCGGGCGATGTCAACATCGAAACCTTCCACCTGGCCCGTAATCGGATTGTTCAAGCCGAAAAGGCGCACATCGTATTTGACGCCCGCGATGAGTTTGCCGCGCTTTTTGATCTCGGGAATCCAATCTCCGCTTTGCGCCGCGGCAGCCGCGTCCGGGGAAGAAGGAGTACTTGCGGATTTATCCTCCGGTTTTTTACAGGCGCCGATGACAATAGCAAGACACGCCAGCGCTGTGGACAAGGTGATCGCGCGGATGATTTTTACCGTTTTCATATTTGGATTGGGTGTGGGACGAGTGAATTTAGTGCTTCAGGATTTTACTGAGGAAATCCTTCGCGCGCGGTTCCTGCGGGTTGTCGAAAAACGGGCCCGGAGTGTTGCGTTCGCAAACGCGGCCGGCGTCGATGAACAGAATGCGGTTGGCGACTTCCCGGGCAAATGCCATTTCATGGGTCACGATGACCATTGTCATTCCCCGAGTTGCCAGGTCGCGCATCACATCGAGGACTTCATGAATCATTTCCGGGTCGAGTGCCGAGGTCGGTTCATCAAACAGCATGATTTTTGGATCCATCGCAAGAGAACGTGCGATGGCTACGCGCTGCTGCTGGCCACCTGAAAGCTGGATAGGATAGGCGTTGCCTTTTTCGCCGATGCCGACGCGTTTCAAAAGCTGTGTAGCTTTCTCACGCGCCGCTTCCTTGTCCATTTTTCGGACTTTGATTGGCGCGATCATTACGTTCTCCAAAACCGTGAGATGCGGAAACAGATTGAACTGCTGGAAAACCATGCCCGTTCCTTTGCGGATCTTATTGATATTGGCCCGTGGATCTCCAAGGTTGACACCATCGACCCAGAGGTCGCCGCCAGTTATCTTTTCGAGGTGGTTGATGCAACGGAGCATCGTGCTCTTTCCGCAGCCGGAGGGACCGATCACCACAATGACTTCTCCCTCATAAATTTGCTCGTCGATGCCGCGCAAAATATGCAGCGAACCGAAATGCTTGTGCACATTTTTGAACTCGATGAGCGGTTTCGCGCCGCTTTGTGCCTTTAAATTGTTCATAAAACCCGGTGGCGATCTGCGGTTTCGCGTATTCTTGACGTGTTTAGGCGCGCGAGTCGAGATTCTATTGGCCCGGCGTCAGTCCTCATCCGGGGCGCCGAGGCTGCGAAAGATTTCCGCGAGTTGAGGGCTCATTGGCAGGTTCAAATCCTCGCCTCCGGGTAGCTTGTGGGTAAACCAGCGCTTGTAGGTGTATTCGAGATCGCGGGACTCGGCCAGCTGATGAAAAGTGCGATCGACGACAGCGGCCAACATCGCGTCGTCTTTGCGGAACATAATTCCGTATGGATCGTAAGTCAGAAAGTCGCCGACAATCGTCAGTTTGGATTGCGATTTGTTTTTTGCGATTAGCGCGTAGAGCAGGCTATCGTCGGTGGCGAATGCATCGACTTTTCCGCTAGCGACTTGTGCGTATGAGTCATCGTGACTAGGGCAGGCGACGAATTTGATGCCCAGGTCGAATGTGTCGGACAACTCGTGCATAGCCTTTTCGTTGGTCGTGCCGGCAGTGACAGCGACCGTCCTGCTCTTCAGATCCTTAAAGGACTTAATGGCGGAGCCGCGCTGGACCATGAGTTTAGTGCCGGCTACGAAGGTTACTGGCGAGAATGCGACCCGCTTGCGACGTTCCACGTTGCTGGTAGTGACACCGCATTCGAGATCTATCGTTCCCGTGAGGACGGCGTCTATGCGCGTTTCCGCGGTCACCGGAACAAACTTAATGGTTAGCGCCTGACCACCCAACTCGTTGCTGATTTCCTCCACGATGGAACGTCCAAGCTCGATCGAATATCCGATTGGCTTGCCGCGAGGGTTCAGATAGGAGAACGGCATCGCGTCCTGGCGGAAACCGATGGTGACGACGCTGCTATCGCGAATTTTTTTTAGCGCGCCCGTGAGTTCGTCAGCGGGCGATGAGGATTGGGCCGCCGCCACGCGGATGCAGGCGAGGACAACTATCAGGATGGCGGTGAAGCGGACTTTCATGGGCTTTGAATGCTGCTGAAAACCGGCAACTAAGCCGCAGCTTCGGGCATGGCCCCCTGTGGAGAATCAGCATCATCCTGTATCGGTTCTTCGCCGAGTTGGCCCTCCCATTTGGCTACGACGGCGGAGGCAACGGAATTGCCGACGGCATTTGTCGCCGAACGCCCCATGTCGAGGAAGGTGTCGATACCCATAATCAGGAGTAATCCGGCTTCCGGGATGTTGAATTGGTTCAACGTCGCGGCAATGACGACCAGGGATGCGCGTGGGACGCCCGCTACGCCCTTGGAAGTTAACATGAGCATCAGCAGCATTGCGATCTGGGTGCCAAGCGAGAGTTCGATATTGTAAGCCTGGGCGATAAAAAGAGAGGCAAATGTGCAATACATCATTGAACCATCCAGGTTGAACGAATAGCCGAGCGGCAAAACAAAACTGCTAATCTTGCGCGACACGCCGAATTTATCGAGAGACTCGAGCATCTTCGGAAATGCCGCTTCGGAGCTTGCGGTGGAAAACGAAATGAGGAACGGTTCGCGCACGAGTCCAAGGAGTTTCAATATCCGGGGGCCCAGGAAAATGAACCCGGCCAATATGATAACCCCCCACAGGATGAAGAGCGAGAGATAGAAACCGCCCACAAACTTGGCGAATGTTGCCAGGATTCCCAATCCCTGCGTCGTCACGATTCCGGCAACTGCGGCGAAAACAGCCAGCGGAGCCAGGAACATAATGCCGGTGGTAATTTTCAGCATGACGTGAGCCACTTGATCGATCGTCGTAATGAGGCTTTTTCCATAATCGCCGAGTGCTGCCAGCGCGACACCGAAGAAGATGGAAAAAACGACGACTTGGAGGATCTCATTCTCCGCCATCGCGTGCACGACCGATGTTGGCACCAAGTGGCTGATGAACCCTTTGACCGTGAAAGCGGATGTTTTGAGAGTGGTTGCCGCGTCCACGTCCGGCAGCGGCATGCCAATGTTGGCTCCCGGCTGGAGCAAATTGACGAGTAGCATTCCGAGACCAAGTGAAATGAATGAGGCGGTGAAGAACCACCCCATCGCCTTTGCGCCTACGCGCCCGACGGTTTTGAGATCGCCCATATGCGCGATGCCCACAACCAGCGTTGTAAACACCAGAGGCGCAATGATCATCTTGATCAGACGCAGGAACACGTCGGCGACAATGGTGATATAGCCTGAGATCGTGGTTGCCGTCTGTTTGTCGGGAAACGCGATGTGACAGGCGTATCCGACGGCGACTCCCAGGATCAATGCTATCAGGATTAACACTGCGGAGGATGATTTCTTTTTCATTTAATGGGTGATTAGGAGGCACTTCCTGGGCGCCGGACTTTGGGGAATCGCAGTAATGGCGGATCGCCTAACGAATATTGTTAGACTGAGGCCGTGAAGCGTTAGCTGCTGGGGGATAGTCATCGATAAACAAAACCATAAACCCCTCACAAAGAACTTAGATACCACCAAATTTCGGCTGCTGTTGGAAAGTATGAATCTTAAATTGTTATAAGAATAATTATGAACGTGGTGATTGTTGCTTGGTAAGAGTTCAGCAGATTCCATGCCGATTGGCATATTTGAGAAAAACACGAAAATGCGTGACAAAGAACTCCTGATGCGAACCGCAAAAGACGATGCTGGGAAAACCAAACCCGAAGAGTTGCTCAAAAATACACAAATTGGACAAAGATGATCAGTCAGCTCAGGCGCCGATCAAACGCCCAGGCTGAAGGAATTTGTTCCAGAGGAGCGCTAAAAGTTCGGGTGATTTCCGTTCTGAAAATACCTTTAGGGAAACGCTGATTAAATGAACCACCAAGGCACCAAGATACCAAGGAAGAGGAAAACAACACATCGAAGAACGTAATCCCACTGGGAAAGCTGATTTTTGACCTAAAATATCCTTAAATCCTTGGGGTCTTGGTGTCTTGGTGGTGACTGATTCTTTTAAATCAGTGGTTCCTTAGAACGTGATCATACTTTTCACCCCAAGCACCAGCGCGTCATTGATCTCTCCCGTTCCTCCAGGGCGAATGATGTACTGGACGAAGGGTTGGAGATAGAGCCACTTATTGATCTGGCACCGGTAGTCTGCCTCTAGCAGCGCTTCGTGCTCCTGATGAATGGTCTTGCCTGCGGCTTTTTCCGCATCTGCTTTGTCGTCACTATAACTGGCATAGGCGAATCCGACCCCGAGCCGATCATCGTCCCGTTGCGGAATGAGTCCCTTGTACGTGAAACCGGCGTGGAAATAGAACGGGGTCCGGTTGTTTTCTTCGTCAGCGAAGACGAAAAAGCTAAACAAGTAGAGTCCCTGATCGGTCAATTTGGGGGGCGCTGCCGGGGCTACGGGTTCCTTTGACGTTTTGCCGTCGGAAACGGGCGCAGGAGCTTCGGGAGAAGGCTCCCGGTAAAGGTGTTGATCGGCCTGAAAATAGATGTTGTACCGGCCGTCGTGATGCTCTTCGGATCCAAAGGAAGTGTTGTCGGCATTCCAGTAGATGCTCCCAAAGGCGTATTTCCCCGCCAGCCGGTCGGCGCCGAGTTTCGGAGTAAATCCTGTTTCGCCGATGAATTCCGGACCGGAGGATTTTCTGGTGAAATTCAGACCGTTGTTGTTCGTGGCAGTCGCTCCGATAAGCGTTTCGTACATGCCGAATTGCGCGTAGAACCAGTCCGTTGGTTGGACCTTGATGTAACCACCCCACGCGGCGTAGGTGCCTGACCATGTGATGTCGCTCATGCTCAAGCCCTTGGATGTGTTGATCGAGTTGTTTTCGAATAGCTTGGAATCCGGCTGCTGGGCGAAATAATGATAGGGATCTTGCCAGCCGCCAGAGATCGTGAGCAGTTTTTTTACCCCGAAAAGCTCGGGTGTCGTGTAGGAAAAGAACGCGTCGCGAAAGCGCCAGTATTGGCCGCCCTGGATATTGGACGGGTTGAAGGCGCTGGAAGCTCCCACATAGTTGTTGACGTTGGTTCCGTTTTTGTAACGGCCCTTTGATTCGAAGGTGAGCCCGTCTAGAAGACTATTTCCAGTGAGTTTGGCGAAATCCAGAACGAGTTTGATGCCGAACTCCTCATCGAAAGCGCCCATATTGTGCAAGCCGCCGGAGGCAACCCCGTAGTAATTACCCTCCCAGTAGCCGGTGACCGCGACGCCGTGGCTTGCCCACGTGTCACGGACGCCGCCCCAGTTGCCGGTGGCTGTTTTTCCGTTCCACCAACTGGATTGAGCGGATGCATTTTCTACGAAAGGAAAGGTCAAAAGGAGAGCGGCGATGGTTTTTTGCAGCGAAAAGGGCTGCTTGCGAATTAGTGACATTTAGATGGGTTGGAATTTTCAGAGATTTGCTGACTCCCTGAAGTTAGTTTTTGGCCACTTCGTCTTCGGCTCCGTCAAGGCTTGATATGGACGTGGCGTTTAGCGGGTCGAACGATGCGAGGGGCAAAGCACAAAATATGCCATCTTGGCTCACTATCGTGATGGTTCTTCCCTTGCCTCGCGGATGCGGGATGTTAAAAAGCCGGGAATTGTGGACTATCGACTTTCCGTTTTTCAAGCAGTGGCGGAGCATCTGAGCTTCACCAAAGCTTCAAGGGTGCTCCATCTTTCCCAGCCGGCGGTTACTCAGCACATCAAGGTCCTTGAAGACGAAGTGGGCCAGCCGCTTTTTCACCGCGGCAGCCGCGGCGTGACGATGACCGGTGCAGGGGCACTTCTGCTGGAACATGCGCGCCATGTGGCCCGCCTCGACGAAGAAGTCCTCCAGCGCATTCGGGGAAAGAAGGGCGTCATTAGTGGAAAGCTCAGCCTCGGAGGGACTTCGACTATCAGCCAATATCTTTTGCCCAACTGGCTTGTGCAAAGCAGGCGGACGTGGCCCGATTTGAGGTTGAAGGTAAAAACCGGCAACACGGAAGAAATCATCGAGGCGGCTCTGGAGCGAAAACTCGACATGGGATTAATCGAAGGGCGTTGCACCCGGGTTGGGTTGCGAACCGAATGCTTTCTCGATGATGAGATCATCTGTGTTGCCTCGGCGCGAAATCCGCTGGCGCAAGGCAGACCTCTTTCGGTTGCGGCGCTCAAACAGCAAACCTGGATCTTTCGCGAGAAAGGCTCGGGCACGCGCGATATCGTCGAAGTGGCACTGAAGCGGCACGGCATCGATCCGAGGCAGCTGAATATCGACCTCGAATTGAGCAGCAGCGAGGCCATCAAGGCCGTGGTGGCTTCCGGATACGGGCTCACATTTCTCTCCCGCTTCGTCGTGGAGCGCGAACTGGCGCAGGGACGACTGCTTTCCCTGCCGGTACGAGGCCTCACTATCACACGACAGTTCCATTTCATTTACCCACAGGGACCGCGGCCCGTTGGAGCAGCCGGAGCATTCTTCGATCTTGTCTTACGCGCCACGGGCAAGCTCCCCGGCCGCGCGGCCGACCCATAACTTTAGATTATGGCATATCGAGAACCACGATTTCCCCGAAGGGGTGCTGGCGGAATATGCATGGGGCATGAAATTCCATTGCCCACATTTCCGTGCCGGGGTCGGACTGACGCTTCTCGTTGCCATCGTCGGATGGATTTTAGGGGACTTGCCGGGCCTGCAACGGCTCGGGCCACTGTCCATTGCGATGCTTCTTGGTTTGCTGTGGCGCGGGGTCATGCACGTGCCGGAGCTTCAGCGCGACGGCATCAGCTTTTCGGCCCGGAGTTTGTTGCGCTGGGGCATTGTCCTTTTGGGTGTGCGACTCGATTTCGGCCTGATCGCGCAGTCGGGTTGGAAAATCCTCATTCTCGACCTGATCGTGATTGCGTTCGGGATTCTGTTCATCTCCTGGCTGGGCCGGCGCGCCGGGCTGGCGGGCCAGCTTCCGCTTCTTCTGGCGGTGGGAAGTTCGATTTGTGGGGCTTCCGCGGTCGCGGCCGCGGCTCCGGTAATTCGTGCCCGCGACAAAGAGATCGCCCTAGCCATTCCTATGTGTGGTATTCTTGGGACGATTGCGGCATTAGGCCTGACTTTCGCGCAAACCTATCTGCACCTTTCGCCCGATACCTACGGAATTCTGGCCGGGTCGACCCTTCACGAAGTGGCTCAGGTGATGGCTGCCGCTTCTGCTGTGCCGGGAGCGCTGCAGAGTGGCACCATCGTGAAATTGCTGCGTGTGGTGCTGCTGGTCCCGGTCGTCTTCATCCTCGGACAATTGCTCAGAGGCGAGGATGTTCAGGCTGGGCCGGTGCAAAAGCCGTGGTTTGTCGGCGGATTCCTACTGGTGGGCATCGTCAACACGGGCCTGCTTTACGGTCTGCCCCAGTGGCACGACCTTTGGATCAGGATCGATCAACAGATGCTGACTGTGGCCAATTTTCTAATGACCATGGCCATGGCCGGCCTGGGCCTCCAGGTTGACATCACCTCATTGCGCTCGCAGGGGCTGGTGGCCATCAAAGTCGCTGTGGCGGGCTGGATCGTCCTTTTCATCGTAGCGGTGAGCGTAATCTATTTTCTGGGACTGTGAGGATTGGTGCTGTCGTTTGGGCGACAGCTAGTTCTAATGGTTTGTCGGCGGAAAGCGAATGGCACAATGGCGGGGCACTTAGCACGCCTTAACGGTTTCAATTGACGTGGCCGGGCGGCGGTGGTGGCTCGGGAAACTTTGGAAACGGCGGCTTTGCTAGGGGAGGAGTTTGCGCTAACTTTAATGATCTTTGCGGACGACTCTCAGGAGGGAATCGGCCGACTCTTGGACGAGAGATCCTGGTCGAAGCGGGAAGGTAATGACGCCGTTGGAAGCCCGCCGAGGAAAGAGACGCAGTGGCCTCGCTTTTAACCTCCCGGAATGGACGAGGCCTTGCTCGCGTCTGGCGGAATTTCAAGCCGACGGGCATATTCCTGATGCAGGATATTCGGGTGCCAGTAGCGTTTCGGACAATCGCGATCACGTGCTCGGCCCATGGCTTCCTCAAAGAAGTCGGCATCGAAGTCCAAGGCTCGAACACGATATCCAAAATACCTATTACCTGGCACACGCAGAGCATTAAGCCGTGTTTGAAAAGCTCAGACAGAAAAGCGTGCAAAGGCCGGCCTCACAGAGACCGGCTACAGCGCCCTCCCGTAGCTGGGGTCATCGTCATCGACCACGGGTATGCATCCACCTTTTTCAAACACTATTTAGGCATTCTCCTTGAGGTCGTAGCGGCATTCCGCCTATGGACGAACATCCCATCGCAGTGCATAGTCGCAGGCCAAAATGCGGTTACCCCTCTGGATCCTGTTAACTTGCGTTGTTTATCCCGGCGCGCTCCATGCCGGGTCGCTGGATATAACAGGGGACATATGGGCGAGATACGAAAGTAATATCTCAAATTCCGACGCTTCACGCGATCGCATCGCCACTGGCGTTGTCGGTGGGCGGATCGGGGTTCAAACGGCGGGAGTGTGGAGTCGTGACTGGCGCTGGCATCTGGGTCTGTCCGCGGAGGGCGAGTCCGTCGTTCGATTTTCCGACCTTAGCCGAATGGACGTCGGGATTCGCGCGGGAGTAGAGCGAAAGTTTGGCCTCGGCTGGCGCGCGCCGCGGTTGCTCGTGGATATGCGTTCGATAGGCCGCATTTCCGGAGAGTGGGATTCGTCGGGAATCGGCCTTTCCCCATCGTTGGCGCTCACGTGGCAGGGGGGCGAGCGATGGGGGATAAGCGTCCAGTATTCGCCACAATGGTTCTTTGCAAGGGGTGTGCTCTTTGATTCAACGGCGCAAACGGCGGGATTTTCGACTTGGTTCGACCTTTTTCCGACGACCCGATTGCAGGTGCGGTATCAATTTCGAACGGGGGACATCGTTTCCTACGCTACGCCGCCTCGTCCGGACCTTGTCGCCATTAGCGAGGTTCAGGAGAACACGCTCGTGTTCGGATCTCCACGGGTGAGATATCGCTTTGATGCGGATACCCATGCTATCGAAGTCGGGGTCGTCCAAAGATTGGACGACCGATATTCCCTAAACGCGGCCTATCGCCTGGAGATTACGCAGGGCAAAGGCAAAGAGTATGAAAATCACGTCTTCGAATTCGGTGCGCGTGTCGAGCTCTAGTCTCGGAGCAGTCGTGGCGGCCTGTATCGGCTGGCTTTCGACGGCTTTTGCGATGGATCTGCGTGTTGCCGTCAAAGACCAGAATGGGCAGCCGGTGGAAAATGCCGTCGTTTGGGTGGCGCCGTCGGCAAGACACTCAAACCCTGTGGGGCGTGAGATCGTGCAAAAGAATCGTCAATTCATTCCGGAAGTGACGATTGTGCCTGTAAACAGCACAGTGACTTTTCCGAATCGAGACACGGTTCAACACCATGTGTATTCTTTTAGCCCTGCGAAAACCTTTGATTTTCCTCTCTACATCGGAGAATCGCCGGGCACCGTAAAACTGGACAAGCCGGGCGTCGTCACGCTCGGTTGCAACATTCATGATTGGATGGCGGCTTATATTGTGGTGCTGGACACGGATTTTTATGCGAGGACGGACGCAATGGGTGTTGCAACCATCGCTGGGCTGCCCTCGGGAGCGGCGAATGTTCAGGTCTGGCACCCGCGGCTTCGGGGCAGCCCCGTCAGGGTGTTTGTCAATATCGACAGCGCGACAACGGCCACGGAAGTGGGGCTCCGTCTCAGACCTGCATTTCGCCGGACGCCTCCCGATACTGAAGGGGGCATATATCCGTGAACCGGCTGTTTTCCAGTTTTCGTCTCCGGTTGGTGATGGTGTTGCTTCTCTTATTGTTGGCGACGCAGGGTGCCACGTACTTCCTGGTGGCTTCGGCTGCTGAAAGTAATGCCAGAGCGCAAATCGAGGAAGAAATAGAAGGGGCCACGCGCATTTTTGAGCAATTGGCTGGTGAGCGAGTTCAGGAGTTGGAGTTGGCCGTGCGACTTCTTTCCAGCGATTTCGCGTTCTCATCCACGTTTGCGAAGCTTCGAGAAAATGATGGCCCGGTGGCGCGGGCAACGCTCCGTTCGGCCCTCCAGAACTATCGCACGCGCATTGGTGCTGCGTCGTTTCTTCGCTTGATCTCAATGGACGGAGAGCCCGTGGCAGACACGCTGCCCCCGGATATGGCAGGCGATTTGGTGCTGGATGAAAGGCTGTTGCAGGCTGCTGATGACTCCCACGATTTGGAGGTGACAACGGTGGAGCGGATACGTGACACGCTTCACTTGGTGGTGATACGCCCGCTGTTGACGCCGGAGCCCAGCGCCTGGATTGCTGTCGGGTTTCCTCTCGATGACAAGTTGGCTTCGGACTTGGGAGGCCTGAGTGATTTCGAAGTCGGGTTTGTTCACAAGGGGCAGGTGGTTGCGTCGACGGAACCCTTGAAACAGGCGGAATCTCTTTCGCGTGGAAAACCCGGAGCTGCCGGCCAAGCGGGACAGCTGCTGACGGTGGTCATCGGCGGGAAGCGTTATCTCGGGAAAATGGCGCAGCTTTCAGCGGACTATAGCAAGAACACCGAGGTGCTGATGCTTCGGTCGCTGGAAGGGGAACTGGCGCCGTTCCAGCGTCTGCAACGGACGTTGTTGGTGCTCAACGTGTTGGCGCTGGCGGCATCCGGTTTGGGGGCGGTATTCGTGGGGCGGAGCGTCACGCGGCCGGTGATGGAACTGGCTGGGGGTGTGGAACGAATCGAGAGAGGCGATTTCCGCACCCGTGTCGCGGTCAAAAGTCGCGATGAATTGGGGCGGTTGGCGTCGGCTTTCAACAAGATGGTGCTCGGACTGCAGGAAAGGGACAGGGTCCGAGATTTATTGGGCAAAGTTGTTTCGCCACAAATCGCACACGAACTCGTTGGCTCGCGGGTCGAGGTGGAAGGGGAGTTGCGCGAGGCGACCATTCTTTTTACGGATTTGCGCGGATTCACGGCGTTCAGCGAGACCCAGTCGCCCCAAGCTTTGCTCGGGCAATTGAACGCTTATTTCACGGAAGTGACAGGCGCCGTGGAGTCGGCAGGTGGAGTGGTGGATAAATATATCGGGGACGCCGTTATGGCTATCTTTGGTGCTCCCGTGGCGGTGTCCGATCACGCAGATCGCGCCGTGGCAGCGGCGTTGGCGATTTTGCAAGCGGAAGAGAGCCTTAACCAAAAACGCATTGCTCAAGGATTGCAGCCCCTTCGAACCGGCATCGGAATCAGTACCGGCGTTATGGTGGCCGGAAACATCGGCTCCTCGTCGCGCTACAATTATACCGTCATCGGAAACGACGTGAACCTGGCATCCCGTCTGGAGAGTTTGACAAAGGTGACCCGTTTTAAGGCCCGTATCGTATGCAGCGATGCGACGCGCGAGGCACTTCAGCGCTTGTGGCCACTGAGAGATCTTGGCGAAAGCGAGATCCGCGGCAAGGAACATCCGATTCGGATCTGGGCGGTTGATTTCGATTCTTCGGGCACATCCAGCAACACGGAACAGGAGGGTGAGTTACATGCGTACGGAAAAAAAGATTAGGCCGCTCGGAAAAAGGGCGAGCGGCGCAGCCAGTATTTGAAATGCCCGATTCATCGCGCTGTCGAGGATCTGCACCGAAAGCTGGACTTCCGGCTTCGTCTCTGTCACACGCCTAAAGCGGTGCCGCAGCACCGCAGTCCAGGGCGCTTTGCGCGAAGATCGTCAGGCTCCCGGCGCGCCGGACTTTGCCTTGTAGAGTTACCGATTCTCCGCCAAGTTGCGCGCGGTTTATGAGTGACCAGAAGAAATCCGGCTGCCTGCCTCTCGTTCTTTTCGTGCTGCTTTGCGGGAGCATGCTGGTGAATGTCGTGCTCTTTATGGCGCAGCTCGCGACCTTTTGGGAAACGAAGGCCAAATCAGCCTTTTCTGAGGCCAATTCGACTGGGCGGTTTTCCGAGGTGTCCGTTGAATCCGCGAAGAATGATTCTGCGGATAAAGTGGCGGTGATCCCCTTGAAAGGACTTATCAGCTCCGGAGTCGAAGGAAGGCTCACTCATTCCGTGGTCGATGACACGAAGATCGCATTGCGCCAGGCGGCTACGGACCCCAATGTCCGGGCTATTGTTTTCCTTGTCGATTCACCGGGCGGAGAAGTGACAGCGTCGGATGTGATTTACAACGAGGTTCGGGCGGCGCGGGAAAGGAAGCCGGTGGTGGTCTACCTGGATTCCATTGCCGCTTCGGGCGGATTTTACGCGGCGTGTGGCGGGAGTTATATCATGGCGCACGAGACGACGCTCACGGGGAGCATTGGCGTCATCATCCAAACGCTAAAATACAAGGATCTTTTCGGTAAAATCGGGCTCGAGTCGGTGGTGTTCAAGAGCGGTCAGTTCAAGGATATTCTGAGCGGAACTCGGGATATGACTGATTTGGAGAAAAAATTCGTCCAGGACATGGTGATGCAGACGTACGACAAATTTGTCGGTATCGTTGCTGCCGAACGGAAGATTTCCGAGTCCCACTTGCGGCAGAATATCGCTGACGGACGGATCCTCTCCGGCAAAGACGCGGCGACACAGAAATTGATCAACACCACGGGCTACATTGAAGATGCTTATGCCAAAGCGCGCGAACTCGGGCAGGCGCCTAACGCGGCCGTAGTCCGGTATGAAGCACAGTTTAAGTTTACGGATTTCTTCCGTGCGTTTGGCGAAACAGGGAGCGCGCAGCAGAAAAGAGTCGAAATCGAACTACCGGGCGCCCTTTTGCCGCGTCTGGAAAGCGGGCGAATTTATTTGTTGCCGGCATTTTATGCAGAATAAGCGGGGGACACAGGCCTCAGCCTCGTCAAAATCGTGCCCCTGATCGAAATCGCTCTCATGGCTATTGGCGGGATGGCGCTCGTCGTTTTGCTCCGGCGCGCTTTTTTTTGCGGCATTCCGACGGCGTCTGAAGAAGTGCCGTGGTTTAATCGCATCGATACCATTGTGATCCTGGCGTTTTCAATCCTGCTGGGCTCTCTTGGCGTCCAGGCGATCCAGGGTCCTGCTCCCGTCTACACGCTGGATATCCTCCGAGCGGGGATTTTGGTCCAAGTGATTGTTGGCAGCGGGGTGCTGACGTACCTCGTGGTTCGCAAAGTTCCACTGGGACGTTTTTTTTGGCATGGAAAGATCTCCCTCCTTCAGGCCATCGGGCTGGCGATTCTGTTGATGGCGCTGCTTTGGCCAGCGGTGGGGTTGGCAAATTTCCTAGTTAACGGAGTCGATGCGACGGGCGAAAATTCGCAAGACTTGGTGAAGTTTTTTGAGACGAACCCCGATCCGGCGGTCCGCTGGTGGATGGCGTTCGCTGCGGTGATTGTCGCGCCGGTGGTCGAGGAACTCGTATTTCGCGGGTTGATCTATGGAGTATTGAAGCGTCAGTTTGGGCGTGTGGTCCCGATGCTTTTCACTTCGGTCTTGTTTGCACTGGTGCACGGGCACTTGCCGTCTTTCGTGCCGTTGACCGTGCTTGCATGTTGCCTAACGATCGGATTGGAGCTTTCGGGAACCCTGTTCGTGCCAATGCTGATGCACGCGATATTCAATGCCACGACACTGTTATTCATTGTCTTCAAAGTCCAAACGTTCTTATGACCTCACCTAAACTTGCCGGATATGGAGAAGATCGCCTCGTTCGCGAGCTGACTTCCAGTGGCGGGCCTGGGTCGGAATCACCTGCGCTTTTAGTGGGGCCGGGAGACGATTGTGCGGTGGTGGACGCCGGGGACCCCAATTTCTGGCAATTGTTGAAGACGGATGCCGTTGTCGAAGGCATCCATTTTACGACGGACGCAAATCCACGTGACGTGGGGTGGAAAGCACTCTGTCGGGCGATCAGTGACGTGGCCGCGATGGGTGGGGAACCGTGTTTCGCGCTGGTAACGCTCGCGGTTTCGCCCGACCAAACAGTGGAGTGGGTCCGAGAGCTGTATCGAGGCATCCGACGGGCGGCAAAAAAATATGGTGTTACGCTGGCAGGCGGCGAAACGGCGCGCTCGCCCGGGCCGGCATTTATATCGGTCGCCCTGACGGGGCGGGTGGAGAAGGACCGTGCCATTCTGCGTAGTGGAGCCAAGGAGGGCGACATCCTGCTCGTGACCGGGCGCCTTGGCGGGTCGATACGCGGATGGCATCTGCGATTTACGCCGCGCGTCACCGAAGCGCGTTGGTTGGCGCAACATGCCGATATCCACGCAATGATGGACCTCAGCGACGGGCTTTCTGCCGACCTGCCTCGACTCGCGGATGCGAGCGGGTTGGATTATGTGCTCGATTTGACAGCGATCCCGTGCAATCCCGATCTGGGAATAACCGCGGCGCTCAATGACGGAGAAGACTACGAGCTGCTGCTTGCTGTGGCGCCGGCGGAGTTGCCGGCGTTGCTCGAAGATTGGTTCCTGGCATTTCCGAAGCTGCCTTTGACCGTGATCGGGCGGATGGCCCAACAGGCGAGAAAGAAAACCGGGGGCAGTGACCCAACGGGCGGATATCATCACTTTTGAAACAGATCGCCACCGTAACATCCGTCGAAGAGATGCTCGCGCTCGGTGGTCGCCTGGCGGACGAGTCCCGCCCCGGTGACGTGCTTGCGCTCGCCGGCACGCTGGGAGCCGGCAAAACACATTTGGTGAAGGGGTTTGCTGCGGCTGTGGGTTTTGCCGGCGATGTTACGAGCCCGACTTTTTCCCTTGTGCAAGAGTATCGCGGAGGACGGCTGCCCATTTATCACATTGACTTTTATCGGCTCGAATCCGTGGAAGAGGCGCTCGCTGCGGGAATGGAAGAATATTTACCAGCCGCTGACGGCATCTCCCTTGTCGAGTGGGCGGAACGGTTCCCCGAAGTCCTGCCCGAAAACACGCGGCGCATAGCGATCCGGATTGTGAACGATTTCGAACGGGAGGTGGAGATTGAGAACGCTCGTCATTGAAACTTCGGCCGAGATCGGCAGCATTGCGCTGTTTGAAGGTTCGGAAATGATTGCCGAAGAGACCTTTGGCAGTGGACGTGGGCATGCTGCGTTCCTTTTTCCTGCGCTCGATCGCTTGTTCGATAAATCCGGTACTATTGACCAGATACTGTGTGGTGTCGGGCCTGGGGGCTATTCCGGTATCCGCGTGGGTGTTTCGGCAGCCATCGGACTCAAAATTGGACGCAATCTTCCTGCACTAGGTATTTATTCGGCTCTCGGCTACCCCGAAACGGACTATCGTGTCGTCCTGGACGCGCGCGGAGCGTGGATTTACGCGGAAATTCGCGAGGAGCGACTTGTTCAGCCGCCGATCCTGCTCGACGCAGCCACGTTGGAAGAGCGTTTGTCCCAGGGAAGCGGAATGGTCCATAGATCGCCGTCCTCTCCGCTGGCCCCCGTTCTTGGCCGCCGCTTTTTGCTGGGGTTCGCCGGTGACCCACTCCCTTTAAAGCCTGTTTATTTGAAGGCTCCGCACATCACACAGGCGAAGTCTGCGACGCTGTTACGTTCCAATTAGCTCCTAATTTCCTCCCTGGAGAGTGGAGGTGGTAGGGAGTCGAACCCGGGATTGATTGCCGGTAAAATGGAAAATCGTTTTGGTGCTCGAGGTTTCTAATATAATACTTGGTCTTAGCTGAGCGTTAGTAAATAACCACTCGCCGCGCATAGAACGACCGTGCGACAAACGGTTGCGCGCCGCGCCGCCGAATTTCCGTGCCGGGCATGAACGTGAATACGCAAGGTGGCCTCCGACCTGGGAATTTCCGCCAACTCCCTACGTAAATTCGCGTAACCGCGCCCTCCGTCCTGACAGCAAGGCAGTCGTCCCGCAAGGGCGGGACGTTGATGCAGTTACCGTCGTCAGGACGGACCTGGCCGCCGAAATTCGCCGCGCCAACCACCAAAGGGTCGACTTCTGGCTGCCCCGCAAAACGCCTGACTCGGCTCCACTTTCAATCACACCCATCTCAACTGCCATTCCCTTCTGCTGCGAAACCGACAACCTACTTGATCACGGGTGGGCTTGCCGTGGAGCCACGGATTTTAAGTGTGGCCGGCAGCTCGCGTCGAAGCGGCGCCTTTTCATCCAGCAGCGCCGAGACGGCCATGCGCCCCTTCTCGGCGAACGGCTGGTGCATGGTGGTCAGGTTCGGCGTTACCACTATCGCCGCCGGGATGTCGTCGAAACCAACAACCGAAAGATCGTGCGGCACGCGAATCCGGTGTTGACGCGCCGCCTCGATCACCCCAATGGCCAGGCGGTCGCTCGTTGCCAGGATGGCTGTTGGCCGGTCGCCTTTCTTCAACAAGGTTTCCGCTGCAATTCGGCCATTCTCTTCGCTGCTG
>DATDBU010000093.1:0-8750 GCA_036524675.1 Chthoniobacterales bacterium | reverse complement strand
GAAGGTTCTGAAGAGTCAGGGCCACGAGATCGAGGATTTCGGCGCCTTCAGCGAGGATGCAGTGGACTTGCCCGATCACGTTTACCCGGCGGCACTGGCGGTCGGTGAAGGACGCGCCGAGCGCGGCATTTTCGTCGACGGCGTGGGATACGGCAGCGCGTTGATCGCTAATAGGATCTACGGCGTTTACGCGGCGGTGTGTCAGGACCCGTTTTGTGCGGAGTTAGCAAGGTCGCACTCCGACACAAACGTCCTGTGTATCGGCGGAAAGATCATTGGTTCGGCCATCGCTCTTGAGGTGGTGAAGACCTGGATGAAGACGGACTTCCTCCGTGGTGAAGAAAAATACGAGAGGCGCGTGAAGAAGGTCCGAGAGATCTCTGAGAGGCATCTGAAGCCGCTGTCTACAAAGTAAAGTAAGAAGCCCGGTTGTTCGAGTTTTGCCTAATCGTGGTGGACCTGCCTTTTTGTAAATGAGTTGCGCGATGCTTTTCAGATCATTCTCTTGTTCCGTGTGAATATTGGCTTCTGCGAACGCTCGGGGAAGCGTGCGTGATGACAGGCTGGAAGAAGTTCAAGTAAAGCAACTTCCCGGAGCCGATGCGCGCAAGGTGCCCATTGCGAACCGGATATGGAGCCGGACCGCGGTGTCCCAGGTGTGGATTGCGGAGAGACTTGGAATGTCGAGTGCCGCGAATGTCAGCTATCTGATCAGAAGATGGAAGCAACGGAAAAAGAAGCCTAAATTGCCTGCGGATTTGGCGCGCATATTGTTGAATCCTGTTGCCTGACCCCAATCAATCCCCCTGACCCCAATCAATCCCCGCGCAATCCCTCGAAAAAACCAAACGGCGAAGCGCATTCCTCTTTCCGGAGGGGCGTCGAAAAAAGAAATGCGGCTTCGCCGAAGCTTTTCGCAAATGTGTTCCGCAAGACGTCCCGCCATGGCGGGAGCAGACGGGACGCCCACCCTGCCCGAAAAAATCCCGGGAATAAACTTCAGGGCCAGTTCTCCCAACTACCGCGAATGTTTGTCACGCTTCCCATTCGGAAGCGGCATCCGCACTCACAGCAAATTGAAAACGAGAACTCTATGATCCATTCCCGAAAAACCATGATCGCCTGCGCCGCATTGGCCGGGCTCTACGCCGGCGCCATCACCAGCGCCAAGGCAGCCACGACCACCGCCTCGCACGAAGGCGGCATGAAAGTCGTCAACGCGCTCACCATGGGCGACAAGTCCTCGTGTAGCGGCAAGGACGGCTGCAAAGCCACCCACGATTGCAAAGGCAAAAACGAATGCAAAGGCCTGGGCGGCTGCAAAACCGGAGACAATGGCTGCAAAGGCAAGAACAGCTGCAAAGGCAAAGGCGGCTGCTCCACAAAGGAAACTCCAAAACCAAAGCCCTAACACCAACCATCGCCGCGGACGCTGCGATATGTGCGCGGCGTCCGCCGCTTTCCATCTTCGATCATCCACCCTTCATTTTCCTTCCTAATTTCCTGTGCCCGCCAACTCATTTAACAACTATACGAACCTGGGTATCGGGATCGGCCTCCGCGTCCCGCACTACCGTCATATTTTGAAGGAGAAACCGACTGTAGACTGGTTCGAAATCATCTCCGAAAACTTCATGGTAGACGGCGGACGCCCGCTGGAAGTGCTCGACAAAATCCTGGAGCAATATCAGGTCGTCCAGCATGGCGTCTCGATGTATTTCGGCTCCGCGGAAAAGCTCAACCGCACGCATCTCAAGCGGTTGAAAGACCTCGTCAAACGCACGAATACGCCGTGGCTTTCCGATCATCTCTGCTGGGGCAGCGTCGACGGCACCTACACGCACGACCTGCTGCCAATGCCCTACACGTTCGAAGCCGCCAAACGCACCGCTGAAAAAATCCGCCAGGTGCGCGACTTCGTCGAAGTGCCGATCTGTGTGGAAAATGTCAGCTCCTACATGGAATTCCACGTTTCCGAAATGACGGAATGGGAGTTCCTGAGCGAAGTCGTTGAACGTGCCGACTGCGGCATTTTGCTCGATGTTAACAACATCTACGTTTCTTCCAAAAACCATGGCTTCGATCCCTATGACTATCTTAACAACATCCCGCATCATCGCGTCGGCCAGATGCACATCGCCGGCCACACGAAATTCGAGAAATACATCCTCGACACGCACGACCACCCCGTGCTCGATCCGGTGTGGAAGATGTACGCCCACGCCACCAACCTGTGCGGAGTCACCGCCACGCTGCTGGAATGGGACGACCGTATTCCCAGCTTCGAAGAAGTCCACAATGAGGCATTGAAAGCCAACGAATTCATCGATGAAGCCAAAGCGGTTCTCCATGCAGCGTAGCGCGCACAGCAAAATAGGCGGGATCTCCAGATCGCACGGTAAGTGCGACATGGACGTCACGCCCGCTTTACAGGCCAGATGAGCGCATCCACCCAAAACCTAACCTCCTGGCAGCGTGCCATGCACAGCGCCATCACGCGGCCGCTCGGCTCGCGGTCGCCCGTACGCGAGGGAAAATTCGTCAAACCAAACGACCGTCTGCGCGCCTCCGAACGCGTCGACATCTACAACCGCATGTATTGGAGCCGTCTCCTCGACTGCGTCGCCGACGATCACCCCGGTCTTTGTGCGCTTTTGGGAGAACGCAAATTCTGGGCGCTAACTCACGCCTACCTTCACAAATATCCGTCACGTTCCTACACCTTGCGCAACCTCTGCAGCCGCATGGCCCGCTTCATTGCCGAGGAACCCGAACTCACCGCGCCGCACACCGCGGCGGCGCTCGATATCGTCAGATTCGAGTGGGCGCAAATCGTCGCCTTCGACGGACTCGCTCTTCCAAAATTCACCCCCGAAGACCTGGTCAATGCCGATCCTTTCACGCTCCGAGTCGGCTTGCAGCCCTATCTTTCGCTGCTAACACTCGATCACGCCGTGGACGACTACATCATCGCGGTCAAGCACGACGCGCTGCGCTCGGAGGCCAGCAACGCCATCGTGCACGACTTCGGCAAAGCGCCGAAAACCAAACGTCTGCTCCCGCCGAAACGCGAACGCATTCACCTCGCCGTCCATCGCCTCGACAACGATCTTTACTATAAACGTCTCGCGCCCGACGCCATCCGTTTCCTCCGCGCGCTGAAATCCGGCAAAGCCCTCGCCGACGCCTGCGGAGCCGCCTTTTCGCGCTCCCGCGAGACGCCCGAGGAACAGGCCGCCAAAGTTCAAGCGTGGTGCCAGCTTTGGATTCAACTCGGCTGGATTGCACAACGTCCGGCGCGGGAATAAATTCGTTGCCCGGGCCTCATAGGTCATATGAAACCGTCGCCACCTCTCCTTTTGACCGCGCTTACCGTCGCCGTCGCGGCGGCCATGTGGATGCACGCAGGTCCCGAATCCGCGAAGACAGCCAACACTACCAAAACCATGTCCGCAGAATCAAAATCCGACCTGAAGTCCAAACTCACCCCAATGCAATACCGCGTGGCCGTCGAATGCGGCACCGAACCTGCGTTTCGAAACGAATACTGGGACAACCACCGCGAAGGTCTCTACGTCTCCGTCATCAGCGGCAGGCCGCTCTTTAGTTCTCACGACAAATTCGACTCCGGCACTGGCTGGCCCAGTTTCACCAAGCCCATCGATCCGAAAAACGTCGTCGAAAAAATCGACCGCACCTATGGAATGACCCGCACGGAAATCGTCTCAAAAAGCGACGACGCCCATCTCGGCCACGTCTTCCCCGACGGCCCCGGCCCGAAAGGCTTGCGCTACTGCATCAACTCCGCCTCGCTGCGTTTCATCCCGGTGGAAAAACTGGCCGAGGAAGGTTACGGTGAATTTTTGCCGCTGTTCAGCAAAGCAGCCGTCGCGGCAGCCGAAAAGAAATAAATCCACTACCGAAATCCTATCATGAAGTTAGCCAGCCTCATTCAACGTTTCAACGCCATCGCCAATTGGCTGCAATCGCCGTTGTTGCTGGTCATCCGGCTGTTTTGGGGCTGGCAATTCATGATCGCCGGTTGGGGAAAGCTGACCCACCTTGAGAGAACGTCGGGATTTTTCGCGGACCTGGGTATTCCCCTTCCTTCCTTCAATGCCATCCTGGCTGGAAGCGCAGAATGTTTCGGCGGGATCCTGCTGCTCATCGGGCTCGCATCGCGCTTCGTATCCCTTCCGCTCATATTCACCATGATCGTCGCCTACGTCACCTCCGAGCGCGAATCCCTGAACGCCATCTTCAGCGATCCTGATAAATTCGTGACCGCCGCTCCATTCCTGTTTCTCTTCGCCTCACTCATCATCCTGGCCTTTGGCCCCGGAGCGATCTCCGTGGACAAACTTCTTTCACGCTTCGGAAAAAAGAACACCCAAACACTCTCCCCCATCGCTGGCGGATGGAAAATCAAGTCACTGACAACGTTGCATCATGGCCGCGGCTGACAATAGTTTTACCGGATTGGTGGACGCCCACTACGCGGCGCTCTACCGGTTCGCGTACAGCCTTTCCCGCAGCGAAACCGACGCCGGCGATCTCACGCAGCAGACGTTCTACATCTGGGCCACCAAAGGCCACACCATGCACGATTTCGCCAAGGCAAAATCCTGGCTTTTTACCACCCTGCACCGCGAGTTTCTGCGGCTCCGGCGCCGGGACGATCGCTGGACTTCCATCGAGGATCTGCCCGGCGCGCAGACGGAAATTCCCGCGGAGGAAATCGATCAGCTTCGCCGCATGGACGGCGCCACGGTCATGAATGCGCTCACTTCCGTGGACGAGGTTTTCCGGGCGCCGCTAACCTTGTTTTACCTCGAGAATTTTTCCTATCTGCAAATCGCCGAAACGCTTGGCGTGCCGCCGGGAACCGTCATGTCCCGCATTTCCCGTGGAAAAGCGCAACTGCGCGCCCTGCTGGCGAATGCGGAGAAGGAAACAAAATCCAACGTTGTCCCATTCGATCAGTCTGAAACCCGGAGGAAACAGCAGCCATGAATCCGGACCAGGCCAAATTTATTCTCAGCGCCTACCGGGCCAATGGCCGGGACGCAGACGACCCCGCTTTTGCCGAGGCGTTGAAACTGGCCGACACCGAACCACACCTCAAACAATGGTTCGGGCAACAGCAGGCATTCGACGCTGCTTTCGGAGAAAAACTCGCCACCGTCGCACCGCCGGCCGGCTTGCGCGAATCGATCCTCGCCGGCGTTAAGGTTAGCTCGCGAAAAGTCTGGTGGCGTCAGCCGCGCCTTCTAGCCATCGCGGCCGCCATCGCCATCCTCGCCGCCCTTTCGCCGCTTGTCTGGTGGGCCGCCGCGCCGGTCGGCGGAAAAACGCTGCCGGAATACGCCATGAACTACGCCAGCCGTCCGTTCATGCTCATGGAGCACAGCAAGGACATGCCGAAATTGAAAGCCTGGCTGGTATCCAACGACGCTCCCCTGCCTCACTCGTTGCCCAGTGAGTTGGCCCAATTGGAAAGCCTCGGCTGCAAGACCGTGATCTATCAGGGTAAAAAAGTCTCGCTGGTTTGCTTCGACAAGGACGGCAAGGAATACCACCTTTTCGTCGCCCGCCGTGCGGATTTCCCCGATCTGGCCAAAAGCCTGGCCATGCAATCCCGCGGTTCGTGGGGTTCCGCGTCCTGGGGCGACTCGGAAATGCAATACGTGCTGGTTAGCGTCGCCGGTCCGGACGCGGTGAGGAAATTGGTGACAGGCAGCACCTAGATTACGTTACCTGATAAAAAGATGGAGGCAGCGAAAGAGAAACCCAAGCTGCCATCCAAATTGATAAATTAGTGTCCCAACATATCTGGCCCAATTCGAGCGCAGTAACATGCATCGATTATCACGCGTGAGCTTCCTTTTGAAGCGTCTCAGTTCACTCTTTTTTTGCCAGCGGCAGGAAAGCCTTGAGATTGAAAACGGGAAAAGCACGCGGCGTGCGTGCCGGCAGTCCGGCTTTACGTTTTTCCCCCTCCGGTGAAAAATCGGCTGATTCTTCGCAGCGGAGATGTCATTTTCCACGAGAATGAACGGGTGACGGTGCGGTAAAGCTCTCGGTATTTCATCACGGTCGCATTTTTTTCGCGAAGCGTTTGGCGTTGTTGTCGGAGTTTTTCCCGTTCCATTTCCAATTTAGCGATCCTGTCGGCGGCTCGCTTCTCCCGTTCGGACGCCCCTCGTGCAGCAGCCATCAGTAGATCCATTTCCTCAGTCAACCCGTTGATTTGCCGGTTGTGGCGCTCCTTGTCGGCTTCCGCCTCGCTGAGGCTGATTTTCCGGCGTGTTGAGTCACGAGTGAGGGTGGTCAGTGGGCGGTTCTGCTGTTCGTGGGCCATTTGGTCGTTATCTAGCAGCGCCGGCAGTTGGGAATTCTCTGTGCGCAAAGCGGCCACATTTCGGAACTGGCGTTCGTTTTGCGTTTCCGCAGCACGTAACAGGTCTGTCAGTTGGGTTATTTCAGCGGTGAGGGAGGTGAGTTGGTAGTCCTGCTGTTCGTTGGCGATCCGGGCATTGCCCAGCGCAGCCGGCTGCCCGAGACTTTCCTCGTCCAGGGTAGTCGCCGTCTGCATTCGGCGGTCGCTCTGTTTCTGTGTCTCGCGAAGGAGGTCCGTCAATCGCGCGTTTTTCATCCGCTCATCCTGGACGCATGCTTCGAGCTGATCGCTTCTTTGCATTTGGTGATACCACTGCAGAGCCATCGCGGTGCGGGCGTTTTCGTACATCGCCGACAGCTCGTGGAGCGCCCGGTCCAGCACAGCCTGTGCTCCATCAACTAGCGTCCCCGGCCTTCCGGGAACGACCTGCGTTGAGAGTCGCTTCACCTTTTCGAACTCCGCGCTGTTTTCCTCCGGTGTTCGCAAATATTGGAATCCGAAATGCCTCTCCAGATCCACCCGCCGGCGTCGCGTGAACAATTCCTGATGACGCCGGACGAGGTATTCCCTGCCGAGATATTTGTAGTGCAACAGCTTGAGCTCGATGTTTGATGGGAAAACGCATCGCCCAGTGGGAAACATAAGGTGTTTGCCTGGAGTAAACCGTGTGCCCTCAATGGCGTTCGGGTTGAAAACGATTGTTTTGGACATGTCGTCATACGGCATCCCACGCACTACTTCCCGTGCCAGCTCCCAATCTTCGGGTGGGAACTCCTCCGCCACCATTTGAAAGCCTCTTGCGGGTAAAACCGTGATGCCTTCCGCCGCGCAGTCGGCCAGGTATTGTCTGAAATTTTCGTGGTAAAGGAACTCGTCCGCATCGCAGATGATCACCCAATCGGCGATACCCTTGCTGTATTTCCACGCCTCATTGGAGTCCTTCTGTTGCGCGAAAGCGAACGAATCTCCCGCTCCGTCAAATTCCCGAAAGGTGACCAGGGGACATTCCGAAAGAATTTCCTCGGAACGGTCGGTGGAACCATCGTTTGCCACAAAAATTTGGTCCACCAGTGGCGTATAGTGCCGGAGGAAAAAGGGTAGAATGTTTTCCTCGTTCCAACAAAGGGTGTATAGGTGAACAATCATCTTGAAGTGTGCAAGTTAGTCCGGCGTCCCTGGCGTCGACCAGCAAAACGTCCACTCGAAAACAAATGACTGGAAGAAGGGAAAAAGTCCACCCCCGGGCTGAAGACGAAAACTGGAAAAGGGTCAATCCGGCCGGGACCGTTCCTTGCCGCCTCCTTTTTCCGATACACGCGATAAGTAGTATCGCCCCATGGGCGAGGAAATCTGGTCGTAATGCGCCGCGAGGTATTGATACACGGGGCCGGCATAGACATGCCGGTGCAGAAAGGCCTGTTCGGGGCGATACGTCTCCAATGTTTTGAGGACGACCCCGGAAGAATGCTGCAGAGCCATTCGCTTTACCGAAAGAACTGCCGCGGGCGACGGCACGAGAAGTCCCGCCCGGAAAGCCAGCATTGGGCGATTTGTCAGGATGAATCGGGTCTGCGGTCTGGTTTCAACGATGGCGTCTAGCATTGGTAAATCCCGCGCCAAGGTAGCAGTGAGTGCGAAAGGCTCGGATAACTGCCTAACCGGGCCTGGCGTAAACCACAAAGCGACGGCGGCGTAGAGAATGATCGCCGTTGCCGCCGGGGCATTTCGTCGCCGAGCAGATCGGCTTTTTCGAGATTAATCCCTTCGTCGGGGCTGAGTTCGAAGTGCGTCTGCCACGGCGAGAAAACGAGCATCGTTGTTAGATAAACCCCGACAACGGCCAGTCCGTACATCGGCTTTGGAAACGTCTTCCGCGAACTTTCGAGACCGCCACCCCGTAAAAATTCAACCATCAGCGCCATTCAGGCCGATCTTAAAATCAGAGAAATGCGCCGGTTGCAATGTCGGAAACCGGCAGCTCCGCCAATTCCATTCCAGCCGCGAGCCACGCCCGCTTCGTCGAACAGACCACAGGCAACCGGCGGGCATTCCATCGAACCACGACGGCTCGGAATTGCCCCAACTTGTGCACTTCAACCAGGTCGGTGATGCCGCGCAGACGCTCTTAAAGAGTTGCCGGTGGGAATGGCCGAATCCGCATCCGCAATGGGCGCCGCATACGATTGATCGAGAAAGAAGGATCGCCAATGGCACTTTACCGAATCACAACAGTTACGGACGTTCCTCCCGGGAACGCTCGAAAGTTCGAGATTGCCGGGAGGTGCATTGCCGTATTCAACGTGGACGGATGCTTTTACGCCATCGACGACGAATGCACACATGAGGGCGG
>DATDBU010000092.1:0-3180 GCA_036524675.1 Chthoniobacterales bacterium | reverse complement strand
GGCACTTTACCGAATCACAACAGTTACGGACGTTCCTCCCGGGAACGCTCGAAAGTTCGAGATTGCCGGGAGGTGCATTGCCGTATTCAACGTGGACGGATGCTTTTACGCCATCGACGACGAATGCACACATGAGGGCGGTCCGCTCAGCGAAGGCGTCATCGAAAGTGGATGTGTGAGTTGCCCGTGGCACGGTGCGGAATTCGATCTCCAGACCGGCAAGGCTCTTACCCCGCCCGCAGTGGAGGACGTGCGCAGTTACAAGGTTATTGTTTCGGGCGACGACGTATCGGTCGAGGTCGAGTGAACAACGGAACCCAGAAGATTTCTTGAACAGGAGACAACAAAGGAAACGGAGAAAAAGCGAACCGATCGCTATGAGTCTTCGCTGCCTTTGCTTTCTTCGGTGGAATTCCTTTGGTCTCCGCGTCTTACCCGAGTCGCAGGAATCCTGCTAATCTCCGAGGGGGGAGCGATTCGACGGAGATCTTTGGTCGCCGCACGCCGCCACTCAAGCCGGTAGAAGGCCATCGCGCTTCAACTCTGCCAGCAGGTCTTCGTGGGAAACGGTCGGCTCATTACGGCGCTCAGCGATGGCCGCCAAATCCTCCAAATCCTCCAAAAGCCGCTCGTATTCATCAATCGGCAATAGCACCGCTGTTTTTCGCCCGGCTTCATCGGTCAGGTATTGCGCGTTCATGACCTTTCGATGCCACGGGCCGTTTCGTCTGTCGAGTGAACGGCTCATCGTGCCGGGAACGGGCATGAAGGAGGACTGCGCTGGTTCAGTGCCGTTTGAAGTTTCGTCGATCTTGCGGCTTGGATATGGGGGAAGTTTGCAACGGTCGCCAAACACACGACCCCAAGGCGCGATGGCGCACGTTGAAGCGGCGTGACCACGTATTCTGCAGCCATTTCATCCTGCGACCAGCTTGGGTTCCGGGGTTTGGATGAAAAGAGCCTGCCAGCACAGGCTTTCCTCAGAAAGACCAGTCACGTTCGGCGGATAAATGCCTCGCATGCGGAGGCGTCGATGAGCGCCTCGCGATAAGCCCAGCGATCATCCGGCACGAGGTCGAAGTCCGCCGTAATCAACGCGCGCAGGTATTCCCCGAAGCTCGAGGTCGACCGGCGGACAGTAGTCGATCGCACGAATGCAGATGGCGAGAAAATGGCTTGCGAGCTTGCTGGCCTCCCTCGCGAACAGATCGACCGGCAATTCGCCTTCCGCGAGTTTTCCCGTTCCGGCCGTGGCGTGGCGCACATATTGCGCCGTCTTGCGCTCGAAGACACGAAACGACGCCTCAAAGACGGCCTGCTCAAGGATTTCACCCATCTCGTGAGCCTCTATATCGGCCCGGAATTGCTTCGGAGCGCCTTCCGCATCGGCTCGAATGCGGTCCGCAGTTAACAAAACGACGGGCGACGATGGAAAGTGTGGCGCAACGCATTCTCGGCCGTCCAGTGATTACTTTTGCAGGCACGGAGGAGCGCGGATTCAGCTTACTCGAGAATCTGCAGGCGAAGTTTCCCGAGCTCCATGGCTGGTTTGGTCCGAAACCTTCGCTGCCCAGTGCTGTCCCGGGCATGATCATACCCGGTATGCAGCCGCCACTGACAATTGGCTCGGTGACGGGAAGACGGCTCGCGATTTGCGTCGGCGTTGACCGGTATCCGACAGCCCCGCTGGGCGGCTGTGTGATGACGCGCGACAGTGGCACGACACCTTGTGCAACCTCTGACTTGCGCGCGTACACCGGAGGCTCTGAAAGGTCTCGACCAGCCGCACGCCTACTCCGAGGTCCAGCTTGTCGAGTGTGCCGACGCCGGACCCCGACGGACATGGACCCGGTCGGCGAAACCTAAAAAAAAGTTCAACTTTTGCATAACATTACTTGACGCCAGTCGTGCATCGGGGTTCATGTTGCGTGTGAGTTCTTAGAACTCATTCTGTTTGCCGCTGTTGTTCCGACTCGCTTCCCCTCAGATATGCGACACGTACAATATAAAGATGGCGCCGGATAGGGCAGAACCCCCGTGAACGCCCAGAAAACTCTGCCTCGGAGCGCACGAATCATTACTTCGGCGCCGGATCATTCGGTCCGGCAAGCCTAGAAACGCGCTTTTTAGCAACGCTTGACAGATAATCAATGTTAACACTCTAACAATCATTCACTTTCGCCTTTCACATTTCGGCCTGACAGTCACGCCAGGCCTGAAAAAGCAAACCCCATCAGTAATAATTAGTTATAGATATGGAGAAACACTATATATGAACAATATGTTGATCGAGCGTGTAGCATCAGCAGTTGAAAAATCCATAGCGACTGTCACAGAATCTCTACGGAGAATTTTGCTCACGCGTCGCAGCCTTTATCTTTTGGGCCTGTTATTCCCTTTGCTGAGTCCTCAGGCGGCTCTGGCTAATACCGTGGAGGTGGCTTCCCCCAACGGCCAGATTGTGGTTAGCGTCAGCGATGAGAAGCTGTCGGAACTCGATGAGGAATTTGTTCGGTATTGGGTTTCCTTCCGCGGAAACCCGGTGATCAATCCCTCGAAGCTGGGCTTGACCTTCAAAGAGGTCGACGATTTAGGCAAAGGCTTTCACATATCCGGCAGCGAGCGTGCCAGTGCGAATACCACGTGGGAGCAGCCGTGGGGTGAACGCCGGTTGGTGAAGGATGTTCACAACGAACTGCGGGTGGATTTCTCGGGCCCGGGTAAGCAGGCAAAACGCCATGCAAAGCGACCGCACCGAAATGCGCCTTCATCCAGCTTCAGCGTCAGGTTCCGGGTTTTCGATGACGGGATTGGTTTCCGCTATGAGGTTCGCAAACAGCCCAGCCTGAATAATCACATCGAAATTCTCGATGAACACACCGAATTTTTCGTCGACGGGCGCAGCCAGACAACCGCTTGGTGGATACCCAGCCGTGCGATCGGCAATTCTCAAGATGAACAGCTTACTCGGACCACCCCGTTGACTCAAATCGACTACGCCTATACGCCCCTAACGGCGCGCCTCCCTAATGGTACCCATATCAGCATCCATGAGGCGGCGCTGGTGAATTATTGCGGCATGTCTTTGGCTCTGTGGGACGTGGCAAAGCTGAAAGCGCATCTGGAGGGCCAGTACGATGGTGTGAAAGTCAAGACAGAAGCACCGTTTAAATCACCGTG
>DATDBU010000091.1:0-4650 GCA_036524675.1 Chthoniobacterales bacterium | reverse complement strand
CCTTCGAGCCGTAGCCAACAACCAACGCCTTGAAACGCTATTTCTACACCGACAACGACTCGCAGATGAAACAACTGGTGGGCAAGTCGTCGTACACCGTCACCTTCCCGAAAGGCCAGCTTCCGCCGGTGAAGGGCTTCTCTGGTCGCTGACCATGTATAACCCGACACACTTCTTCGCGCCGAACCCGCTCAACCGCGCCTACGGGCCTGACCAGCCCATCCTCGACGGTACCTGGAAGTCGCCGATCATCGAGCTGGTGAAGTGATTCGCAAATGTTGTCCACTAAAGGAAAACCGATGAGAGCATCCATCACCTTATTCATCAGCATGTTCACGACATTGCTGGCCATTATCAATCCCCTGGAAGCGATCCCGGTATTCCTCGGTCTGATGCAAGGAAAAGACAGCGCGGAACAGAACAGGGTCGCCCGCAAATCCTGTTTTTATGCGTTGCTCCTCGCATTTTTCTTTCTGCTGTTCGGAACACTCCTGCTGCGTCTCTTCGGCGTTCCCCTGAGCATGATCCGGGTGGTCGGCGGGATCATTCTCACCCGCATCGGCTTTCAAATGTTTGCCCCGCCACCGCAGGGGAAAGGGAGTCCTGGTTCCGGAAGCGGGCCGGGCACCACGGATGAAGATGTCTCGTTCATCCCCCTGGCCATGCCGATCATGTTCGGCCCTGGGGCCATTGCCACGATCATCGGCATGGCCTCGACCGTGAAGCAATCCTCCGCGGAATTGGAGTCCTTTGTCGCCATCTCTCTGGCGATCATCGCAACGATGGCCGTCACCTGCCTGTCCCTAGTCTATTCCAAGGGGATTCTCCAGAAGGTCGGGCCGAAGGGGATCGATGCCGCGACGCGCATTGTCGGTTTTTTCGTATCCGCCATGGGGATGGGGCTTGTGTTTCACGGGGTGGTGGAATTTCTGCAATCATATGGGATCGTCGGCGGCCGGACCGCTGGTCTTTGACGGCCTCGACCTCTTGATCCGAAAGATGCTGAAACGGCGGACTGGCAGGGATGGCGGCGGATTTTGCGCGGGAATCATGCAACTGGACGCGCGCCAATGGTATTTCTACGGCGTGACCGGCATCACTCCAGCCATGGCCATACGCGTGACCGGCATCGGCTCGCAGTACCTCTTCGCCTCGCTTGATGCCGATAAGAACTACTTTGACGGCGCCAAGACTTACAAGGTGGCGCTGCCCAAGGGGATTCCACATGCGAACTTCTGGTCATTGACGCTCTACGACAACATGACGCGCTCGATGTTCGACACTCCGCAACGTTACCCGCGCGCCGGTAGCCCGAGCTATCCGTCGCCCGCCGCCGAAGCGAGTGCCGACGGCTCCACGACGATTTACGTCTGGCCGCATTTCTGGGCGGTTGTATAGCGCGCTCGAACCGTTCTTCGACAAGATCTGGCGGCGAGTGAGATCGAATTGGTGAAGTAAGCAACTATTCCTTGCCTTCGCGCTCCTCGCGGAGCTCGGGCTGGTGGTAAGGCATCCGACTAGGACCAAGGTCCGATAGCGAGGCCGGGTGCGCCCTGGTTTAAATATCCGGAACCCGTCGCACGCCTGAGCCGTGACGCCCACAACAACGCTAGACGCATCGCAAGCAATCGAATCGTGCCTACTCTCGCAACTAACTAATCATGAAACCAATTCTCATCACATTGAAAACTCTCGCCGCGATCGTTCTCGCTGTGCTGGCTGTAGGCTGCGCAACCGACATCCAGGACCAAGAAAACCTGGCCGTCGCCGCCGGTTTTAAAATCATCACCCCGACCAAGCCGGACCAGCAGTCCATCCTGGCAACGCTGCCAGCGGGAAAGGTCACGCTGGTCGACTACGAGGGCAAAAGCTACTTCGTCCTGCCTGACGCGAAGAACAACCGGGCCTATGTCGGCGGTCAGAACGAGTATCAAGCTTACCAGCAACTTCGCCTGGCCAAACAACTGAGCAACGACAACCTCCAAGCCGCGCAGATGAACCAGATGAACTCGATGAACTGGGGCGCATGGGGAGGCTGGGGCATGGTGGGCCCGATGGGCTTCCGGCGATAGGATCTCTTTTTCACAGAAAAGGATCAACAAGCCAAAACCACCGAACCATGAAACCCATCACAAAGCTCAAGGAAGAGTTCTTTGCGTTGATCTCGCCGACGATCTTTTTTTTGTGGCGCTGCACATCGTCACGGTGGTTCGCGTGTTGATGCTAAAGGGAACAGGGATTTCGCCATTGTCTTCGATGTCGGTGGCGATTGCCGCCCTTATTCTCGGCAAGGGAGTGTTGATTGCGGACATGCTGCCGTTGATCAACCGCTTTCCCGAGAGCGAGTTAATCGTCCCTTCGCACCACAGCGCGCACCAAAACCAACAAGCCATCGAGGAAGTGCATCGCATTCTCCGACTCCACCTCCAACTCGACCAAACCGAAGCACATTCATGAAACGGACCACGCTCCTGCTTATCCTTCCGCTCACCGTTCTCGCGCAATCGCCGCAGCCCGCCGATACCTCGCCGATGGTGCAGCAACAGCTCAATGGCGCCGGCATCACCCTCGCCATGCGTGTCGCGTCGGGGGGGCGCTGCAATAAATGAAGCTGCTTCGCTGGCTCGGTTGGCTCCTGCTCACGCCCGCCATCCTGCTCGCTCTCGCGTGGGCGTTTGGAGCGTTGTATTACGACGGGCCATCGAAGCTGCTCGCAGCGCTGTTCGTAGCGGCGATGCTGGCGGTACTCGTCTTCGTGCGACCGTGGCGCCGCAAGTTTGGCATTTTCGTCGCGTGTTTCGCGCTCGTGCTGTCGTGGTGGCTCACTCTCAAGCCGAGCGATGAAGGCAACTGGCAACCTGATGTGGCGCAGCTTGCGCGGGCGGAGATCAACGGCGACGAGGTCACTTTCCACAACGTCCGCAACTGCGACTACCGCACCGAGACGGATTACACGCCGCGTTGGGAGACGCGCACCGTGCGCCTCTCGCAAATCACCGGCATCGACATTGCCATCGACTACTGGGGATCGCCGTGGATGGCGCATCCCATTGTCAGCTTCCAGTTCGCAGACGCGCTGCCGCTTTGCTTCTCCATCGAGACGAGAAAGAAAGTCGGCCAGACCTATTCAGCCATCGGCGGCCTCTACCGGCAGTTCGAATTGATCTACATCGTCTCCGACGAGCGCGACGTGATCCGCGTGCGGACGAACTATCGCCACGAAGACATCTATCTTTACCGCATTATCGCCACTCCCGCACAGGCCCGCGAGCGCTTCCACGAATACCTGCGTTCGCTCAACCAACTCCGCGACCACCCACGCTGGTATAACGCCATCACTACCAACTGCACGACCACTATTCGCGACCAGCACCCCGCTGCCGAGCGCATCCCGTGGGACTGGCGCATCCTGCTCAATGGAAAAGGCGACGAACTGATGTACGAGCGCCACACGATCGCCACCGCGGGCCTGCCTTTCGCCGAGCTAAAAAAGCGCGCCCTCATCGACACCGCCGCACAGGCCGCCAACGACGCGCCCGATTTTTCCCGCCGTATCCGCGAAGGTCGACCGGGTATGTAAATATTAATAATCCTAAAAACGGGAATGGGCCCATTCCCGCCTTTAGGATAATGCTAATGAAAAAGGCGGCGGCTTAGCAGCCATGAACTTATCGACAAAATCATTCGCGGCATTCCATCCGCCTGGAGTTGAATTTCTCCCAGAGGCCCCTAACCACCGCCTCTTGTAGGTTGGGGCGAGAGGATTGTTCACAAAATGCCCGGCAGGGCAAGGTAGCGGCAGCCCGAGCCCGAAGGGCAGAGCTCGGGCTCCAGCGCCACCGGCGCATTTCGATCGAGGAGCGAAGGAACCAAGGAAGCACTGATTTAATCCGCAGATTTTCTTAAAAACTCTCGATTCAGGCCTTCAAAATCTGCGAAAATCTGTGAAATCTGCGGACCATCTCTCTTCGTTAGATTTAATCAGCGTTTCTCTGAAGGCTCCGGCGATCCGGTGGAAGGCATGCCCCGGGGCGGCGCGGCAGCGACAGGCGCTGAACAAACGAATTATAGGAGAGCATTAGCCGGAGCGAGAGGTTCGCATTACGCGTCTGCGCGAATGTGCTGTGACATCATTTAGCCCGCTGCTGAAAAGACTGGTTTTGGCGCGCCGCTCTACCGACGCTCAACGCAGCGGGCGGGTTTGGGTTTTACTAGCCGCGACAAGAAGCGTTACGATGCGCCGAAATGCCTCCTCGCCTTGTTGCCCTTCTTCTCGCGTTTAGTCTGGCGGTGGCGGCGCGCGCGGAGCCGGAGTCGAAGCGCGTGCTTTTGCTTTACGCCGAGCGGCATGAGTTGCCGGCGATCCGGGCGGTGGACGCGGGATTGCGAGAGGCGTTCGCGGCGCGGGGCGGGGTCGAGGTGTTCGCGGAGTATTTTGATTTTGCGCGATTTCCGGCGGAGCGGCACGCCGGCGGTCTGATCGATTTGCTGCGCAACCGGTATGGCGCGCGGAAGCTGGATCTGGTGATCGCGGCGGGATATGAGGCGCTGCAATTTGCCCTAGCGCAGCGTGCCGAGCTTTTCCCAGGCGTGCCGATCACTTACTGCGGGATCGAGCGGCATCAACTGGCAGGCAAGCCGCTGCCGCCG
>DATDBU010000090.1:0-3677 GCA_036524675.1 Chthoniobacterales bacterium | reverse complement strand
ATCGGTCATCCTGGTGATGATCGGCCGGGCTCTCGGCGGCACCACGGCCGCAAGTCAGCCGATTTCGCTTGCGGCGCTCGTGGATGTGTCCTCGCCGGACAAGCGCGACTTCTGGCTGAGCATGGGACTGCTCGCGTCCTCCGTTGGGTTCGTGATCGGTCCCGCACTTAGCGGACTGCTCTCCGACAGTAGAATCGTTTCGTGGTTCAGCACGCAAACCCCGCTCTTTGCCACGGTCGTTTTGGGGGTTTTGAACTTTTTCCTGCTTCTGTTCCTTTACCGGGAACCGCGCACGAAAACGGCTTCTACGAAACGGATGCCGCTTTCTCTGCTGAGCGGCCTTCACAGTCTGGCTCACGCTTTTCAGCGGCCCGGCCTGCGAAAAGTGTCCGCGGTTTTCCTGCTCCAGGAGATGGCTTGGGGTGCATACTTTTTCTTTGTTCCGCACTTCATCATGGATCGCTTTGATGCAACAATCACAGACTCCAGCCTCTTCATGGCGGTGATGGGTGTTGGGTTTTGCATGAGTTTTGCGCTTGCGATGCCTCTTCTTACCAAGCGCTTCTCCGCCCATGCGATTACGGCTGGAAGCCTTCTTGTGACAGGTGCGTTTATCGTCGTGAGCACCTTTGCTCCGAACATGGCCGTGCAGTGGTCGGTGATCCTCCCGATATCCGTCGCAACGGCCGTCTCCTATGGGGCGCTCATCATCCTGTTTACGGACCTCTCAACGGAAGATACCAAGGGCGAAATCATGGGCATCACGGCAGCGATAAACGCCTTTGCCTTCGGAACGATTTCCTTCATCGGAGGCGGCCTCCAAGCGATTGATGAGCATGTTCCATTGATTGTCTCATTCGTCTTGATGTTCCTCAGCTGGGTGGTTCTAGAGGTTCGAAGACCGCGATTCGCGACGGCAAGCGCCTCCGGCTCCCAGCCGCGCGTCGCGAAGCGCTCGGCGCACTAACATAAGGACGCAGGGTCGCTGGGTCGGTCAGGCAAAAAATCGTGCTATCGACTCGGGCTCTGCATCGGGGCATCCAGGCACCCGTCCAAAACGATAAACATTCATAGAATCGACCGCTAATCACTCACTGAGAGTCACAACCATGCGCATTGCCTCTTGCACCGGTTTATTTCGCGGCGAGTGTAACGGCTTTGCCGTGCGCCATAGTCCTTGCCTTACGCTTCCCGTTCTGTTGCTTGCCGTGCTGATATCTGGCAGTGCTATCTCGCTGAGCGCGAACACGCCGCTGAAAGCGCAGATTGCGCGTTTGCAGAAGGAATCACCGGACTCCACGGAGCGGATGGAAATGGTGCGCGTCCAGATTTTTCTAGATCGTGCCAACTTCCGGCCCGGAAAGATCGACGGTCTGGGAGGAGAGTTCACGCAGAAGGCCGCCGACCGCTACTGCCGCGCGAACAGTTTGCCGGCTGGGACGCGGCTCGAAGTTTCCGGCATCCCTGCCCCGTATCGCGAATACACCGTCACCAAAGAAGATCTGAAATGGATAGGTCCGCAGGCTTCGGAGCCCGCCGAGCAGGAAACCCTGAAGGTAATGCTTTATTCAGATCTTTGGGAGTTCGTCGCGGAGAGATTTCATTGTGACTTGAATTTTCTGCACGAGCTTAATCCAGAGATTGCTGAAGGCAATCTGCGCCCGGGCAGCGTACTTCGTGTGCCGGACGTTGACGAATTCAGAATGGCCGACGTCGTGGCACTCGAGAAGCAGCGCCGGGAGGAGGAAAAGACAAAGAAAGCCGACGAAGGTCAGGTTGACCCATCTCAAACCGACCTGGCGTCTCCCGCGCCGGGTGAGGGGGCGGAAGCCACTCCGACGCCGTCACCCTCCCCGACCGAGGCAGGCCGCCGGCTGGAATTGCTGCGGGTTGAGCGGCTCATAGAGCTCTACGAGAACGATCGATTAATTGCATGCTTCCCATGCACGCCCGGTTCTCGCGAGGTCCCCGTGCCTATCGGTCAATGGAAAGTGACAGCCAACGTCTTGATGCCGTACTTCCGCTGGGACAAATCGGTTCTAGAAACCGGCGTACGCAGCGAAACCGCTTACAATCTTCCACCAGGCCCTAACAATCCCGTGGGTATCGTCTGGATGGCAATCAACCGGCCAAGCGTAGGCATGCACGGAACACCGAACCCCGACCAAATTGGGAGAAACGAAAGCCACGGCTGTATTCGAATGGCAAATTGGGACGCTTTTGTCCTCAGCCAGCTTATCAACAAGGGCACCCCTGTTGATGTAAAGTAGACGCGCGCGGGCAGCATAAAGCTGGCGACGTGGGCTGCCATGAATCGATCGCTCTGCCAAGCGAGGTATGCGACCGCTTCTAGCGTAGAGATTTTGAGGGATGATTCGCCGTAGTTTCGTTATTTACTAGGTTAGTCCGCTTCTTTTGCATGCCCATCATCCGTTCGCAGTTCAATCCACCCTGGCTGCTGCGAAGCGCCCATTTGCAAACGATTCTTCCTGCCATTTCGAGGCGGCGCGCAGAGTTTACGTACCAACGCGAGAGGTTGGAACTTCCCGACAGTGATTTCCTGGACCTGGACTGGCTGCCAGTCGCGGGTCCTCGTGTTGCGGTCCTCTCGCACGGTCTCGAAGGATCTTCCCGTGATGCCACGATGCGCGGAATGGCGTCCGCACTCCACCGCGCCGGATGGAATGTCCTCGCTTGGAATTATCGCGGCTGCAGCGAAGAGATGAACCGCTTGCCACGATTGTATCATAGCGGTGAAACGGCTGATCTCGCGCTCGTCGTCGAGCATGCGGCGAGGCGCTTCCCGAGCGTTGCACTGATCGGATTCAGCCTTGGCGGGAATCTTGTGCTCAAGTACCTGGGCGAGGCGCCGCCCCATGGCGCAGTAGCTTGTGCGGTCGCATTGTCAGCGCCCGTCAATCTTGCAGCCAGCGCGCGGGCGCTGGATCAAAGACGGGCGAACCGCGTTTATCTTAGGCGTCTCATCGCAAGCCTTGTACGCAAGGTGCAGGCGAAGGCGAAGAGCTTCCCTCAGCGCATTGATGCGAACCAAACAAGAGGCATTCATGGATTCGAGGATTTCGACGGCAGATTTACGGCACCCGTTCACGGTTTTCGGGATGCGGAGGACTATTGGACGCGATGCAGCTCCCGGCAATTCCTCTCTGCGATCACGGTCCCTACATTGATCTTGAGCGCCCGCGATGATCCCTTCTTGACTCCGGATTGCTTTCCCTTCGCAGAAGCGGCGGCGAACGCGAGGCTCTTTCTCGAAGCGCCTGAGACCGGCGGGCATCTTGGCTTCTTCAATTCGCTGATCTGCGAGCAAACCTGGGCTGAAAAAAGGGTCGTCGAATTTCTGGCCGGCGCTTTGGATGTTTGAGATCGACGCGCTTGCCGTGACTCGCCGATGCCGGATATTGCAAACCATGGCACGGCGATTTGACCACATAGACCTTCGCGTTCCGGACCTCGCTCTTGTCAGCGACTTTTATCGCAGGTTGCTGCCCGTTCTCGGCTTCAAGCGGGATCTGACAGTTCCGGAGTGGCTCCAATATTACGCCGAGGGTGAGGGAGCGACCGAGTTCTTTGGCGTAACGGAGTCGCGCGCCCACGTGCCAAACGAAAATCGGATCGCCTTTTGGGCGTCCAGCGTGGCAGAGATCAATGAAATCGCG
>DATDBU010000089.1:0-37999 GCA_036524675.1 Chthoniobacterales bacterium | reverse complement strand
CTCAGCGGTGCAGCCGCCAACTGAACACGGAAACGTGAAACCTGAAAACCTCTGTTTCGTTCACGTTTGACTTGCCGTTGGCTCATCGCTGGTCAACAATCCCCGACCACGCCTCGGCAATGTCAAAACTGGAGATTCCTCGCAAGGCCATTTATCGGTTGTCCTTGTATTTTCGGAATTTGCAGCGTCTGCGCCAAAACCGCGTTGAAACGGTTTCTTCGGCGACGCTTGCCAAAGCTTCTGGCGTCAAGCCGACACAATTACGCAAAGATCTCACGTACTTCGGCCAGTTCGGTACGCGCGGACTCGGATACAATGTGGCGCAGTTGTGCGATATCCTAAAAACGGCGCTCGGCGCCACAGCGTTGCAACCCGTTGCACTGGTGGGAGTTGGGTATCTCGGTTCGGCTCTGCTGCGTTATGACGGACTCGCGAAGGAAGGGTTCGAGATTGTTGCCGCGTTCGACATTGACCCTGTCAATTGCCTCGGTGCGGGTGCCAAGCCGAAAGTTCGATCCATATCGGGAATGAAAGAGTGGATCCGGAAACGGGCGATCAAAATGGCGATTCTTGCGGTGCCGGTAGTCGTTGCACAGGAAGTTTGCAATGAATTGGTCGAGGGCGGCATTCAGGCGATACTCAATTTTTGCCCTACTGTGCTGCAGGTGCCGTCGCGAGTTTTCGTGAACAACGTCGATTTGGCGTTGGAACTCGAAAATTTGAGTTACTTCATTCGTTAACCGGTTTTCTCTGGGTAGATGCACAAGCTTTTAGCCGTCCTTCTCTTTTTCGGAGCCGTCTTCTCAGGAATTTCCTGCTCGAAAAAGTCTGACGACAGGAGCAGGCCGCTGGTTGTCGGCATGGAACTGAATTTTCCCCCTTTTGAAATGAAAGATCCGTCGGGGAAACCGACAGGAATCAGCGTGGAAATGGCAGAAGCGCTTGGAAAATTTGTCCAGCGGGAAATTCGGATTGAAGACATGCCGTTTGATGCCCTGATCCCATCATTGAAAACCGGAAAGATCGACCTGGCGATTTCTTCGATGACGATCACGGTGGAGCGGGGAAAATCGATCGATTTTTCCGAACCCTATTTGAATACCGGTATTTCCATTCTGGCCGGAGCAGCAACTGGAATTCGGAATGTGAGCGACCTTGATCAACCGGGACGGAAGGTTGCGGTAAAGAAGGGGACGACCGGGCACATTTATGCGACAGACCATTTCAAGCAGGCGCAGATCCTGACCTTTGACAGCAGCAGCGGAGCTGTCGTGGAAGTCATTCAAGGCAAGGCGGATGCGTTCATTTACGACGAGATGTCAGTTTTCAAATATTACCGGCAGAATCCGAAGACGACGCACGCAATCCTGCAACCGTTCCAAAAGGAAGGTTGGGGGATCGGTGTTCGAAAAGGCAACGATGAGTTGCGGCAGGAGGTGAATGCTTTTCTGGCGGATTTCAAAGCAAAGAATGGATTTAATGTGCTGGGCGACAAGTATTTGGGCGAGGAAAAGAAAGCGTTCCAGGAGATGGGGTTCCCGTTTTATTTTTAAGCCTTCACGAACCGCGCCCGGTGAATTGGGTGTTCTTTCTCCAGGAAATGTTTTTCGAAGTCCGTTTTTGGCGGTTCAAGTTCTTCGGGCCATGTGGTTCTTGTAAGAACTTTCGAAGCCTCAGCGATCATGGCGCGAAAATAGTCTTCGTGGTCGGTGACAATCCTCCATTCTCCGCCTGTAATGAGCGCGCGGCAGATGGCAGTAACAAACTCGGAATTGACGATGCGATGAGTGTGGTGCCGCCGTTTTGGCCATGGATCGGGAAAACTGAGGTAAAAACAGGTGACAGAGTCGTCTGGGAGCATGTGTTTCACGACCCAGGATCCATCCAGTCGGAGGATGCGTAAATTGCTCAAAGCCAGGCGTTTTGCTTTGTTCTCCGTGGACCGAACCCGTCCAAGCAAGCGCTCGACAGCCAGGAAATCCGCTTCCGGATGGCGACGCGCCTGTTCGACGATAAAGCTGCCCGCTCCTGCGCCGATGTCGATATGAACCGGAGCGGAGCGGCGAAAAATTTCAGCGAGATCCAGCGGACGAAAAATATCGATACCAGTAAGAACAGACGAAGCAGACATCGTTACACAGAGGTACGGCGCACGCGTAAGGAAAAGTTCTTGGAATCCCGATTTGCGTGCAATTCTCGTTTGCTCCGCTACGCCGCGTGACAAGTTTATTCGTTCGCTTTGCCTACCGTAAAAGTCTCGCCGGAGTTTGTTTCTTTGATAATTACCTGTGTCTCGCGGAGATCCAATACGGAGTATCGCCGGCCCTTGTCGCCTGGCAGGACGAAGTTTTGCCCGCGGTGAAGCTGGAATTCTTCGTCTGAAAACGGGAGAGCTACGGTGGCGTAAGAGGTCGCCGATTGAGCATCGACCCCGGGAACCAGCCGGAGCTTTCTGCCTTCAGCATTCTCCAGATTAACCACTGATGCATCGTAGGGTTGGCCGTCCTTGTCTTGGCCTTCAGCTTTTCGAATGGACGCGACTTTCCAGCTTTCACCTGCGTCTGCGCCTTTTGAAACAGTTATCGTTACGCCTGCGGCATTTCTCAGAGTCGCCCCGGAGTCGTTGACCGAAACGAGCGTCAATGGCGCTTTCTCGCTGTGAAATGCAATCCATTTCAACTTTGTGGCATAAGCCGGATAAGATGCCGGATCGATCGGGCTGGTATCGGAAAGAAATTCTTCGCCATTGGTAAAACGATCGCCGTCCGCATCCTGGGAAATGACACCGGGCATATTGGGGTTGAGACCATACTTTCTCCACCAGGCTTCTTCCGGTACAGCCTGTCCGGTGAAGGAATCCGAAGAATTGCCTTTGACGATCTGCTGAGCGACAGAATCCGGTGAAATCGGCGATGATCCAGGTGTGGAATGCGTTCCGGGAGAGCTGGTTGCGGCAGCAACGCTGGCGTCTGATACAAGCGAGGCAGCCTCGTTGAAACCTTTGGCGAAAGCCTGATCTGCTGCGGTGGCACCGTGGTTGTCAGTGAGCGATTTGTCTGCTCCTGCTTCAAGGAGGAGTTTGACCAGCGGGATATTTCCTGCCCGCGCGGCGACTATGAGTGCTGTTGTGCCGTCATCGCTCTTCGTATCGACTTCGGCGCCATGTTCGAGCAGGACACGAGCGATGTCTGGGTTGCCCTGGAGACTGGCAAGGAGCAAAGCTCGATTGAGATCTTCGCTGGATTGATCTGCCAGGAGCTCGACAGCTGCCTTTTTGCCCAGATAAACGGCTTTCAGAAAAGCTGTCCAGCCATCGGAAGTCTTTGCGTTAACGTCAATGCCGGCTTCGAGGAAGAGTTTGATGGCCTTTTCGTCCGGCGTAGCTGCAGCCCTGACGAAATCCTCCGTGGTGAAAGCGTAGTTGAGTTTTTTAAGGTCGTTTTTCGCATCTTCAGGAGTGCGCTTGCACCCTGACAAGAGGACGCAGAAGCAACAAAGCCAGGCAAAAAGAAGTCGTGTTTTCATGAGATAACCCGTGCGATTACAAAGCCATCGTATCCTTTCAACCCGACTGTCTGGATGGCGGTGGCGCTCACGCGAGGCTCGGCAGCAAGCATTTCGTTGAAGCGCCGCACGCCCTGGACGTTTTCATCCGGATTGCTGGGTTCAATGACGGCACCGTTGCGAACGACGTTGTCGCCAATGATGAGCGTGCCCGGATGGGAAAGCTTGAGCGCCCACTCTAGATAGCCGGGGTAGTTGGCTTTGTCGGCGTCGATGAAAATCAAGTCAAACGGTCCAAGGCCTTCGCCAGCCAATTTCGGGAGGGTTTCGAGAGCGGGCCCGAGGCGCAATTCGACGATGTCTGCTAGTCCAGCGTTGGCAATGTTTGCGCGTGCAGTGGCTGCACATGTGGGATCGGCTTCGAGCGTGACCAAGTGTCCCCCCGAAGGCATAGCCCGCGCGAGCCAGATCGTGCTGTATCCGCCCAACGTGCCGATTTCCAGGATGTTGCGCGCACCCTGAATTTGCACGAGCAACGACAGGAGTTTGCCTTGGTTGGGAGCGACGTTGATTGCAGGAAGACCTGCCGCAGCGCTCGCCATGAGAGCCGAATGCAGTGCCGCATCTGGCGGAATCAATAGATCGGTGATGTACTCGTCAACAGCAGTCCATTTTTCCTGAGGCATACGAATCGCAAGTTTAAGGAACAGCAACTTTGATTCGCCGAGGCGGCTGAGGCAACTCCATCCGTCTATACGAAAGCATCGAAGTCAGATCCAGCGCCGAGCCTCTTACGGAGGCGCAGGACGTGTGCCGGCTTGGAGTCGGGATCGAGTTTTACGAACTGGCGCCGCCCCTTCCAGAGGTAGCGTTCGCCAGTGAGCAGATCTTCGGCCAGGAATGGTTCTTCGGGTCCAATGCCAAATTGGTCCAACGGCACATCGACGAAACCGAGTTGCGACAAATAGGGGTCGAGATTGACGATGACCAGGATTGAGTTGTCTCCGGCGGCTGTTGTCTTCGCGTAGGCGATGAGTTGATCGTTGTCGACGGTGACAAACTCCAAGTTATCGTATATCTGCAACGCGCGGTTGGATTTACGGATGGTGTTAAGGCGTGTAATCAGGTCCTTGATATTCCCCGGCTTGTTCCAATCCCGCTCTTTCCATTGGTATTTTTCGGATTCGATATATTCCTCTCGCCCGGGAATGGCGGCGTTTTCGCAGAGCTCGAATCCGCTGTAGATGCCATAGACGGGCGATAGCGTTGTGGCGAGCACGGCGCGAATTTTGAAAATCGCGCGCCCGCCTTGTTGCAGATGGAAAGGCAAAATATCTGGCGTATTTGGCCAAAGATTAGCCCGGAAACAATGCCGCATGTCAGTTTTCGTGAGCTCTTTGAAATACTCGGTGAGTTCCCACTTGGAGACGCGCCAGGTGAAATACGTATAGCTCTGCGTGAATCCGGCCTTGGCAAGGGCTTTCATCATTTTTGGCTTGGTGAACGCCTCGCTCAGAAAGATGGCGTCGGGATATTGATTGCGTACTTCCCGGATCAGGTATTCCCAGAAAAAGACGGGTTTGGTGTGCGGATTGTCTACCCGGAAAATGCGCACCCTTTGCTCGCACCAGAAGAGGATGATGTCCCGCATTTCCTGCCAGAGCGATCTCCAGTCGTCGCAATGAAAGTTGAGCGGATAGACATCCTGATATTTCTTCGGAGGGTTCTCGGCGTATTTGATCGTGCCGTCGGGGCGCTTGAAAAACCAGTCCGGGTGGTCAGCGACATACGGATGGTCCGGGGAGCAATTAATAGCGAAGTCGATGGCGATTTCCATGCCGCGGGCGTGGATCTCATTAGTAAGCCACGCGAAGTCTTCAAGTGTGCCAAGCTCCGGCGCAACGTCTTTATGGCCGCCACCGTTCGGGCAGCCCTGATGCCGATTGCCGATTGCGTACGGGACACCTGGTTCGCCAGGCTGACAGGTTGTGGAGTTGTTTCTGCCTTTCCGGTTCGAGACACCGATGGGGTGTATCGGCGGAAAATAAATGACATCGAACCCCATTGCTTTCGCGTCGTCCACGCGAGAAAGGCAATCGCGAAAGGTCGAGCCTTTGTCACCGCGACCCTCGGCGCTCCGAGGGAAAAACTCATACCACGCTGCGAAAACCGCTTCTTTACGATCGACCGTAACGCCGAGATAGGGCGTCGCTTCGGTGGCTAGTGACCGGTCCTGGTAGTAGTGCATCAACGCTACCAGCTCGGCTTCGAAGATGGTGGTGAAAACGCCTTCTGGATCGCTGTCCCGAATTTGCTGGGCGTAATGTTTGAGGAGTTTTTTGTCGCCCGGATGTCGGGCGCGTTTTCCGGCTGCCTCTACGATTGCAGCGCCTTCCAGTGTTTCACTAGTCAGCGGCGAAACGTCCGCCTTAAACTTGGTCTCAAATTCGTGCTGCCAGGAGTGAAAATGGTCGGTCCACGCTTCGATAGTGACTTCGTAGTCGGCATTTTCAACGAAGGAACACGTGCCCTCCCACCGGTCGTTAACAAGCGGAGTCATGGGTGTCTCAGCCCATTTCCGAGAGCCGACCTTGCGCCACTTCAAAACGGCAGTGACGATGTCGTGCCCGTCACGGAAAATATCTGCGGAGAAGGTGATGTCGTCGCCTGCGACGCATTTGAGGGGATAACGCCCGCCGTCGAGGAGCGGGGAAATATTTTCGATGATAACTGTGGGGCGGGCGGAAAGCATAAGAGGGTGACCGTATCCAAGCAGGGGGGGACTAATGGGGCAAGGCTAAGTAACGGCTTTCAGCTAATTTCAAGGTTCAAAGCCGTTGATGACCTGTCGATGGCGCTTTCCGCGGATGGAGGGACTCCCAGCACGAATGAGGTGCCCAGCGTTAGCCGATGCCGTGGATGGAAATTTTACGAGTGCTGGCTTCGGCGATGACTTTTTCTCTTTCCAAGAGCAGCGTCTTGCCTGCCTCAATGCCGATCGCGAGCAGGCCGGCTTCGGTGGCAGTTTCGAGCGTCTGGCGACCGATGACGGGCACGTCGAAACGAAAATCCTGCTTCGGCTTGGAGACTTTAACCATGACCGCAGCGCCGCGGCCGAGCTTGCCGCCTCGAAGAATCGTTTCGTTCGTGCCTTCAAAGGCTTCGACGGCTAGCACTGTCCCGTTGCGAATGACGACCGTTTGTCCGATGTCGAGCCGGCTCGTTTCTTTCGCGATTCGATAACCGTATTCCAAGTCCTCCACGACGCGTTTTTTCAACGTAGGCCCGCCGATATGGCCCGCCGGGGCGAGATCTTTTTCCAGGAAAGTCGTTGCAGGTAGCAGCGTGATGCCGTCCTTCGCGAGTTCATCGGCGATTCCGCCGAACAGACTCTCCGCATTGCGCTCCTTGATTCGTCCCAGGAGCAGCAATGTCCGGAAATCCGGACGCAGGTCGAACAAGTTCTTCGGCGCGATCTGGCCGGCCATGATTGCTTCTTTGACACCCGCCTTTTTGAAAAATGCGATTAATTTTCCCAATTGTCCCACGCGCAGCCAGGTGATGGAATCCACAAGCGCGGCCAAATCCGGCCGGGTTTCGTTTTCGAAGGCCGCCACGTGCACCCGTGTAACACCCGCCGCCCGGGCATTGCGCGCGAGTTCGAGGGGATAAACGCCGTTGCCTGCAATGATACCGAGAGAGTCGATCACGGAGTTATATTAAGAGCACACCGCACTCAAGAGCCAATATGAACCTGTCTGACCTGGATGTTTGCGGGAGCGAGAGACAGATCGAAGGTCATGTGATGTTTGTACGCTTGCGAGTTTTGAGGTTTCCATCTTCTTATTTCAATCATGACCGATTCTCGCTTTTCGAAACTCGCCGCGCTGCTGGTGACGTATTCAACCAAACTGCAGCCCGGCGAAAAGGTGCTCATCGACGCATCCGATATCCCGGAGGAAATGGTTGTTGCGCTTATCCGTGCTGCGCGGTCAAGAGGCGCGTTGCCGTTCGTGCAGATCAATCGGGCAGTGGTTACGCGCGAGCTCATGCGGGAGGCGACGGAAGCGCAATATGATTTGCTTTCCGAAATCGAGCTCGCCCGGATGACACGAATGGACGCCTACATCGCATTGCGGGGTAGCAACAATATTACTGAACTTTCGGACGTTCCCACGGATCGCATGAAACTGGCCATGAAGAGCCTCAAACCTGTGCTCGATCACCGCGTGAAAAAGACGAAATGGTGTGTGCTCCGCTGGCCCACGCCATCGATGGCTCAACAAGCCGGGATGAGCACCGAGGCGTTCGAAGATTTTTTCTTCACGGTATGCACACTCGATTACGCGAAGATGGAGCCGGGAATGGAGGCGCTCAAAAAGCTGATGAACGTTACGGACGCCGTCCACATCAAAGGGCCGAAAACGGATTTGCGTTTCAGCATTAAGGGCATCGGCGGAATCATTTGCGGCGGATCCCACAACATCCCCGACGGCGAGGTCTTTTCATGTCCGGTGCGGGATTCGGTGGAGGGTTACGTGCATTTCAACGCGCCAACGATTTATCAGGGTGGCGGTTTCGACGACATCACGCTTCGTTTTTCAAAAGGGAAAGTGATCGAAGCCACGGGAAACAATCCGGAGAAGATCAATGCCATCCTGGATTCCGACGAAGGCGCCCGTTACATCGGGGAATTTTCGCTTGGGTTCAATCCGCACATTTTGCAGCCGATGCGTGACATTTTGTTCGACGAGAAAATCAGCGGATCGTTCCATTTCACGCCTGGGCAGGCTTATGAGCAGGCGGACAACGGCAACCGTTCTCAGGTTCACTGGGACTTGGTGAGCATTCAGCGAGCGGATTACGGGGGCGGGGAAGTGTGGTTTGACGGGAAATTGATCCGGAAGGACGGCCTTTTTGTCGAGCCATCCCTCGTGGGGCTGAATCCGGAAAGCCTGATCAGTTGACGATGAAACAGAGACTTCGAGCAGTTGTCGCTGTTATCGCCTTATTGAACTGCGGCTTGGTCGATGCTGTTGGTCTTGCAGGGCAACCGAAAGGCGTTGTGCTGGTTATTGCCGACGGAACGTCGATGGAGCTCATCACCGCGACGCGGATTTACAAGAACGGCGCGAATTCGCGGTTGAGCTTCGAAACAATGCCGCACACGGCGTTTGTCCGGACGGTTTCCGCGGATGGAATGATCACGGATTCCGGTGCGGGAGCCACTGCAATGGCGCGGGGATTCAAGGCGCTCAACGCCGTCGTCGGGGCCTCCGCGCCAGGACAACCGTCGCAGCCGAGCATTCTCGAACTGGCGAAAAAAGCTGGCTGGAACACGGGCGTCATCAGCGACGATTCAGTTACGGGCGCAACACCGAGTTCGTTTGTGATCGAGCATCCGAATCGACGCGAGGAATACATCATTGCGAATAAAGAAGTCCGGGCGCTTGGAAAAAGCGCGGATTTTCTGTTTGGCGGTGGTTTCCAGTATTTCGAAGGCGAGTTTTCGAAGGACGAGAAAGAGGCGAAATTCGCGCCGGTTTTCGAAGAAACAAAGCAGCTTTTGGCCGCGTCGCGCATCCGTTATTACAATTCCTGGGACAAGTTCATTGCTGACAAATCGAAGGATTTGAGTGAGCCGATTCTCGGCGTTTTCCACCCAGACGTCTTTCCTTACATTGCCGACGGTCCGCGCAAACCTGCGTTGGAAGACCTGGTGCGCGAAGGGCTTGCGTTGCTGCAAAATGCCGGAAAACCGTATGTGTTCATCATTGAGGCTGGCCTTCCGGACAAGGCGGCACATCAGAATCAGGCGAGACGCGCCATGGAGGAAGTGCTGGTTTTCGACCGGACCCTGGAGTTTTTGCGTCGGCATATTGGACCGGACGTCCTGCTCCTTGCGACGACAGACCATGAAACGGGCGGACTGGCGATCAGCCCTGGTCAGCCAATTTCGGCAAAAGGCGACCAACTGCTGAAACCGAGCCCGATCACAAAAATCCCCATTCTCACATGGGCAACGGGACCGGGCGGCCCCGATCCGTCGGTCAATCCAGCGCCGGTTGCTGCAAATGCCGATCCGCTGGCAGCATCCGCGAGGCAGCCGGCACTGCTGAAAACAGGTTCCGCATTTCACTCCGGAGGAGACGTCTGGATGCTGGGTGAAGGACCCGGGAGCGAAAAGGTGGCCGGCTTCCTGGACAACACCGACACGTTCAAAATCATGGCCGCAGCAATCAAGTAGAGGGGGAATCCCCATCTTGATTTAGTAAAGGCCTGGAATCTACTTTACGAATCCAAAGTGCTGGCCAAAGGGCCAGTAAACGAGCCATCCCCGACCCACGATGTTGGGCTCGGGCACAGGTCCCCAGTAGCGACTGTCGAGGCTGTTCCTGCTGTTGTCGCCCAACGCCAGGTATCCCCCGGCGGGTATGTCGAAGCTTTGGTCCGGTTTGGACAACAATGGAGCGCTCTCGATGTTCATGTATCCCTGGTAGCCGTTTTGCAGGCTCATGACGCGTTGGAACGGCCATTGCGTTGCCAGTTCGCCATTCAAAAAGAGGTTTGGCTCATCAATACGCGCATTGTCGCCCGGGAGAGCGGCGAGACGTTTGATATAAAACTGAGTCTGGGATGCTCCGGTATAGCGTTGCAGTGCTTCAATGTTGGTTGTCGTAAAAACGAAAACATCAGCCCGTTGTGGAGCGCGGAAATGGTACGTGAACTTATCTACAAAGACCTGATCACCGGTCGTGATGTTGGCCCGGAGCAGCGTTTCGCCCGTCTTGACGGTCGTGCCAGGTCTGATGCCGAGCTGGATTTCGGTATCCTGAGGTGAGCAGGGAATTTTGTAGGTGCTCCCGCTGGCCATGACGATCTGAGTAGACTGCGAGAACCACAGGAAAGGGCGGTTGATCAATTGAAGCACCTCGTCGTCTACGGGCGAGACGAGGTTCACATATGTGCGGCCGTTCCAGACTTTTTCCCATGCGCGTTGGACGGCATTCGGAGGTGGTGTGTCCTGCCGTTTGGCGATGACTCCATTTAAGGTCGGTTGCATCGAACCGGTGGGAATTTTGAACGGCTGCAGGAAATAAGCGCGGATACCGAGGGCAATTACAATGGCGACGAGGATTGTCTCGCAGTTCTCCCGCCACGAATGGTGGTTGGGCATCGGCGCGACTTTTCCGATCTCAACATCCAGTTCCTTTGTGAGTGCTTCGATAGCAGGCTTGTTGGAGGCTTTTGCAGCGGCGAAAAGGTCGTCATTTTTCGCGGAAAGCCGTTCGAAATCCCCGTTATTCAGGATGTCGCGTTTGTAGCGCAGAAGGCGCTGAACGTTTTTCGCGATGTGATAGGCTTCCTTTGCGTATTTCGGGGCAAAAAGGGTCATAAATGCTGGATAATCATGCTCTTACTCTGCTCGTAATCTTAATCTTCCAGCCTCTATTGCTCTGACTCTCTGCTCTCTTGAATGAGGCGAGGCAGGAATGATTACGACGATGCGTAGGAATGCGTAGGAGTAAGGTATGAGTTCTTAATTCGACTTCAGAACCTCGATGAAAGCCTCCTGTGGAATGTTGACCTTCCCAATAGCCTTCATCCGCTTTTTACCTTCCTTCTGCTTCTCCAAAAGCTTCCGTTTTCGCGTGATGTCGCCGCCGTAACATTTTGCCGTCACGTTCTTGCGTTGCGCGCTCACGTTTTCGCGGGCAACGATTTTACCACCTATCGCTGCCTGGATCGCCACCTGATATAGCTGCGTTGGGATCACTTCCTTCAATTTTGCCGCCAAAGCCCGACCGCGTGCCTCGGCCTTGTCGCGATGCACGATGCTGGAAAATGCATCCACAGGTTCGCCGTTGACCAGCATGTCCAACTTTACCAGTTTGTCCGCCCGATAACCTCCGTGCTCATAGTCCATCGAGCCGTAGCCCCTGGTGATGGATTTAATCTTGTCGTTGAAGTCCACCAGAATCTCATTGAGCGGCAGTTCGCAGGCAAGCATCACGCGCCGGGTATCGAGTGATTCGGTGTGCTTCAATTCTCCGCGTTTCTCCAAAATGAGCTGCATCAAGGGCGAAATGTAATCGTTTGGCACCATGATGAAGGCTTTCACGAGCGGTTCGCGTATTTCCTTGATGAGGCTGAAATCAGGTAAATGCTCTGGGTTATCCACCTCGATGACTTCACCGTTCGTTTTTTCCACTTGGTAAACAACCGACGGGTACGTGGCGATGATGTCCATGTCGTATTCGCGCCGGAGCCGTTCCTGGATGATTTCCATGTGGAGCAAACCGAGGAATCCGCAGCGGAACCCGAACCCAAGGGCTACCGATGATTCCGGCATGTAGTGAAATGCCGAATCGTTGAGCTGCAATTTGCCCATCGCCGTTTTCAAGTGCTCGAAATCCGCGGTGTTGATCGGGTAAATGCCCGAAAAAACCATCGGATGAATTTCCTGAAAACCAGCCAGCGGCGCCTCTGCGGGTGTGCGTCCGCTCGTCAGTGTGTCACCGACCTTCACTTCCGAAGTCGATTTGACGTTGGCAATCACGTACCCGACGTCGCCTGCTTCGAGTATGTCCTGAGCCACCATTTTCGGCTGGCTCGGACGAAAAATGCCGACTTCCTTGACGTCGTAACTTTTGTTCGTGGCCATCGTCCGAATCGGATCACCAGCCTTGATGGACCCGTCGACGACGCGGACATAAACGACCACGCCGCGGTAAGTATCGAAGGTAGAATCAAAAACGAGTGCGCGGAGTTTTTCGTCCAACGTGTCCGAAGGAGGCGGGATCCGCTCGATAACGGCTTCCAAAATTTCTTCGATGCCGATGCCAGCCTTGGCGCTCGCGGGAATCGCTTCTTCGCTGGGTATCGCGAGAATTTCCTCAAGCTGCCGCTTTACGGTAGGCAAATCGGCGTTTGGAAGGTCGATTTTGTTGATGACCGGAATGAGCGTGAGGCCTTGTTTAAGAGCGAGGTGAACGTTCGCAACTGTTTGCGCTTCAACGCCCTGCGCGGCATCAACGATGAGGAGTGCACCTTCGCACGCGGCCAGCGAGCGCGAGACTTCGTAGGCGAAATCCACGTGGCCCGGCGTGTCCATGAGATTCAATTTGTATTCCTGGCCGTCCTTTGCTGTGTAACGCATCGCAATCGGGTGGGACTTGATCGTGATGCCGCGTTCGCGCTCGAGGTCCATCGCGTCGAGAAGCTGATCCTGCGCTTCGCGTTTCTGAATCGTGCCGGTGAATTCGAGAAGACGATCCGAGAGCGTCGTTTTCCCGTGATCGATGTGCGCGATGATACAGAAGTTGCGGGTGCGGGAATTTGCCATGCGAAAGGCGCGCAATATCGCGGTTCGGCCCTGAGTGGTCAAATGCAGTTTGGCGCGTCGAAAATGGTAAATCGGAAGGTGAATTGCCGGGAAGCAACAGCTTGTTCTCGTTCGATGCGTCTGAAACTCACAACGGAGTTCTGGTATCCGACGACTCCCATTTTTTTTTCCACGCCTGAACCTCTTCAAAAACGCGATCTACGGTCCAGTAGTTCATGCATGCCATCGGCTCGGTTGCGTTGGTGCAGACGTTCCGGGCCAGGAACAACGTGTCGCATGGCAAGCATGGCAGCGACGGGTGCCGCAAAAGACGGATTCGATCTCCATGCCAGTAAGGATCCCAATTGATATGGCTGGGACCGCACGGAATCACGGACGGCACGCCCAGTGCGGTGGCGATGTGCATGGGACCTGAGTTGTTGCCAACGAACAGGCACGCGGAATTGATCGTCGAGACCAGGCTCGACAGGTTCGGGGTCTTGCGAACGACCAGATTTCTTTGAGGCGAGGGCGCCGGAGCCTGGGGCTGGTCGATCCAGATGACGCCAACGCCGCTATCGAGGAGCCTCGATGCCAGCGCTGCCATGCGATCAACCGGCCATCGTTGATAAGGGCGGCTCGCACCTGGATGAATCACAACACACTTTTCGGTATCGTTATCGCTGGAAAGAAGACGACTTAAATCGGGTGGAGGCGGAACTGCTGGCCAGGATGCGTTTGGCGCCAATTCTTCCAAGAGGCCTTTGACCATCGACCAGTTTTGCAAGGGGACTTTGGTATCGGGAACAAGTTGAGCACAATGTGTCAACGCGAAGGACAATTTGATGAACGGCAGTTTGGCGCCGACCCGGACTCGTGCTCCGGAAAGCAGTGCGAGGCCGTAAGCTGCGTTCGCCTGGTCTTGCGGGATGAGACACGCGTCAGGTTTGAATTTTCGGACTTCAGTCGCCAACGCGAGAAATTTGGTTGGTTTTTTCCATGACCTGTTGAACTCGCTGGTCGGATGGACAAGTAGCCGGTCGTCTTGAATCCATCCGCGGTATAGATCGGCAGCCGCCGGGCTGGTAGCAACGATTATCTCCCAATCCGGAAATCGTTTGCGAAGCTCCTGGACAACGGGAAGAAAAACGACGTTATCGCCCAGTTGATTAACCTTGAAAATTACCAGCTTCACGACGTCGGAGCAGCTTGCTGGTGCCCGAGCCGTGCCCGGTAAGCGCCATCTTGTCCGCTGATTCCATTAATCAGAGCCGTTTTCAAACCAGCGTATGTAGTCGCTGGCGTGCTTTGAGGTCAATCTCGAAACCGGCGGAATAGGTTTGCGATAAGAGCCTGCCGCGGCTTGAAGAGCCTCTCAAGCAGATCACCGCCAAATATCGTGCCGAAGACAGTGGTAAAGAGCCGGGAAGCGATCAAGCTCGTGGTGGTCCAGAAACTTGGTTGTCCGTGGCGGAAATCACAATTTGTCAACGCGAATGCCAAAGCCGAAACGGTGCGGATCAAAAAGCAGAGACTTCCCAAAGCTAGCCTGGAGGTGATTTCGCTGGAGATTGCGAAAACGTGGGACGATAAACGTTGCAAAGTGTCGTCACTTCACAGCGATGCGAACGCTTTGCTGCCACTTCGATGACTTTGCGGTGAATGTGTTTCCTCTTTTAGGATGTCGTGCTCTGAAGTAGCATCTCCGCATGGCTGCTGTCGATGAACGCGTTGACCGTCTGGAAGAAGCGATGATCAGGTTTGTAGACCAAACCTCCATGGCTATTGCCGCCATTCATGAAGATGTTGCGGAAATTCGCGCCAGCGCGGCACGCACAGACCGCGAACTACTGGGCATGCGACAGGAATCCGATCGCCGCTGGAAAGAGACGAACCAACGCTTCGAGAAACTTTTTCAGCAGGCTGAAAAAGATCGCCAGGATTGGCAGGCCCGCGCCGACGAAGATCGCCAGGACTGGCAGACTCGCGCGGACAAAGATCGCCAGGATTGGCAGATTCGTGCGGACAACGACCGTGCGGACTGGGAGTCCCAAGGGGAAAGTGCCCGCCAGCAGACGGAGAAGGATCGCCAGGACTGGCAGACTCGCGCGGATAACGACCGTGCGGACTGGGAGGCTCGCGCAGATAAAGACCGTGCGGACTGGCAAGCTCGCACGGAGAAGGACCGCGTGGACTGGGAAGTTCGTGCGGACAAGGCGGAGAAAGAACGCAAAGAGGAAAACAAGGCTTTCAATCGCAGACTGGCGGAAATCTCCGATCGCGTTGGTCGTTTCATCGAAGACATGGTGTATCCCAATGCCGAGCGTATCGCGTTAAAGCTCTTTGCCGGCGACGCCGTCGAGACGCTGACCATCCGTGTCAAACGCAAGCACCCAGCCGACCCTTCCCGCCGTATCGAGCTGGACTTGCTCGTGGTTGGCGCACGTCACTTGCTTGTTGGCGAGGCAAAATCCACTCCGACTGTGGAAAAGGCAGATGCCTTTCTGGAAAAAATCCGGGAGCTTCCGGAATTTTTTCCAGAGTATGCTGGTCGCAAAATTCTGCCGATGCTGGCGAGCGTGACCATCGATCCGCCATTGGTGAAATATTTGTCCCGTAAGCACATTTATGCCCTGGGTTTCGGCGATGAAACAATGGAACTGCTCAACGACGGCGATTTTTGAGCTTCCCGGCCGAAAAAAACTTTCGCAGATGACGAGTGTCGGATCGAGAGTCTCTTGCAGCCTCCGACGGCTGATTCTCAGGCCAGTCCTCGTTTCCGAAGGTCACCTTCGTCCCAACCAAGATGATGGCCGAGCTCGTGCAGGTAGGTTTTTCGAACCTGGTCATCGAAATTCAAGCCAGCCTGGGCGCAATGCCACTGGAGGTCTCCGACAAAGAGAAAAATCAGGCCGCCTTCCGTCGAAATGCGATCGGGTTGAAAAGCTGTGTAGAGTCCGAGCGCTGGCCGGCCATAAATATCCCGGGCCCACTGCCGGAAGAGGCACGGCACTTGAGCCGCTTCGGCTTTCACATCGTCGGGGAGCGATGCAATGGTCTCGTCCACGATCCTTTCCGCGCGCTCGAATAAAGCATCCCAATCAATGGAGGATTGGGAAGATAAGTGACGCGTGCGCCGAATCATTAGTGAAAGGTCGGAAAGTATCTCAAAGCGTCAACTGTTTTGAAAGACGCCTTGCCTTGACCCTCCGGGCGGCGTGAGTCACGATGTGGGCCCCTGTCGTCTGCCATCTTTCCAACTCACATGCCCACATTTGATATCACTGTCATCGGCGCCGGTCCTGGAGGCTACGTCGCTGCGTTTCGCGCGGCGCAGCTTGGTTTCAAGACCGCCCTCATCGAAAAAAATAAAACCCTCGGTGGGACTTGCTTGAACATCGGTTGTATTCCCAGCAAGGCGCTATTGCATTCCACTGAACAATACCATTTCGCGCAAAAGAGCGCGGCGAAACACGGCATCGTCATCGGAAAACTGTCGTTCGACCTCGAGACCATGCTCGCTCGCAAGGATGAGGTAGTGAAGCAACTCGTTGGCGGCGTCGACTTTCTCGTAAAAAAACGCGGCATTACGCGTTACGAAGGCGTCGGCAAAGTTGTGGCTCCGGGAAAGATTTCGGTCACCCTCAATGACGGCAAAACCGAGGAAATCGAATCGAAACACATCATTCTAGCGACGGGCAGCGTACCGGCGGAATTGCCAAACCTGCCACTGGATGGAGAACAGGTGGTCACGAGTACGGAAGCCCTGGACTTCAAAGAAGTTCCGAAGCGGCTGCTTGTCATCGGCGGCGGTGCAATTGGGCTGGAATTGGGTTCTGTCTGGGCACGGTTGGGGAGTACGGTCACGGTGGTGGAATTTCTTCCTCGGATCGCCGTTGGTGTGGATCCCGATGTCTCTACGGCTCTCCAGCGATCTCTTACGGCACAGGGTTTTACGTTCCATCTCGATACCGGCGTGCAGTCGCTTGCCAAAAAGAATGGCGTTGTCATTGCGACGGCGAAAACCAAGGACGGCAAGGAAATCACCATTGAAGCCGACAAAGTGCTCGTTTCGGTGGGTCGCAAACCTTATCTGGCCGGCGCAGTCGATGAATCGCTTGGTCTCAAACTGACCCAGCGCGGTCAGGTCGAAGTGGACGCGCATTACGTGACAAATATTCCCGGGCTATATGCCATTGGCGACATCATTTCCGGTCCGATGCTTGCGCATAAAGCGGAAGATGAAGGAGTTGCCGTCGTTGAGAGGATTGCCGGCAAAGCGGGCCACGTGAATTACGACGCCATTCCGGCAGTCATTTATACCGAGCCGGAAGTTGCGTCGGTTGGTCTGGGTGAGGCTGCAGCCAAGGAACAAGGCATCGCTGTTAAGATTGGCAAATTCAATTTCAAGGCCAACGGACGAGCGATTGCCGCAGATCACACGGATGGCTATGTAAAAATCATTGCTGACGCCAAGAACGACCGGCTGCTCGGCGCGCAAATCATTGGCTCAAACGCGTCCGAATTACTTGCGGAAATCGTGAGCGTCCTCGAATTCGGAGGGAGCGCTGAGGACATCGCTCGAACGACCCATTCGCATCCCACCCTGAGCGAGAGCATCAAAGAAGCGGCGCTTGCTGTGGATAAGCGGGCGTTGCATTCGGCATAGGACCTCTTTGCAAGGGGTCTGTTTCGCAGATCCAACTAAAAAACGGCGCCCTGCCGATCGCCCTTTGGATGGGTGATCGGCAGGTTTTTCAAAAAATGGAGAGTTGTGTTCGCGAACGTCTTCTCGGCGTCGCTGGCCGTCGTCCCGCTCGCGTTTTTGCTCAAGAAAGGTTCCGGTCGATCAAGCGGCACGGCAGCAATGGATTAGTTAGAATGGCGAATCGGGGAAGTAATATTCCTTCGCGTTCTCCGGAGTGACGAGTGGCGCTTTAAGAATGTAGCGACCCCGGATTGGGACGGGACTGACGGCTTTCAAGGCTGTGAGCTCGATCGCGGTGCCGATCATGTAGGGTGGATAGAGGACGTCCACGGGAATGATTGGGTCCTTCTCCATGACTCGTTTGATGATTTCTTTCATGCCGCCCCCGCCGACCACGAACATTTCCTTTTCACGTTTTGCCTGTTTAATGGCGTCGAGCACCCCGAGAGCAATGTCGTCGTCCTGGGCCCATACGGCATCAATTTTCGGAAAACGGGTAAGATAGTCCTGCATGACTTTGAAACCATCGTCGCGGTTCCAGTTGGCGAATTTCGAGTCCAGGACTTTGATCCCGCTGCTTTGGATCTTCTTCAGGAAAGATTCGTAACGCTCGGTGTCAATGACGGTTGGGATGCCGCGAAGGATGACGATGTTGGCCGTTTTGCCTTTGAAGGCGCTGAGAAAGTAATCGGCGGATTCAACGCCCATGCCGGGATTGTCGCCTGCGACGTAGAGGTCCTCGATGCCGGGCTCAGTCAAACCGCGATCGACGACTGTGATGAAGATGCCTTTTTCTTTGACGCGTTTGACCGGCTCGGTGAGTGGTGCGGATTCGAAAGGCAGGATGACGAGCGCGTTGATTTTGTTGACCGCCATGAGGTCTTCCAGTCCATTAGCTTGTTCCTGGGCGTTGTTAGCGGTGATAATGGTGATTCTAACTTTATCGCCATAAGCGCTTTCGATACGTTTTTTAGCTTCGCGAGCAGAATAATTGACGCCACCCGTCCAGCCGTGTGTTGCGGAAGGGATGGAGACGCCGATTCTTAGGGGTTCCTCAGCGAGAGCGGATGGGATGAGGAGAAAACAGAGGGAGAACAAGACAGCAAAAGCCGCCAGTTTCAGGAGGGGTTTTTTCATAGGTTCTTGTGGGGATGCTTGTGGGAGAGAATGTGCGTCACGTCCGGGTGCGGCGCTGGAGCAGCACAGCCGCGATGATGATGGCGCCCTGGATGGCGCCATTGAGGAGGTTACTGAGGTTGCTCGTGAGGTTCAGGATATTCCCTACCAGGGAGAGCATGACGATGCCTGCAACCGTCCCGGAGACGCAGGCGTGACCGCCGCGCAGGGCAGTGCCGCCGACAACCACGGCCGTAATGGCTTCCAGTTCCCAACCTGCGCCGGTGGTGATCGAGGCAGCGCCCAGACGGGGCACATATATGATGGTTGCCAGTCCAACGCAGAGGCCCTGAAGGATAAACACTAGCAAGCTCACCCGGTCCGTCTTGATCCCCGAATAGCGTGCGACTTCGCGGTTGGAGCCAATGGCGAGGGCGTAACGACCCAGTCGGGTTTTATGCATGACAACGATGGCGACCAGTGTCAGCACGATGAGCGTCCACACCGGAGCGGAGATGCCGAGAAAAGAGCCATAGTAGAGCGGACGCATTTGTTCCCGCAGGCCGGACTTGAGCGTCGCGGCGCCACCGTCCTGGACGTAGGTAATGACGGAGCGGAAAATGCCCATGGTACCGAGCGTGACGATGAAGGAATCGACTTTTCCTCGGGTGATGATGAGTCCGTTGAGCGCTCCTCCCAACGCGCCGAGGCCAAGGGCGATAGCCACACCAACCGTTAGCAGCAGAGGGAATGACGAAATCGAAGAGCTGAATTCGTTCATTGACAAGATCATCGCTCCAGCAATGAGGGCAGCGAGCGAGCCAACGGAGAGATCGATCATTCCTGCGCTGAGAACGAAAGTCGCGCCAATGGCGACCAAACCGACGATGGCGCTACGGGTGAGGACATTGCTCACGTTTGCTGGCGAGAGAAAGTCTTCGTTCAGAACGGTGCCTAAAATAGCCAGGGCGACGAGCGCCCAGACCGGACCGAGCCGAAGGAGAAATCCACCGATTTGGCGGCCTCTTCCAGGGCTGATTTCGGCGGATGGAACTGTTGCTTCTGCAACTTTCGGGGCGGCAATCGTTGCCTCAGGTGGAGGGGGGATTTTTTCGGTATCAGCCATGGACGGACCGCAGTTTCAGGAGTCAGGCAGCCAGCCCGGCGGTCTCCCGGGCGACACCGGTGGCATGACGCATGATGGTTTCCTCATTGATGTCCGGTCCTTCGGCGATCGCGGCGATGCGTTTGTTAGCCAGCACGGCAACGCGATGGCAAAGGCCAATGATTTCCGGTAGCTCGGACGAAATGACGACTACGGCTTTACCCGCTTCAGCGAGCTGATGGATGAGGGCGTAGATCTGCTGTTTGGCGCCGGTGTCGATGCCGCGGGTGGGTTCATCCAGGACGACGACTTCAGGGTTGGTCGCGAGTAGTTTGCCGAGCGCCAGTTTTTGCTGATTGCCGCCGCTGAGGAGGCGCGCGGGAACATCGAAAGAAGCGGCGTGGATGTCGTAGGTTTTGATCATGGCCTGCCAGGCGGCTTCCTCCTTCTTGGCGGAAAGAACGAACCCGCAGATGCGCCGGAGTGCGGCGAGGGTCGCATTCGGGCGGAGCTTGAAATCCAATAAAATGCCTTTGCCTTTGCGATCTTCGCTGAGGTAGGCGACGTGGCCCTTGAAAAGGGCGTCCGTGTAGTTTTTGAACCGCATCGTTCGGCCATTGCGGCGGATCGTGCCGTGGCCAGGACGCAAACCAAGGATACCTTCCCAGAGCTCGGTTCTGCCGGAGCCGATGAGACCAGCGAAACCAAGGATTTCGCCACGCTGGAGCGAGAAGGACGCGTCGTCGATAAATTTTTCGACACGGAATTTTTCTACTTCGAGCGCCGGCTGGTCCGAATCGGCAACTTTTTCCTTGGGGCGAAATAGCTCGTCGATTTCTCGACCTACCATGTGACGGACGATCCTGGCCTCGCTTAGCGCAGTGACGTTTTCCGTAAGGACAAGACGGCCGTCGCGGAGAATCGTGACGCGATGGGCAATCGCGAGAATTTCGTCAAGTTTATGGGAAACATAGAGGATCGAAACGCCGCGGTCGCTGAGCTCTCGTATGCGCTGGAGGAGCAACCGAACTTCGCGCCGGGTAAGGACAGCGGTCGGCTCGTCGAGGATAAGCACGGAAGCGTTGCGAGCGAGCATTTTTGCGATCTCGACCAGCTGACATTCCGAGACGCTGAGATCAATGATACGGCGATTAGGCGTCACGGAGCAGCCGACGAGAGCGAGCGCATCCCTGGTTTTTGCGTCCATTTCCCGATCCCGGAAAAATGGTCCGGTGAGTAACTCGCGTCCGAGAAAGAAGTTTTGCTGGACAGTGAGGGAGGAGGCGAGCGTGAACTCCTGATGAATCATCATGATTCCCGCGGCTTCGGCGTCCGACACTGAATGATAATGGGCGGGCTTTCCCTCAAAGAAAACCTCGCCTGTTGTGGGGCGATGAATACCGCTGAGGATTTTCATCAGCGTCGACTTTCCCGCGCCGTTCTCGCCGCAAACGGCATGGATTTCCCCAGGAGCAACAGTGACATTGATGTCGCGCAACACCTGTACCGAACCAAACGTCATCCCCAGCCGTCGCACTTCAAGGCGAGGCGAAGCGGAGTTTGCTTCGGCGGGTGCGCTTTTCATGGGGAGAAAAGACAAATCGGCCGGTCAACCAAAGCCGTCCGAGTAAGCCGAAGCTGGCACGGTTATTCAGGAGTGTCCAGGGCGGCGGTGCGCTTACCGCATATCGCGCGTCACTTCCACCCACTGCATGCCAGCGGCGACGGCCGCTTTTATCCCGGTTGGGCTGTCTTCGAATACCAGACATTTCGAGGGGTCCACGCCGAGTAGCGATGCTGCTTTCAAAAATGGCTCCGGGTCCGGTTTGCCATGAATCACATCATCCGCTGTTACGATTACCGAGAAAACACCTTCCATCTTAATCGCCTTCAGAATCCGATCGATCACATGCCGGAAACCGCCCGATGCCAGGGCAATCGGCTTCTTTTCCGCAGCCAGTTCCCGGACGATTTCGATTGCCGGCTTGATTGGCTGTGCATCGCCCAGATGATCGACGAACCAAGTTTCTTTCAGATGCACGACTTCATTCACGTTCAGGTCGCGGCTGTGCAATTCGTTGAGCAACTCCACGATCCGGTTTGTCTTTGTTCCTCCCCACTGATAAAAAAGCTCTTCCGGTAAATCCTTCGCGTACGGCCCCAGTGCATGTTGCCACGCCAGATAGTGCAGCGGCATCGTATCGGCAATCGTTCCATCGCAATCGAAAATGTAACCAGCAAAATCCCCGGGCGGTAGTTGAAGTGTCATGCGTGTAAGTCAATCATCAACCTGCCTCGGGGCAAAGCATCAGATTTGTAACAACATTGCATCCTGCAACGTCACCAAGCGGCATTTGCTTTCCTATGAAATTCCGTTTGACGAGGCGATACGATCCCCTCAAAGTCTTCGCTCCCCTTTACCTAATCTTTATGCGCCATACCATCTCGGTCCTCGTCGAAAACAAATTCGGCGTTCTTGCAAGGGTCGCGGGCATGTTCAGCGGTCGCGGATTCAACATCGATTCGCTTAACGTTGGCCCTTCGACCAACGACACTTCGCGCATGACCATCGTTGTCCGTGGCGACGATAGCACTCTCGACCAGGTTACCAAGCAGCTTAACAAACTCGTCGACGTTATCGAAATTCAGGATTTCCATGATGACGAATATGTGGACCGCGAACTCGTCATGCTGCGCGTCGCGGTGGACCCAACGACTCGATCTGAGGTCATGCAAATCTGCGACATTTTTCGAGCCAAGATCATCGACGTCCAGCTCCGCAACGTCGCCATTGAGGTCACCGGCAACGAAAGCAAAATCAACAAGTTCATGAAACTGATGGAAGGTTTCGGGGTAAGCGATGTCACCCGCACTGGCAAAGTCGCTCTCGCCCGTGTCGAATAAATTCAAATCATCCTCAGCTCTACCTCGTTAACTCCACCTTCTGCCTTCAACACCCATGCCCGCCAAAGTTTACACCGATAAAGACGCCGACCTCAGCTTCCTCCAATCCAAAACCGCTGCTGTAATCGGCTTCGGTTCACAAGGTCATGCCCACGCTCTTAACCTCCACGAAAGTGGCGTCAAAGTGATCGTCGGTCTCTATCCAGGTTCCAAGTCTGCGGCTGTGGCGGAAGAAAAAGGGCTCGAAGTTGTTTCCACTGCGGAAGCTGTCCAGAAAGCGGATGTCATCATGATCGCGGTTCCGGACATGAAGCAGGCGGACGTATATAACAACGACATCCTGCCGCACCTCGCCAAAGGCAAAACCCTCCTTTTCAGCCATGGCCTTGCGGTTCATTTCGGCCTTATCGAGCTGCACCCCGACATCGATGTTATCATGGTCGCTCCGAAGGGCCCCGGCCACATGGTTCGCCGCCTCTATGTGGAAGGAAAAGGCATGCCCGCGCTGATTGCCGTCGCGCAAGACAAGTCAAAGAAGGCCAAAAAGACAGCGCTCGCATGGGCCGCTGGCATCGGCTCCACGAGGGCGGGCGTCATTCAGACAACCTTTAAAGAAGAAACCGAGACAGATCTTTTTGGGGAACAAGCCGTGCTGTGCGGCGGTGCCGCCGCTCTCGTTCAGGCCGGTTACGAAACACTGGTCGAAGCCGGCTACCAGCCCGAGATGGCATATTTTGAGTGCCTCCACGAGCTGAAGCTGATTTGCGATCTGATGTATGACAGTGGTATTTCCGGCATGCGTTTCAGCATTTCTGAAACTGCCAAATACGGCGATATCACTCGCGGACCCCGCGTCATTAACGCCAGAACCAAGGCGGAGATGAAAAAAATCCTAAAGGAAATCCAAACCGGCAAGTTCACCAAGGAATGGATTGCCGAGTACAAGGGTGGCCTGAAGAATTACAACGCCCTACTGAAAGCCGGCGAAAAGCACAGCATCGAGAAGACGGGCCAGCGTCTCCGCGGTCTCATGCCATGGATGGCAAAGAAGAATATCAAAGGCGTTCAGGCAGCCTACTAAGGCCGTTTTGTCTGCTTCCGTCTTTTCCCAGACGGCAGAAAAAGAGAATGAGTGCGGAATGCGATCGCGAATGACGTAAGAGCGCGGGATAACGATAGTGCTGGCCGAATGCCGTAGCCCGTGCTGAAGTTGCATCCCGACTTGATGAGACCCCTTCTTTCCACTCTTGGCTGCATAGCTGCGCTGTTAATCCCGGCGTTGTCGCAAGGTGCGGATCCAAATACGACCCCAACTGCCGCCGAGCCCGCTCCGGCTCCTGCACTCAATCCCGCCAGCACTCCCCCGCCGATCGATCCGTCATCGATCGCGCCTACTTGGGAAACGCGCACCCAAGCCGGAACCGTTACTCTCGATATCCCGGGGCCACGAGGTCAGATCACCGATCGCAATGGCAATCCGCTCGCACAAACCCGTGTGAGCTACAATCTTTCGCTGGTTTTTCCCACGCCGCTCGGGTTCACCGACAGCGAAATCGTCGAATTTTCTCAAAAGACGGCCGATGCAGCAAAGGCGGTTCTTGGCTATGCGATTCCGATCGATAGCACTGCAGCCATTAGGCATTACCGCAACCGGGGCGTTATTCCTTTTGAACTCGCTCGTGACCTGTCACCTGGAGACCTGGCGAAACTTCAGCAGAACCTCCCGCAAGGCCTCACGTTGACACCCGTTTACTTGCGAACCTACCCGCAAGGGCAGCTCGCCGGGCACGTCATCGGTTACACTGGACGCCAGGGCCGAATGCAAACGGGCGTCCTGCAGAACAATGAACGTCTCTGGCCCGAAACCGAAGGGCGTGAAGGCATCGAACAAGCCTTCAATGACCAATTGACTGGTCGCCCCGGTCAGATGCGCCTTACTTTCGATAAAGACGGCCGGAAAACTTCCGAAAAAATCATTGTTCCACCTGAACCCGGCTACAACGTCATCACGAGTATCGACGAAAATCTCCAGCGTCTTTGTGAGACGGTTCTCGCGAAACATTGTCCACGCGGCGCTATTGTAATGATCGATGTCCAAACGGGCGATATTCTCGCTCTTGCTTCATGGCCGGTCATCGACCCCAACAAATTCATTCCATCCATCTCGGTTGAGGATTTCCAAAAATACAACGACGATCCTGCAATCCCACTCCTGCCACGTGCTTATCGCTCGGCCTATCCGCCAGGTTCCACCTTCAAAGTCTTCGTCGGGCTGGCAGCTCTTGAGAGCGGCGTCATCGACCCAGGCGATGAATTCAACTGTCCTCCTGCGTTGACCGTAGGTAACACCGTTATGCGTAACTGGAAGAAATCCGGCGCCGGTTCGCTCAATTTCGTCGAAGCGCTCACCCAGAGTTGCAACACCTGGTTTTATCAAGTCGGCATGAAAATGGGTTCGCCGACGTTGCTGGACTATTCTTTTAAACTGGGCCTTGGCAAACGCACTGGAGTCCCACTTTCCAGCGAGGCGAGTGGCCGGATACCGACGGACGATTACATGCTTAAGGTCCACAAGCGTAAGTTGTTAAAAGGCGATATTGCCAATCTTTCCATCGGCCAGGGAGACATTTTGATCAGTCCGCTCCAGATGGCGCAGGCCATGGTTGGTGTGGCGAACGGCGGCACTGTTTTTCAGCCGCGTCTTGTTCAGCAAGTCCAGACCCTCGACAACAAAGTTGTTACGGCATACGGCGTCAGGGCGAAGAGCATTTTTGAGGTTAGGCCTGACGTCATGAATAACATGCGGAAGGCGATGGTGAGTGTTGTGTCGAGCGGTGCAGGAACCGCTCCTTTGGCGCGGGTCAGCGGTGTGCAGGTCGCGGGCAAAACCGGCACGGCTCAGTGGGGCCCGACCAAGAAACAGCGTACCGCGGCCTGGTTCGCTGGATTCGCTCCTGCCGACGCTCCGAAATATGCTTTCGCTGCCGTTTATGAGGGCCGTCCCAATGACGACAGCATTCATGGCGGTTCCCACGCAGCTCCGTTGATAGGCAAAGTTCTCCGCGAGATCTACAAGGAAGAAAAGCGCCAGGTCAAAAACAACAAGAGCAAAGCGAAAGCAAATTCCGAAGACGAGGACGTTCCACAAACTTCGAAGGATGAATCGGACTAGGCAAAACGCATTTTCTCCGGTGAACGCGCTCGCCATGAGCGTGATCAAAGAATTTAAGGAATTGGCAAAATGCATTTTCTCCGGTAAACACGCCCGCCATGAGCGTGATCAAAGAATTTAAGGAATTTATCAGTCGGGGAAATGCTTTCGACCTCGCTGTCGGTGTAATCGTCGGCGGTGCGTTTGGCCCAATCGTCAAGTCCATGGTGGATGACGTCATTATGCCCTTTGTGTCATTGGGCATCGGCAAGGTGGATTTTTCCAATCTCTATGTGCCCCTTTCCCTGAACGGAGTCGAGACTGTGAAAAATGCGGTGGCGTCAGGCGGAAAGCTGCCAACGCTCGCTGAAGCGAAGGCTGATGGGGCGGTTATTGCCTATGGCAATTTGCTCAACACCTTTGTCACCTTCTTTTTCTTGATGCTTGGCGTGTTTATCCTCGTCAAAATCGTCAATACTCTTCGAAAGAAGAAGGAAGAAGCCCCGGCCGAACCCACGAAGACGGAAGCGCTCCTTGGTGAAATCCGGGACTTGTTGAAAAAGCCTTAATCTTGCATCGACGAGCTTGGAAGGTTCGGTAGCATTGATCGCCGGGCTTTTCTCATGCTGTTCCTGGGTGCGCTGTTGCCACGCCGGAGCCACCCCGGTTTGTCTGGCCACTTGAAACCTCAAATCTCCAATGCCCTACACCGCGTCCTCTACTCGCTACGACACCATGCAATACGCCCGCTCCGGTAAGAGCGGCGTTCTTTTGCCCCGGATTTCCCTCGGCCTCTGGCATAACTTCGGCGATGTTGATAAGCTTGCTCCCCAGCGAGATATCATCTTTCGTGCTTTCGATCTCGGGATTACTCATTTCGACCTCGCCAATAATTATGGACCGCCTCCCGGATCTGCTGAAGCCAACTTCGGCCGTATTCTCCGTGAAGACCTGGCTGCCTATCGCGACGAGCTCATTATTTCATCCAAGGCAGGTTATCTAATGTGGCCAGGGCCTTACGGTGAGTGGGGATCCCGCAAATACATCCTGGCCAGCCTGGACCAGAGTCTCAAACGCCTCGGCCTGGAGTACGTGGATATCTTTTATCATCATAGGCCTGACCCCGACACGCCGCTTGAAGAATCCATGGGCGCCCTGGATCACGCCGTCCGTTCCGGCAAAGCTCTCTACGCTGGCATCTCGAATTACCCGGCTGACGAAGCACGCAAGGCGGCCAAAATCCTTCGCCAACTTGGGTCACCCTGTTTAATCCACCAACCGTCTTACAGCATGTTCAATCGCTGGATCGAAGATGGGCTCACGACCGTTCTCGAGGAGGAAGGTATTGGCAGCATCGTTTACTCGCCGCTCGCGCAGGGATTGCTGACCAGTCGGTATCTCAATCAAATTCCGGCCGATTCCCGTGCTGCGCGCGAACATTTCCTCAAGGCCAACGCTGTCGAACAAAACCTTCCCAAGATTCACGCGCTGAACGCATTGGCGGAAAAACGCGGCCAGACGCTAAGTCATATGGCTATCGCCTGGGTTCTCCGTCTCCCGGCCGTTACCAGTGCTCTCATTGGTGCCAGCTCGGTCAAACAACTCGAAGAAAACGTCGCCGCGCTCGGCAATTTGACGTTTTCACCGGAAGAGCTCGCGTCGATCGAGAAGATTCTGGCGAGCTAGAGGTTCTTATGCCGTCCGAGAACAGCGCATGCTAAAAGGCCGTTCTCGGACTCAGGGCTCGCGTCGAAGGTCTGCCTGCGGCGCTCCACGATGCTTCTGGAGAAACCCTGACGGGTCGATCCATCCTGCAGGATTTTCCCGATAGCCGGTTCCCAGGTAAGGCGTGACGAATTCCCTCATCTCGAAGTGCAGGTGGGCCAGGTATCTTCCTGCCGCAGTCCCGACTGTCCCAATCTGCTTCCCCCGCTTGACTTCAGTATTTGGAGTCGCGCTGATCTGGTCGAGGTGACCGTAGAATGACTGGACGTATTTCCTTTCGCGGTTTTCGTCATAGGCATGGATGATCAGGACACAGTTGCCCCAGCCATCTGACAGCCAGCCAGTATAAAGGACGCGGCCATTTGCGACTGAAAAGACTGGGTCGCCAAGGTCAGTGTTCTCACCGCCGATCCCATTGAGATCGTCACCCAAATGCAGGTTTTCGGTAAAACGCTGGGCATTGTAAACGAGTGCACCGTTTTCGCTGCCCACCGGGAAATCAAACCGAGTAGCCAGGGGGAGTGTGGCAAGAGTCACGGCACTGATAGGTTGCAGACGCGGGTCCGGAGCTCCTTTGGCACCCGGCCAGGGTGCCGTCATGCGCAACCACACATATATACCGGAGAGCAAAGCCGCGCTGATGATCAGCGCTAGCGGGATCCAAGCTCCGTGATGTCGCTTTGTGACCACGATTGAAAGGGTTGTCGGACCAGGTGCGAGTTGTGAAAACGCGAATCGTCTGTGACTTCACTTCCCAACCAATCCGGCCGCGGGAACGCGGCATTCGGCGAGGGGAGCTCGATTTCGGCGATAATCAGGCCCCCGTTGGCACCACAGAATTCGTCTACTTCGAAGGTCACGCCATCCACAGGAACGCGATGCCGCCATTTTTCGATTTTTCGACCAGAACAGAGTGTCCCCAGTATCTGCTCCGCGTCTTCGACAGGAATAAGATATTCATATTCAGCCCGCGAGATGCCGGATGTCGGCCCTTTGATAGTCAGCCAGGCCTTTTGCTCCGCAATTCGGACGCGGATGGTCGACGCTTCCGCATGCGAGGCCGAGTGCAGATAACCCTGCCGCAAAAGCTGGCGCGTGACACCCGGGATGTTTCGCCATGCACCGTTCTCAACGAGGAATTTGCGCTCTGTTTCGACGTTCATGTTTTTGGTCGGTTTGTTTTTCTTTCAGGTGATCGAGCAAGATTCTGCGAATATCTCCAACGGCTTTCGAACTCTTAAACGCGCCATGGTCGGTCGGAACCATCAATTCGGATTGCGCGCCTTCGAGATGCGAACTCGAGTAGGGGACGACTCCGTCCGAGCTGAGCCATTTATCGCCGCTTCGGCCTCGATCGCCGATAATGCTGTCGAAAGGGGCCTCGATTTTCAGATCGTCGAGTGCTGCCAGGAGCGGAGATTTGGGCGAAAGACCTTCGACGCTTGTGGGAATCTTGAATTCCTTCGCCCCGCTCACGGAGAGAAATGTTTTAAGGACGTGCGCCGGAATTTCTGTGAGGAACCAGCTGGGGAGGGAGATCAATCTGGTGGTCCACGCACCGATCCCGGTAGCCATTCCACTACCCCGATGGGGGGTGGAAATGAAAATGACGCGTTTGATGTCGGGGTTTGCCTGAAAGATCAACGACTGTTTAATGATGCTATCATCGGGGAATTCCGGCCAGAGCTTGTCGGCTGCTTTGCCGAACGTAACATCCCACACGTGGCGTCCGGAGTTCTGCACCTGCATTTTGGAGAGCAACCCGCCCATGCTGTGGCCGATGAGGATCATGCCGTGTTTGGGTTGGTACGTTGTCTTGATTTTTGCAATGTCCTGCCGGAGGCGGAGCGCCGAATACGCGATGGGATTGCCCGTGGGATAATAAAAAACCCAGAACTGGTAGCGGTTGCGAATTACCGGATCCTCCGAGAGGTCGTTCGCAACGTCGAACCAGATCTGCGAGGTGGACATCAACCCGTGGACCATGATGACGGGAATTTTGTCCGCGGTGTACGGCGCGTAAAAATAGGTTCCTAGACGTGGCTTGAAACGGTCCACGCGAAGCATGCCATAGAGACCTTCCAGAAGTTCGTTTCGGCGAGGAATGGTTGCCAGGGGTGCACTGAAATCACCCGATATCGGATACTTTTTACCGTCGAATTCCGCGGTGGCGGTTCGGCTCGGGCTATACAGAGTTAGCCGAGCGTCGCGACTGCCATTAGGGCCAGGTTTGAAATTGACGACGCTGGTCGCTGGGACAAAGACCGGGCGAGGCAGAAACAAGGGACGGGGCGCGTTCGACCCTTGCACGCCGTGTGCGCCGACCAGCGCGCCGCCGATACCGTCCTCAGTAACCCACGTTTTGAAAACTTTCCGTCTCGCTTCTGACGCCGGCGTAAGGGAGTTGAAATAATCGGGGTTCCATGTTGTCCCCTGCAGAAAGTTCGGGTCGGTTGCGAAGGAAAGCAGATATGGATTGTCCGGACCGGGAATAGTGCGGGGCGCAGCCCACATGTCATTGAGCGAGGGTGGCGCCTTGCTCGATGTGCTGGCGCCCGGGGGGCGGCTGAGCAACGCCGTAAGCTCTGCGGTCGCCTGGTTATAGATTGTGCGTGCCGCTTTTTCCTGAGCAGACTCTTCGGGCGTGCCGATCGCGGCTGGGTCTCTCTCGATAAATTTTGCGCTGATGTCGGCAGCGCTTAGATAAAGACCAGCCGCTTTGTCGCCGTTTGTCGCGGGAGCCTTGGCGCGGAGAATGTTGTGTTCAGCTTTCTGGAGCTCCGGCACCTGCGCGACTTGCGGCATCGGTGTGACGGTCGCACAGCCGGATAACAACGCGATACCGGATAAAACGGCCAGAGCGCGTAGGATACGGGGCATGCGGCTTGGGTTAAATGGATTCGGGGAAAATGCCAAGCCTGGAAGTTTTGCGGGGATATCCGCATCCTTCACGAGGTCCAAATGTTCAAGGAGGGTCTATTGAATCTCCGCAAGCGAGCCAAAATCGGGATCAAAAAGGCGTTTATAACTACGAATCGCGAATCCGTCGGTCATGCCGGCGAGGTAGTCACACATCACTCGGGCGCGCTCGGCAGCGCTTTCCAGAGACCGGATTGTGTTTTCCACTCCGGTTGGAAACAGGGACAAGGCAGAGGGAGCAGGGTTGAGGGTAAAATCTAGGAACGCTTTGAAAGTTTGCTCCAGAATACGATCGCCCTTGTGCTCGAGTTGGCGGATCTGCGGGCTGCGAAAGACGAGTTCACGAGCGATGCGCTTAAAAAATTCCGCTTCGTCACGGATTTCAGGGGCAATTTCCAGAGTAAACGCGTGCCGGTTGGTTTTTGCAGCCATAAGTGTGTCGTTCCGGGAAAGATGCACGGCGCGAATGTAGGCGCCCACTCTTCGGCCAAATGCCGGCTCGGGACGGCGCGACCGGATCGCTTTTATCAGAATTTCCAAACCTGCCGTCTGAACGGGCGTAAGGGTCTGCGTTTCCGCCCATTTTTCCACTGCTTCGAGCCGGAGAAAGCCGCCATTGATGCAATCGACGAGATCATTCAGCGAATAGGCAGTGTCGTCGGCCCAATCCATGATCTGGCACTCGATACTTCGAAAGCTGTTGCGTGCCTTGCCAGGAGGTAATGCAATTGGCCAGGGGATGTCATCGAGCACCCAGGACAAAATCTCCGCGTCTGAATCGTAGAGGTAATGATTCGGCGCATCGGGCAATTCTCCGAAGAGCGTCTTGTATTTCAAGATACCGTCGGCGAACGCCCGGGTCGGATTCAGCCCGCGCCTGCCGCTGTCTCCGCTGAAAATCGTCCGAGTAATCATTCGCAAACTCTGGGCGTTCCCCTCGAAGCCACCGAAATCTCGCGCCATCAGCCGATGCAATGTGCGTTCGCCGGCGTGCCCAAATGGTGGATGCCCCAGATCGTGCGCCAGGCAAATCGCTTCGACGAGATCGGGGTCGATAAAAAAATCCTCCCCAAGCAGGTCGCCTCGCCGTTTCAAATACTGGCAGATCGACCGTCCGATCTGCGCGACTTCGATCGAATGCGTGAGCCGTGTCCGGTAAAAATCGTATTCGCCTGAGAGGAAAACCTGCGTTTTCGCCTGCAAACGCCGAAATGCCGCCGTGTAGATTACGCGATCTCGCTCTTGTTCGAACGGTGTCCGAAGCGGGTCGGGACGCAATTCTTTGCCCCAAATCTCGGTGTCGAACGGTTGATAAAACGAATTTCGCGCGACGTTCATGGTCGTCGTTGTCTTAAACTTCGTGACTCAACGCAAGGAAAGCCATTCGCCCCTTTTCTCGCACGTCACTTCACCTTACATCTTTTGCATGGACATGCGGACATTGGCCGAAATCAAAGCCGAAGCGCAGAACTCACCCCTGGAAGCAGTCGCCCATGTCCAGTTGGAAGCCTCAGTGGTCAAAACGGGCCGCAATGGGAAACCTTTTGCCGAGCTGCGATTTCAGGACGGTACCGACAGGCTGACTTTGCGGATCTTCGATGATAACCCCGTTTTTTCGGAAATTCCGGCGCTCGAAGACGGATCGTTTCTAGCTTTAAAAGGAGTGTTCTTTCGGAATGGCGACTATGGCATCGACATCCGGAAATTGAGTGTTCGCCGGCTCGAAGACGAGGAACGTGCTGCTTTGCTTGGCGGCTCGTCCGGAGTTCGTGAAAAACAGGCGCGGGATATCGAAGACATCCGCTCGCTCGCTGCGGCAATCGTTGATCCGCGGTTGCACACGGTCGTGCAGCTCTTTTTGAACGAGTTTGGCGAGCGTTTTGCGCGATCGGCGGGAGCGCGATTTGTGCATCATGCCCGGCGTGGCGGATTGGTGGAGCACACAGCGCAAATGATGCGAACGGCGGCTGCTGTGGCGGCGGTTTATCCGGTGCTGAATCGTGATCTGCTTTTGGCGGGAACGCTGCTGCATGACGCCGGCAAGATGTGGGAAAACCATGTCCCTCCTGACAGTTTTGTCATGCCGGTCGATGAACGTGGAGAACTGCTTGGGCATATTTCGATCGGCTTCGAGCTCGTCAATACGCTCTGGCGGAAAATGCAGGGGAACTTTGAAGATTGGAAAAAGCTCGAACCGTCTACCGAACAGGTTCGATCACACCTGCTGCATCTCATTGCGTCACACCATGGGACATACGAATTTGGTTCCCCCGTTCTTCCTAAAACGCCTGAGGCCGTTGCCCTCAACGCCATAGACAATCTTGATGCCCGTCTTGAAATCTTCTTGCAGGGCTACGCGACGCTGCCTCTGGTGGCACCGCGGATCCACGACAAGGTGCGGATTTTGAATCATTATCTCGTTAAACCTCTGCCAGCGTTTGAGCTGCCGCCGGAGCCGGGGAAAAATGCTTCCTCTGAAATAGGGGTGGAAACGGAAAAATAAGACGCCCCTAACGGATCGGGTTTGAAGCATCGCAAAAAGTAGCCTTGAGCGCACGCAAGCTTGGCGTGATCAGCCGGAATGTACGCAACGGAACGGATCGCATCCGGGCCTTGCGTGTTGTTTTATCGCTCTCTAAAACCCCCGGATGCTCAATTACATCTGGCTTGCACTGATTGTGCTGGCGATGGTTCTCGGCGCATGCGGCGGTACACTCGATGCGGTAACGAAAGGCGCGTTTACGGCCGCCGAAGACGCGGTGATGAAAATCGCCCTTCCGCTCGTGGGCGTTATGGCGATCTGGCTCGGCATGATGCGGCTCGCGGAAAAGGCCGGGCTGATTCAACGCCTGGCTCGAGTTTTGCGTCCCGTAATGACGCGGCTTTTTCCAGATGTCCCTGCAGAGCATCCGGCTATGGGCGCAATGGTCCTTAATATGGGGGCGAATATCCTGGGGCTTTCCAATGCCGCGACGCCACTGGGGCTGAAAGCAATGAGCCATCTTGAAAGCCTGAATCGCCTTCCCGGGACGGCATCGAATGCGATGTGCACGTTTTTGACGATCAACACCAGCTCGATTCAGCTGCTGCCGGTGACCGCAATCACGGTGTTGGCGGTAAATCATGGAACACATCCGACAGCTATCGTAAGTTCCGCATTGCTTGCTACGATGATTGCGACGGGAGTGGGGATTGTCGCTGTGAAATTGCTCGAAAAATTGCCTGCGTATCGCTTGTCCGCGGCGCCACCGGTGGATGTGCCCAACACGGTTGAGCAAACCGAAAATGAAAAGCCGGAAGAACTTCCCAGAATGAATGGGTGGTGGACGGCGGCGATTTACGGACTGCTCGGGATAACGGCCGCGTTGTTTTTAATCACACTGCTTCCCGGTTTTTTTGGACAATGGCCCTTTCTCGTAAAGGCGCTCCCGGGGATTCTCGGCCAGAAGCCGCCTGTAACTGCGGAGCCGTTCTTTTTGCGTTTTCTCAACACACTTTCCCTGTTTGCTGTGCCGTTCATGCTGGCAATCCTGCCGCTTTACGCCGCGGCGCGAGGTGTGAAAGTCTATGAGGAATTCGTTGAAGGCGCGAAGGACGGCTTCCAAACGGCGCTGCGAATTATCCCGTATCTGGTTGGAATGTTGGTCGCAATCAAGATGTTTCGCGACGCCGGCGGAGTGCAAATGATTACAGACGCTCTTAAACCGGTGCTGGGTAGGATTCAATATCCACCGGAACTGCTTCCGCTGGCTTTGATGCGCTCCCTAAGTGGCAGCGGGAGCCTGGCGGTTTTCACGGATCTTGTGAAGGAATTCGGCCCTGACAGCCTTATAGCCCTCACGGCGGCAACGATTTACGGAAGCTCGGAGACGACGTTTTATGTCATCGCCGTTTACTTCGGATCGGTGAACGTGCATCGAACGCGCCACGCGATTCCGGCGGGTCTTATTGCCGATGCCGCGGGCGTTTTTGCGTCGGTTTTCATCTGCCGGGCGATGTTTGCATAAGAAATTTTGAACAACTGGAGACGTCGGGCGTTCTAATTCAACAACAACTTGCAACTATACGATGAAGAACACACGCATTCCCAAGAAAAGCTATTCGCTGGGAGATTTGATTCTGGCGGTTAGCTCATGTTCGCGTAACAGCCGTGAAGCCGCGGCTGCCGTCGCCGACCTGCTGGAAAGCGGCAAAGTCCGCCTTGCGAAAAGCGGTCGCCCAATTCGCGCGAAACTTTGCTAGTTCTCATGATTAGTGCTGTGCTGTTCGGCCCTTTTTCCTCGACCTTTTCCTGTATCCCGGTGGCTCTCGTTCCGCTCCTTGGTGAGGGCTGGCCGGGATCAAACTTTTGTTCGGCCCGACAGAGCACGGATCAATGTTAGTTCGTCCGCGCTTTCCAGCCCGCCCCCTGCGGGAATCCCCTGCGAAATCCGCGTCAGAGTTACCTCGGCTCCGCGCAGGACATCGCACAAATAGTTTGTTGTTGCTTCGCCTTCCACATCTGCACCGAGTGCGAGGATGACTTCGGACGGATTCTCGGTTCGGATGCGGGTTAGCAATTCGTTAATTCGCAAATCCTCCGGTCCCACTTGATCCAGCGGGGACAAGCGTCCACCCAGCGCATGGTACGTGCCGCGGAAACTTCCGGTTCGCTCGATCGGAAGGATGTCCGTAGCCTGTTCCACGACACAAATCGGTCCGCCCGTCCGGCTTTCGTCCGAGCAAATTTCGCAGAGGGCACCCGCCGAAAAAAAGCCGCAATTCGGACAGGGCTTTATCGTCGATGCCGCACGCTGAATGGCTGCGACTATGTCGGCGGCACGCGCCTCTCTTTGGCGCAGCATCCACAGGGCTATTCGCTCCGCGCCGCGTGGACCAATTCCCGGAAGGCGCTTCAGTTCCGAAATCAGCGATCGGATTTCCGCCGGATAGTCAATTCGCCGCACTCGCCGCCTCCGATTCGTTTATTTCGACCTCCAGACGTTTCAGAAACGAAAGAGCCACGGAGTCGTTGCCAAGCTCCCGGAAACACGCGGCGGCTTCTCGATTTTCGCCTCTGCGCGACAAAATTACGCCTTCCCAGAATCGATCCCGTCGCTTCAGCAACTCCTGCGAGGCGGACTTCGCAAGGGCTAGCAACTCGTAAACTTCCGCCCTTTCATTCGTTACCGCCGATTCCATCAAATCGATCGGGCGTGCCACGACGTCTTGGCTGACGGCGTCAAACGTCTTCAAGGTCGCCAGAACCGAAGTTCTCAACCTCGAATTTGCCCGACAAATTATATCCACTTCGTCGATCACCGGGCCGTTGACGTGATAGACGGAACTCGTCCCCGCAATCCCGGCAGTGACCATTCCGACCGCTAGGCCAATACTGCATTTGGGACGCTCCTGCATGAACACCAGGGCTGCCGAGCATGCCGTCAGCACATGTGTTTCCTCGGGTACGGGCATATTGAAAAGCGCCAATAGACGGTTTCCCGGCCGTTCCTCGACCCACGCGCCTCTGTTTTTGAAGAACGAGGCCGCTTCAGAAAGATCTCCCGCCCCATGACCTTCGAACCGGCAGACCAAAGCGGTGACGATTGTCGTGCCGGTTTGATGAATTCCGCTTCCTTTTGTCAGCACCTCAAGGGTTGCTGCCGAAACATGTTTGTCGAAGGCCTTCTGCAGCCGGCGCAGTTGTATTCGGGGCGCGCTTGTCCTAAAAATCATCGCTGCGACGAGTGCCAACCCGATTGCAATCAAGACGGCAAACGGTGAAAAATAGACCCCTTCCAGCCCCGCTACAGCTACAGCAGACGCCGGTTGCAAGGTTGTTATTGCGAGCAAAAAACGGCGCCTTAAAACCGGCTGCACGTAGAAAGCGATCCACGCGGCACCAAATCCGCTCAAAAGCACGAGGATTGCGTCGACGCCGATCGGAAACCGCCGCGGCGCATGCCCTAGTCCCAGCCAGTGTATCACCGCAAAGTCCTGTCCGCGAAAAACGCCGCTGAATAATAGCCCCAGTGCCGCTGCACTCGCAATTGTACCGCTCACCAGAGCGGTGGTGCGAATGGAAAACGGCAGAAGATGCTCAGGTGAGGAATGTTTAGAGGATTCCATTGGGGGAGAGAAGATTGCCCAAGCTCTATAACGCTCGGGGCCACGCTCGCGCAAGCGCGCGGGCGTCGAACGCTCAGTCCCTTCGGAGAAAAGTGTGTGTTGGAGAAATTTAAAAAAACCCGTTGCGTGTCTCGAAATCACATCTATTCTGCCGGCCCTTACTTGAGTGGGCGCGCTGAAAAGCCCGTTAACTCGAAGAGGTTGAAAAAGATTTTGAAGAAAAGTTTTTGACGACCGATGAGGAAGCGCTAAAGTGGCTATCCCGATTAAAAAACGGGCGCCGCGAAAGCAGCGAAAACTTAAATCGAACTGGTCGCAAGATCGGAGAGATTTGAGAGGCTGAAAAAGATTTTGAAAAAGTCTTTGACGGTCGAAAAGAAGGTGACTAAAGTCGCCGCCCCGATTGAAAAATCGGTTCGTCGAAAGACGAGAAGTAACTCGGGTTTTACGGGTCGAAAGGCCAGCAAAATTCGAGAGGTTAAAAAAACCTTAAAAAAGTTTTTGACGACCGAAATAAAAGCGCTAAAGTCGCTAACCCGCCAATGAGTGGGCGCTGCAATAAGCAGTGATGGTTCTTTAAATTTTGGGACTTCAAATCGAAGTGATTGATGCGGCATTTTAAGCTCAATTCCGACAGTGTTTTGTCCCGGCGTAAGTGAACGAGAGTCGTGATGACTGTCCAAATTTGAGCCGGAAAAGGAATTGAGTTTTTTTGTCGCCTGATGACTCGATTTAATCCCAAAATAACAAGAATCTTTGATATTTGACAATCTGGTTTTGAAATCTCGATAGCGGGATTCAGAATGGTCTATAACAAGTAGACAGATACATAGACAGCAAAAATTGAATTGTGCGTTATACGTCACATTCTTTGATTCAAAATATTAAGTAGTTCGCCTCGCGGCGGGCTACGACCGAACGAACCCAAGTCTCCGATACCCTCGGAACTTGGTTTTGAATATAGGTCAGAAATTTGTCCCGCTATAGCGGCGGGGCGCAAACTTTTCTCGGAGAGTTTGATTCTGGCTCAGAACGAACGCTGGCGGCGTGGATAAGACATGCAAGTCGAACGGGATTGTTTTTGTAGCAATACAAAAGCAGTCTAGTGGCGCAAGGGTGAGTAACACGTGGACAATCTGCCGAAGAGTGGGGGATAACTCGCCGAAAGGCGGACTAATACCGCATGCGGCCATGGAAGACATCTTCCTGACGCTAAAGCCGGGGTAACCTGGCGCTCTTTGATGAGTCCGCGGCCTATCAGCTTGTTGGTGGGGTAACGGCCCACCAAGGCTATGACGGGTAGCTGGTCTGAGAGGACGACCAGTCACACTGGAACTGAGACACGGTCCAGACACCTACGGGTGGCAGCAGTCGAGAATTTTTCTCAATGGGGGAAACCCTGAAGGAGCGACGCCGCGTGGAGGATGAAGGTCT
>DATDBU010000088.1:0-10554 GCA_036524675.1 Chthoniobacterales bacterium | reverse complement strand
AGAGCCATCGGCGCGGCATTTTTCCAGCATGTTCACCGTGCCGCCAAGGTTATGCTCCATCAACTGCCGGCTGCTCGTTTTTCCGTCGGCGCCGGCTAGCACGCTTGGATTGGCGGCAGCATCAATGACCCAATCCACACGTGGGAGCATGTCCACGTCGCTTTGACATCTCAGATCTCCGTGAACGAGTTTTACGCCAAGTCTGGAAAGAGCCGTGCGGTTCCTTTCACTGCCAAGACGCGAAAGATTGTCGAACCCGACTACTGTCCAGCCGGCGCAGGCCTCCGCTATGGCCGTGGCCAGCGAGCTCCCGACAAATCCGCAAATGCCCGTTATAAGCACTTTCATGCAATTTCTCGAATCGCGAGAGCGCTGATTAAACAAAAAATCCTCGCATACCCCAGAGCAGCAACACACTAAGGCTTCGCTCAGTGAGCCAGGGCCTGCTGTGTCTGCAGTACTAACGTTCTAGAGTTTTCAGGGGGCATTTTACGGGCAGATACGGCCGAATAGATTTCGGTAAAAATCGTATCGAGCGACTTGGAGATATCCCAAGCAGGATAATGCGCCTTAATTTTCGCCAGATCACTGATGTAGCAAATATGATCTCCCGCGCGATTCTGATCGACATACTCGAAGCGCATGTCGATCCCGCTCAACGCGGCGATCTTATCGAACGCTTCAATGATTGAAATGCTGTTCGAGCGGCCACCGCCGATATTGTATACCTCACCGCTACGCGGGCTCTCGACAAATGCGTGAATGAATCGCGCAACATCATAGGAATGAATATTGTCGCGAACCTGTTTTCCCTTATAACCGTAAATCTTATATAGCTTCCCCTCCACGTTGCACTTTACGAGGTAGTTCAAAAAACCGTGCAATTCGACGCCGCTGTGATTCGGGCCGGTGAGGCATCCGCCTCGCAGACAGCAGGTATTCATTTCGAAATATCGCCCGTATTCCTGCACCATGACGTCCGCGGAAACCTTCGATGCGCCGAAAATGCTATGCTTGCAGTGGTCGATCGGAAAGTCTTCCCGAATACCATCGGCATAAGCGGGATCATTGACATCCCATCGTGTCGGTTCTTCCTTGAGAGGGATAGTATTTGGGCCGTCGCCGTAAACCTTGTTCGTACTCATGTGCACAAATGCCGCTTCAGGAGCGTGGCGGTGGGTTGCCTCGAGAAGGTTCAACGTTCCTCCAGCATTTACATCGAAGTCGTCGAACGGGCGGGAGGCTGCGAGGTCGTGGCTGGGTTGCGCGGCCGTATGCACCACGGTGTCTGGCTTCAGGGTCTCCAGGCAATCCATGACCTCGCTGCGGTCTCGAATGTCCAATTCATGATGAATGAAATTGCTGTGGAGGCTTTCGAGTCTTCGCTGATTCCACCGTGTGTCTCCACCGGATCCGAAGAAGTCGGCCCTCATGTTGTTGTCCGCGCCATGGACTTCCCATCCTTCTCTGGCGAAATAATCCACGACCTCTGAACCGATCAATCCCGACGAGCCTGTTACCAATAGACGTTTCATTCGTAGTTAATAGTATAATAGGTATAACATTAATAGCGAAGCAATAAATTCAAAAATGGAAAAAGCGGATTTCCAGGTGCGTCGTTGCTGCTGCGAGGCGACTAATAACAGCGTGACGTTCTGTCATCACACGAAAATGAGTGGGTAAGCGAGGCAATGCCGGGGTGGCCACGGTCGGGCGAGCGCGTCGACACGTTTGTGGTCTTCAACAAAATCGGGAGTGGATGCGTCATCCTGTTAACAAGGCCTCGATGAACCGAGCGGGTCATGGCCGCATGACGATTGGCGCCGCACCAGATTCCTTCAGAAGTCGTAGCACCCAAGCTTCCGTCACCAAATCTTCGGCAGAATTCACGATCGCGCTGACCTGATGCCCGGTTAGGTTCTGCACCGCTTGCGAGGTTGCTGCGGTTTCCGGGCCCGGCGTCAAACAGAGCGCCCGCCGCTCCCCATAGAAGGGAACGACCGGGGCGGCTTTCGTGGTAATCCAAACGATGGACGAGCCCGCGGGGGTAGTTTTCCGGACTCGCTCCGCCATTTTCAGAAAGGCCGTGTTTTCGTCGTCAGGATTTGACGCAATCAAAGACTCATATCGGCGAGGGTAATCAACAAGTTGAACGACGACACAGAAGAGTAAAAAAATACCACCTGCTATCCGGACACTTACATGTTCCGACTGGATTAACGCCAATGAGCCAAACCATAGCGCTCCCAGCCCGAAGATTAGGTTAGCGTTAAAATAATAATCGTGGACGTAATAAAGGTTCGTGAAAACGAGCGGGCCGAGCAGAAATAGCCCAAGACAAGCCAGAAACGTGAATCGATAGCGACCGGAACTCCATACCGCGGTCGCCGCGATGGAGAGCAGGACCAGCACTGGGATTCGCTCCCCTATGGACGCCAGCGCCCGACCCGCGATGAGCTTCCAGGTCGCCAAATCCAACTTTTGATCCCACGTTCCAAAATTCCAGGAACTGAGCGCGTTCGACACTAGCCCTACCGCCAACGGATTCTCGGCCTTGATTCCATCGCTATAAGAGACCCACCATGCCGTGGCGGTCAGGGCCCCACCCAGGATCACAATCATAAGGACGACTTCACGCGAGGCGAGCCTGATCGTTCGCGTGAACCCTTCGGACGAAAGACTTTCCCGCCAGCAGCGCCAGCGAGTCGACACGGCAAAAATAACTGCCGCAGCCATGAACAATGCGAATGAGGTGGACTTTGCCAGCCCGGCGAGAGCGCCGAGACCCATCGCAAGGACTGCCCACCTCCAACTCCTTCGGTTCCACGCGGTCATAAATGCCCACAGAAATGCCAGACTGAATAGCAGGCTGGTCGATTCGATCATGAATGTTCGGGACCAAAATCCATAAAACGAGCTGGACAGGAACAGTGTTGCGCCGCCTACCGCAAGCGTCGGGGAGCCCGAGAGGATGCGTGCGATTCCCCAAAGCGGAACGGCAGCCACAAAGAAACAGAATAGACCGACGGTCCTTCCAGCGGAGACCAGATTCATGCTTGTCAGGTCTACCAGCCGTGCTGTGGCCAGCTGATACAAAGGAAATTCCATCGGCGTCGACCATGGAGGCCCAAGGAGCGGCGTTTCGTAGGCGAGGTGAAATGGATGGCCAACGAGGTAATACGCGGTAACGGCGGTCTGCGTTTGACGCCAGGCATGCGCTTCAGTGATAGGAGAGTCCCAACCGATTCGGACGTGCTGCAATACCAGCGCCAACACGCAAACGCTGATGAGGCCTCCGATCCAGTTTGCCCATCTGCCAGGTTGTGCCGTGGTCATCTCCTTCGAATGTGGATCACAACAAGGTAACATCGCACGGGACGGATTGTCCGGGATTTGCCGGCTCAGCCACGCCGGCCGGAACCGGCCGACACCATGCTTCGAGCAGCGGCGCAATCGCTTTCGCCGGGCAGCAGCGCTGTTCGATCCAGGCAAGCTGGCGCGAGACAACTCGCTGCCTTTCCTCACTTGATCGAAGCAGGCGGATGATGGCGGCTGCGAAGGCTTCCGGGGTCTCCGCCACCACCGCCAGTTCACCCCGTTCCAATTCGACAAAACCTTCCGCGCCCGCGGTGGTAGTCACCACCGGGCGACCCCACCCCATGGCTTCGATCACTTTGATCTTTAGCCCGGTGCCCATCGGCAACGGAGCCAGCGCTACTTGTGAGGGGGCATAAGCCTCCCGCAGTTCTTCCACCGGACCTAGCGCCCGCACCTGAGGGGTGCCTGAAGGGACCGCCTGTCCAACGGTCCCAGCCACATGCAGCCGGGCTTCGGGACATTCTCTCAGCACGACCGGCCAAACATCCCGCAAAAGCCAGGAGAGACCAGCCAGGTTGTGGCCGCTGTGGCCACCCACGAACAAACAAACGGGAGTGCCTCCCGTTACCGGAGGGATCGGGTCCGGCCGAATCGGCATCGGAACGGTAACGACAGGCTTATGTGGAAGCATCGTGTGGAAGGCTTCCGCTTCACGCTCCTGTATAGCCACGACGACGTCGGCGCGATCGAGCAGGGCAGTCTCTTCCTCTGCGGTCATGGCCATGAAATCCAAGGGTTGTCCGTTCTCGCGATAGAGGTGCGTGCGCCGGGAATTGAGATTGTGCGTGAGCACGGCCACGTGCAGACGTTTGCGTTCGGTAGGAGTGAGTTGGTCGAGGATCGGCAGCGTGCATGTGCCGTCGACTAACACGGCATCCGGCCTAAGTCGGCGGATGAGCCGGGCGGCAAAGGCTTGCTCAACGGGGAAGGGGAAGTGCTCGCCGTCGTCGGCCTCGGGACGTAATCCTAACCAGCCTCGCAACGTATCAGGCACAAGGTAAGGCCCGAGTTTGCGAGCGCCGCGCACCCAGCCACGGGCAATGTATTTTGCGACGAGCGGGTCTCGCATCACAAGGCGCCCTGAATGCAATGGAGCACCAAGCCAGGCGTATTCGATGTGGAAGCCCTGCCGATGCAATTCCGTGAGAATCCCGTGCGGATATACGCAGCCTCCGTGTTGATTGGGGGTCGCCAGTAGGTTGCTAAAAAAAAGCAGGCGCATGGGGGGTGTGTGGCGAAAATAGAAAGGAGACGACGGAGCTCGTGTCAATCGTCAATCAACATTCCAGTCCGGAATCCAATGGCGCGGCAATAGTATCGAGTGGATCAAAGTGGCCGCCGCTAAGGTGGTAGTATCGTTAGAACAAAGTACAAACAATGGTCAGCGTTTTGTAGCAACAACTCGCTGCAGGCGATGCCATGCGTGACGGCTCTTGCGCGCAGTATGAGCGCCGGCATGCAGGAATGGCTTGGTAGCGCTGGCCAGGGCGCGGTGGGTGAGACTGGCGAAGGCACTGTCCCAGAGCCGCAATCGCCACTGTTCGCGGTGATAGTTAGGATTGGAGGTGTCGCCGCCGAAGTGGGCGATGAAGAAGTGATCGCTTTTCCGGCGAATCCCGGTATCCGGGGCCCGCAGAGAGATTCGCCCGGTGAAAACATCAGGCCGGGCACGTTCCCATGGTGTCCAGCAGACCAGGGGGTAGTCCACGAGGGCGCAGGCCCGCCCTAGGCCGGCTTCGACCAGCGCGATCTGCAAGGTGAGTTCGTCCGGCGCGACTCGCGTCCGATCGGTCCATCCGAATTCGCAGATGCGCTCTGGCGCACCCCAGTCGCGCGCGCGCTCGAAGAGCCGCCGCGCCTCCGCGGTGTTGTGAAAAAAGAAGTGGCCTCCGCCTAGGATCTGGGGCCACCAATCCACGGAGAAGCGCCGGAGCAGGTAGTCCAAGCTTATGCCGGCATAGAGCGTCTCACCAGTCTCCTGGGCCGGCTCGCTCTTGGTCGCAAAGGCGATGGAACGTGCGCCGGCCGCAACGAAGGCAGGACGAAGATCACGAAGAACCAAACAATCTGAGTCAACAAAGAGCGTGTGCTCGAAGGGCGAGTACACTGCCATAACGTGTTTCACCAACCAGCCGAGCCGCTCGTGCTCAGGCCGGATGCGGATGACATCAGAGAAGCAGGTTCTCAGTGCCGAGAGTTTTTCGGGAGGGAGGTCGCCCTCGTACACGCAGACTGACGGCAGATCGGGCGAGTTGAGCTTTAGGCTACGGCCGAGGGCGAGTGCCTCACTAGCATGGCGGGCCAGGATGCATGTGAGGACACCCTGAGCGGATGCGATAGGCTTCATGAAAATAAACTTGTGAGGTGTTCCTCAGCGTTGCGGTTGCCGAGCCGATTCAGCACGCCTGGATTTCGGGCTCCTCAGCGCCCCGAGTAAAGGATTGTCGAAAGTAAGGAAAGTCAAGGATGATCAGGCTCGAGACAAGACGTTTTGATCGGGGTATGAAAGCGATCGACCGCTGGACAAGCACGCTTGTCGTATTTTTTCGCGAGTGTGTGGATGGCCGCATGTTCCGCGCGAAAACGAGGGCGATCGTGATGAATGACATAGAGATTTCCAGGCCGCAATTGGTTCGCAGCAGCCACTGGGAGCTCATCGCCTGTGAGACCAAAATCATGCCAACTTTGGCCGAGAGGGTCGAAGATGGGATTCTAGCGCGTCCAGAAGCGACGCGTCGGTGGCGATATCGAATTTCCGCGCAAAGAAGGCGGAACTTGCGAGCAGCCGCGGAAGATCGGCGATGGTGAGAACGCGCGGATTGATGGTCCCGGTCGGGAAATCCATTTCACGAAAATTCTCGTTCTGGCAGGGGCCGTTCCATATTCCGCCACGCAATGCGGTAGCAAGAAAAATCTCATCACTAACGCAGGCGTGTCTGCACCAACGCAGCAAGCGCTGACAGGCTGGATCACGCACAAGATGCTCACTAGCAGGGCGGGCGAGCATCGCCCAGTTTGAACCACCGTAGTACCTAAATCCCTCCGCGAATTTTCTCGACGGATGGCGGCGCACCGGAACTGTTTCCTGATCCCAGTGCAGCCACTCTCGCATCCGGCGCCCGATTCCGGGCCGCGTCATGATCCAGTGAACCCAGTTCCACCAATAGTAAGTGTATGCCACCCGCTCTTCTGCATTGCTCCATCGGCGGTCTGCACGTGGATCAAACCAAGTTAGGTATGAGACGTCCGTCCGAGTCGCCAGCACTGAGGCGATCTCCTCGATGGGTTTGAGAGGGAAGCACTGACCGGAAAGATTGATGAAGTGAGTCCAGGCTTGCTTCGAACGAAGGGCCAGCGAAATCGCTTCGACGGGTAGCCGGGCGACCTCGTATCCCCCCCAAAGGACAACGCGGGGACGCTGCAGGATTACATTCGGGTGGTCCGATGCTAGACGCGAACCGAGCGCATGTAATGAACGAGGCGCCCGGCGGTCGAAGTGAAGAATCATCGTGTTTTCGGGCCGCAAAATGGCGCGTACGAGCCGTTCGACCTGCTCGGGTTCCTTATGCGCAAGAATGTGGAATGCGAGAGCCATGAGAAACCAGTGATGCCGTGAAACAATCAACGCCGCGAAGGCGAGACGGAATTACCACAAAATCGGAACTCTTGAGCCAGCGCCCGGTCTTAGTAAACGCGTGCTTCCCTCGGCGCATTGCGCATGCGGGATCGAAGCGACCCGCCCGTTCCCATAACGCGTGGTGCAGTGCGACCGAGGCTGGATAACATAACGTCTGTCATTAAGAGATCGGGGAAAATCGTCGATGGTGCAGACGTCCGGCTGATGCGGTTCAAGCTGAACGCGCTGCCTAATGTGCGGCGTGCGGATGGGTTGAAAAGTATCACCGAGACTTTCCGGAGACCCGACGGTCTTGCCGGAAGCTTCGGAAAGTCGCGCAGTTTCTGCAGAGTTCATCTTCTCAGGTTCGGCGGGTGTGCCGACGAGGCGCGGTTTGGCAGGCGACGCGCTGCGGAGCAAACTGCCCATCTGCACCATTGCCTCATCGCGAAGCGGAGCGTTGAGCCGTCACAGTTGCGATGCCTAATGCATCGTGAACATCAAGGACCTCGTCAGGGGCGATGGCGCGGAATTTTTCCAGTCCACTGCGGACTTCAGCGAGGTGGGTATCGAGTTCGACGGAAGTCGGAACGAGGCGCACCCCCAGTTGTGAGCGCTTCCGGGGAGTTGACTGCATGACCTCTGCGAGAATACTCTGCCCGAATTCGGGCGTGAAATGCGCGCTGTCGTGCCACCATCGCAGGGGTGCTCCCGAGACCGGCACGGACTCGCATGTGCGCTGGTTAAACAGACTGAAATCCCAGAGTTCGAGTCGCGGCGGATGTTTTTCAGCCGCGATGCGGCCCAGCTGGGCATCTGCGCAACTGACGATGGCGCGCTTCCAACCTTCATAGTTTGGCCAGGCTCCAGATGCGACGAGCGCTTCGTTAAAACGGGCATGAATCGGAGGAATGATGATATACAGTTGGACCCCCTGTTCACTGCAGGCCCGCAGCATAGCCTTGAAGTCCTCGAGAGTGTCACGGTGGCGTGAAGCGTCGACAAAATCATAGCGGCGAGCAGGCGGCGGAAACCATCTGCTTGGGTAGGAACGCTCACAATTCTGGAAATGAACGCGAATCGGTACGTTTGACGCGATCTTTGGAGCGTTTGAAGCAGACGGCGACGCCAAGTTCGCTGCATGGGAATCGAACAACGTTCGCCAGCTGTATTTTATGCCATCGATTCCCAGCATGAACGTACCCAAGTCCTCAAGCATGTAACCGGGCCAGCGGCGCCGACTTGCGGCATCGAGGCGCTTCGCCAGGAAGCGCTCATTGTCGGCGTAGTAGGCATTGTAAGCAAAAAAATCCGCGACGAGCACGACGACCTCGACAGGCGATTCACGCAAGGCTTGTTCAAGCGAAAGGCGAATTTCGTGGGCGCTGGCTCCAAGCAGCGCATAGTTATAGGCCGGTTTGGGCAGGCCCATATCCCAACTTTCGAGGGCCAGAAACCCATTGTGCGCCGTGGACGAACCGAATACCAGTGAGCGTGCATCCTGATGGAGCAGCTGATAGGGCTTTGCGACACGATCAAACCCTATGGTATCCGGTGTTCGATCATTCACTCCCATCCAGCGTGGTGTGCCGAAGACGCGAAACGGATCAGCAACGATGTTGAGTGAGGCTATGGCGATCAGGCCGAGGCTTAAGAAGATGAAAAACCCTCCAATGAAGCGACGTTCGGCACGGTCTGGCGAAGGAACCGATGCGGGTGGCATGGTCGGTTTAGAACTGAAAGTAAAGAAACTCACTGAGTTGGGTGACGTGGGCGAGCGCGATCAGTCCGAGCAACGAGAAGGCCAGCGCCCATAGCAGGGTGGGCTGCCAACGGAGCCAGCGCGCCCAACCAGGCATCGGATCCTGTGGCGCTTGATTGGTTGGTGAGAAGCCGACGATTTGCTGTGAATTGGGTGCGAAAACCGCGAGTGCAACGGAGCCGAAGACCCATGCCAGCGCGGAACTTGTGGGATTGAGAATCGGGGGCGAGGCCGGATGGCCAAATATCGCCGGATCGATCCGGAATTGGTCGAGCAAAGCGAGGTAACGCGGCGTGAACGCCACGCCATTAAAACCAGCCATGCCTTTCCAGATACGCAGGGCCGCGCCAAACGAATCGGCGCGAAACAGCACCCAGCTGAACAGCACGCAGGCGAAGGTGAGAAGCCAGCAGAGGATGCGCCCGACACCGCGCTTGAGCCAGGCTTCCGGCTGGCGGCCCTTAACGGTGTCCGTGAAACGGTGATGCACTAACAGGAAAAGGCCATGCAGCCCACCCCACGCGAGGAAGGTCCAATTGGCTCCGTGCCAGAGGCCGCCAAGCAACATCGTGACAAGCAGGTTCGCCGAAGTTCGTATCGAGCCGATGCGGTTTCCGCCGAGTGGAATATAGAGGTAGTTGCGCAGGAAACGGGAAAGAGTGATGTGCCAGCGCCGCCAAAATTCTGTGATGCTGGTCGATTTATAGGGTGACGCAAAATTGATCGGAAGATGCACTCCGAAGAGGAGACCGACGCCGATGGCCATATCGGAATAGCCCGAGAAATCGAAATAGAGCTGGGAAGCATAGGCGAGGGAGCCCATCCACGCATCAATGAGAGTGGGCTCCACGTCATGTTGCGCGGCGCGAAATACCGGTGAGGCGAAGGTTGCCAAGGTATCCGCCAGCAAGACCTTTTTCGCCAGGCCGATCACAAAAATTGTAAGTCCCATCGCCACCATGCTCGCCGAAAGGCGACGGCCGCTCGTGAACTCCTCCATGAGTTCGCGGTGATGGATGATCGGGCCCGCGTTGAGATGGGGGAAAAAGGTGACGAAGAGGCAGTAGTCAAGAAATGCGTAGCGGCTGGCCTCACCCCGGTAACAATCGATAATATAGGCGATTTGCTGGAAGGTGAAAAAGGAAATGCCCAGCGGAAGAATGATGTCCCCGGGAATAAACTCGCCGCCCGACAGCCATTGCGCAGTGGCGACGACGAGACGGGTGTATTTGAAATAACCCAGAACCGCGAGATTGGCGGCCACGCCAATGAACAGTGTCCCATATGCCTGGCGCGGTGGATAGTTTAGTAGCCGACGGCCGACAAAATAGTTCGCGACCAGAGAACCAATGAGCACCAGCAGATCGGGCGGGTGCCACCATGCAAAGAATACAAATGTGATGAAAAGGGCCCAACGCCTCGCGGGCAGACTGCCGCCCGCCGTCTTGATCCACCAGTAGCTCATAAAAGCCACCGGCAGGAAGAAGAATATGAAGATATGGGAGTTGAAAAGCATGTTGCTGACTATCGCGAAGAAAGCGCCGCCGCAGTGGATTCACCCTCTCCGGTTTCCCGTCCGGGACCAGATGGCGGTGTTTCGCTCGGATGGCCGTTGAGGGCCGGGCCGGGCTCATTGAGCCCTGTTGTGTGGGCACGCGTAAGACCAACAAATTTCAACCAAGCGCCGGTGCGTTGCATGGCCTCGGCAAAACTGACGGTGGGCGTGTAACCCAAAATCTGTTCCGCCCGGTTGGTCGGATATCGCCAGCGGCAGCTCTGGAGCAGACACATCTCCTCG
>DATDBU010000087.1:0-5146 GCA_036524675.1 Chthoniobacterales bacterium | reverse complement strand
CCGTTGCCGTGTCGATGCTTTGAGAACTGCAATCCGAGACGCGAGTAGAAGGCGGCAGCGCGCGCAACGTCAGGAGACCTCAGCACAACGAGATTGAGGGTCATATCGCTCATAGCATCTCAAGGAGTAAATGAACCATATTCGTGAAATTGCGTTTACCCCATTCCTATATTTCAGACTGGTGACAGCGCTGGCAACTGGTGCCTGCCGAGCTCGTTCGTTCATTGGAATTACTAAGTAATAGCGGGAACACCGGAGTTTGATATCTTTGTCTAGCAAAGCCAAGCGCTCGTTTTCATTTCCTGCGGACGAATTCCTCCCAGCAGCGCATTCATTTCCCATTCCGGTGAGCTCGTTTCATACTTCGAAGCGTCCATTGCAAACGCCAGAGCGTCCGTCTCGCACTTCAACGCCTTCGTTTACTGTTCCAGTCCACCTGTTTCGCAGGGATCTTCATCATTTACACCTTCGAAGCCGCCATTTCTTGCTCCGAAGCGTCTATTTTTAACACCATCGCGTCCATTTGGCGCTTCAACGCTATCGTTTACTGTTCCAGTTCACGTGTTTCGCAGAGCTCCTCACCATTTCTCACGCAAGCGCCGTTGTTTCTTGCTCCGAAGCATCGACTTCTTTTCATCTACTCTACGCCCCGTTCCTTGCATCGGCGGGCGCGTTTCTTGAGGTATCGAGTCCGTTTCGTCCTACCGGGAATCAACCGCAAAGAACTCAAAGAGCGCAGAGATGGCCGCTTACAGACTGATTGACGCTTTAAACCAAACTCTTCCACAAGATGAAGCATTCCAAGACCACTTTCGACCGTAACTTGTTCCTTTTGTGTCCTTTGCGCTCTCTGCGATTAATTGAATCGTTATTTTCAAAGAGGCGGACGGATTAAGATTGTGAGTAAGATACGCATGGCCCTTTACTCCTGCCCTTTCACTTTAACTTGCTCCATTTCGGGCGAATCATTGTCCGCCAATCAAGGCTTTCAGGCGACGCAGATGCTCTGTAGGATCGGCTCGATCACAGTGATTCGGAATGACGCCGCGAAGGTCCAATGCTAGCGCTTTACTAACGCTAGCCTGCATTAGTTCGGGCGCGCTGTTGAAGATAGCCGGCGGGAAATGGGCTGCACCACGGTAACTGGCAAATAAATCGGACGAAAACAGGAGCCTCAGCTTTTCGCAGTAAAATCCCATGTGCCCAACCGTGTGTCCCGGCAAATGGATCGCCCTCAATCCGTGCCAGATATTGAGAAAATCCCCGTCATCCAGCCACAGGTCCGGAACAAACGGCCGGTATCCCAATAGCGGCCGCCCCGCTTTTTCCAAGGCGCCCGTCACACGGGCCCAACCGCGATACCGCGGGTTCCCTGCATAGTGCGCCGTATCCAGGCGCGGCGCAGCAATCCACGCTCCCGACGCTCGAGCCATCGGCGTGACATTCAAAATGTGATCGAGGTGTCCGTGAGTAACTACAATTCCTCGAATCGGCGTTCGGTCCCACCCTCGCTGCCTGAGACCGTGTCGCAACAGGATGCGGCCGCCGATAAATCCGGCATCCAGCAGATACAGCCCGGAGTCGTCCCGCAAAACGTAAAAATTCAAAGCCGGCGCCCGGATTTGAAGCAAGTCTTGCCGGAGTAAGATGTTCATCGCAGAGGGCCGGCATTTGGCGCGCTATCGTTGGGTGCGTTACAAAAGACACTCGCGCCAGGCAGACTCGCCGAAGCCGGTCAGGTGAATGTTTTCGCCAATGAGGAAAGGACGTTTGACCAGATTCCCGTTGGAGGCGAGGAGCGCGAAGGCCTCCTTTTGCGACAACCCCGGGAGTTTGGCACTGAGATTCAATGCCTTGTAGTCGCGTCCGGACGTATTGAAGAGTTTGCGAAGGTTGCCGCCGTTCGCGTTCAGCATGGCTTCGAATTCGGCGCGAGAAGGCGGCGTTTCGCGGATCGGGATTTCTTGAAATTCGACTTGGTGTTCCCGGAGAAATTTGACGGCTTTCCGGCAGGTATCGCAATTGGCGTAGGTATAGGCTTTCAGCATGATGGAAGGCGAGTTACTCCGTTTAACATCATTTATGCTGCAAGATACAAATGAACACGGGCAGCCGGTCGGGGTTCCGGTTCCAAACTGGAAATTGCCGACCTGGCCGTCGAGGGAAACCATGGCAGGCCGCTTTTGCCGGCTGGAAGTGCTGGATGCGAATGTTCATGCGGCCGATTTGCACGTTGCGTACGCGCTCAACGGTGGGGAGAAAATCTGGACGTATCTGCCTTACGGACCGTTCGAATCCCTGGAAAGCTATCGCGCATGGGCTGGAGAAACGAGCTGTGGGAACGATCCGTTGTTGTTTGCAATCATCGACGTGACGACGAACAAAGCAGCCGGAGCAGCGGCTTATCTGAGAATCGACCCGAAGAACGGCTCCATCGAAGTGGGGCATCTGGCATATTCCCCTCTCCTTCAACGGACTCCTGCGGCGACGGAGGCGATGTTTCTGATGATGGAACGCGCGTTTGCTTTAGGCTACCGGCGGTATGAATGGAAGTGCCACGCGTTGAATGCGCCATCACGGGCGGCGGCCGAGCGATTGGGGTTCACGTTCGAAGGGATTTTTCGGCAGGCAACGGTCGTAAAAGGACGGAACCGCGACACGGCTTGGTTTTCGATGATCGATTCGGAATGGCCGGCGCTCCGGGAAAGATTTCGTCGCTGGTTGGCGCGTGAGAATTTCGATGAGGACGGCAGGCAACGCGTAAGGTTGCAGGAAGCCTGAGGGACTTAAAGCGGTACCGTTTCAACGTTTCAACAGGGCTGGGGAGGACAGGCGCAGTCCAAGACTTCGGTCGTGTCTCGGCAAAAAAACCGGGCAACCTTTCGGCTGCCCGGTTTGCAATGGCGTAACTGACTTTTGCCAGACGGCTTAGCGCTTCTTGGAATCGCCGGGGCGATATTCCTCCTGCGCAGCCTGGAAGGCTTGTTCGAGGCCAACCATATCTTCGCCGGGGCGGAGATTGTCGAAGGCTTCGCTTTCGCGTCTGAGGTCTTCTTCGCTGTAGTTCGCGGCCTTGATGGAAAGACCGATGCGACGTTCGGCTTTATCCACCTTGATAACGCGGGCTTCGACTTCCTGACCGACCTTGAGGACGTCCTTGACCTTGGCGACGTGTTCTTCGCTGAGCTGCGAGATGTGCACCAAGCCATCGATGTCGCCTGCCAGCGATACGAAGGCGCCGAAGCTCGCGAGCTTCGTGACTTTGCCCTGGACGAGATCGCCGATGCGGTAACGGGTGTCGATTTCCTTCCACGGATCGTTCTCGAGCTGTTTGACGCCGAGGCTGATACGCTGGTTGGCTTTGTCGATGTCGATAACGACGGCTTCGATTTCGTCGCCTTTCTTGAGGATCTCGCTCGGGTGATTGATCTTGCGAGTCCAGCTGAGGTCCGAAACGTGGACCATGCCGTCGATGCCTTCTTCGAGTTCGACAAACGCGCCGTAAGCGGTCGTGTTGCGGACTTTGCCTTTGACCTGTTTGCCGATGATGTAGCGCTGTTCGATTTCGTCCCACGGATTGGCTTCGAGCTGGCGAAGGCCGAGAGAAATCTTCTGCTCTTCCTTGTTGACACCGAGCACGGCGGCTTCAACGACCTGGCCGATGCTGAGGACGTCGGAAGGACGGGCAATGCGCTTGGTCCAGGAGAGTTCGGAGACGTGGATAAGGCCTTCGACGCCTTCCTCGATCTCGACGAATGCACCATAAGGAACGAGGTTGGTGATCCTGCCGGTAACACGCGTGCCGGTCGGGAAACGTTCCTCGATTTTGTCCCAAGGATTCTTCTGGGTCTGCTTGAGCCCGAGGGAAACGCGTTCCTTTTCCTTGTTGATGTCGAGGACAACGACTTCGAGTTCCTGGCCGACTTTGAGGAGTTCGCTCGGGTGACCGAGGCGGCCCCAGGTCATGTCGGTGATGTGCAGCAAGCCGTCCATGCCGTTGAGGTCGATGAATGCACCGAAATCGGTGAGGTTCTTGACCTTGCCGGTGACGAGCGAGCCGATTTTGACTTCCTGGAGGAAACGGGCGCGCTGTTCGGCGCGTTCCTGCTCGATGATTTCGCGGCGGCTGAGAACGACGTTCTTACGGTCGTCGTTGATCTTGACGATCTTGAAATCGTAGGTGTTGCCGACGAATTGCTGGAGATCTTTCGGCGGAACGATGTCGATCTGCGATCCCGGAAGGAATGCTTCGACACCGATGTTGACGGTAAGGCCACCTTTGACCACACCGCGGACCTTGCCTTTGATGAGGCCGTCGCCTTGGAAAACTTTGACGATTTTTTCCCAGTTCTGACGATGGGCCGCTTTTTCCTTGGAAAGGATGACCATGCCTTCGTCGTTCTCGAGGCGCTCGAGGAGAACTTCGACTTCTTCGCCGACCTCGAGATTTTCCACGTCGTCGAATTCGCTCGCAGGGATGACGCCTTCGGATTTGTAGCCGATGTCGACGAGCACTTCACGGTGACGGATCTCGAGGACGCGGCCTTTAACAATACTGCCCTCGCGAAAATCCCGCATGGATTTCGCGATCAGTTCCTTCATTTCGATCATAAGGAGATGTAACTATCAAACCACGGTTGCCACTTGTTTTCTGTTTTAAACGGACCGGTTGTCCGCACGCGCGGGCCGGTGTTTTTCCTTCAGCACTTGCCGAAGGGTAGAGACGATAACGCCGTTGACGAAATTGGCAAGGAGTGTTCTGGCTGGCCGTGCGAAAAATCAGCGGAACCCGGCAGGAAATATCTCGCTACTCTCGAAATCTGCGGCGATATCGGCGTCTGCCTCAAAAAAAGTGCGGACCAGCGGGGTACATTCCGTTCATGAGTCCCGGCTCGCGCCTGTCCCTTGGCTTCTCCAAGCTGGCCAGCGAACGAATCTCAGCGAAAGGCTTGTTCCGATCGCAGAGAATAATCGCTTCCCCCGCTTTGACCTTTTGGACGTAGTCGGACAGGCATGCCCTGGCCTCGTGGACATTGATCCTGGTCATTCTGAAGCGTAGATAGGACCATATTTCGGGTCAAGGTGGAGAAAGTGGATGCAGCTTCAATCCCAACGGGACGAATGGCTCAAAATCTGCCCGATTAGC
>DATDBU010000086.1:0-7700 GCA_036524675.1 Chthoniobacterales bacterium | reverse complement strand
CCGTCAACTTCCCGTGGGCGAAAGCATGAACTAACCTTGGTCCGAAAGCCGGATGCGGGAAAACCGCACGTCCGGTTTGATGAGCGGGGAGTGGAAACGGAGCGGCCTACTAACCGTCACCGCGCCACTCCTCGACTCTACGTGCGCCCTTTCGGCTTGAAATAGGATGATTCTACCTTCGATTAGAGAAGGACCGGCTGGTTATTCAATTAGGGAAGGAATTTAGAACGAGAACACGATGAGAGCGATGGATTTAGGATTTTGCTCGGATGCTAGGGTTAGCGGTGTCCTGTGAGCTTGCGGCGGATAAACGGAATGGGCCAGTTTTTGAATCGCGAAAGGAAAGCGACCAGGTCTAGGGCACTTATCATTATGGCTCTATATCCCGGCATGCTATCTTAGCGACATGGCTCGGCGGTGGCCGTGTATCTTTGTGATGTCACCGGTTGGTGGTGGAAATGTGCCAGGTGGGCCGCCGTCGAAATGCAACACCGCAAAAACTCGTGGCTGATTGTCTGAGTTTTGCGAAGCGCTACGCTGGAATCGAGGCGGCTAAAAGGGCTGCAGAAATCCAGTAGATCGAGCGCCGCTTGAAGGTTTTCCTTTTTGTGGCCGCGGTGCCGCCGAGGACGTGGATTTTTTGCACACTGTTTTCAAACGGCTTCGGTTGCCGCTTTCGATTTCCCTTCAAATTTCGCGAAACATTGAGCAAAACCGTTTGGCGCGTTGCCACGGCTCCAGGTGGCGTCGACCTGCCTTGTTTTTGTTCAGACTCCGGCCTGGCCGCCGGTTTCTGTTCTAATAGCCCAAACGATGAACCAACCTCATGAAAATCCAAGCACGCAAGACTTCACTAGTTACCTCCATTCTAGCGGCAATGGTGGCATTTGCCCCCTTCGCTTGGGCACTGCCGAAAATCAAAGTCCTTGCGACAGGCGGAACAATTGCCGGGGCGCAGGCCACGCAGGCAGATGCTGGATACAAATCCGGAACATTTTCGGTGGATGATCTCATCAAGGCCGTGCCACAGCTGAAAACGATTGCCGAGATCTCGGGCGAACAGGTTGCCAACATTGGGAGCCAGACGATGAGCCATGAGGTCTGGCTCAAGCTGGCAACGCGTGTCAACGAGGCGTTGAAGAGCGATGATGTGGACGGTGTGGTCATTACCCATGGCACGGACACGATGGAAGAAACAGCCTATTTCCTGAGCCTCGTCGTAAAAAGTGACAAGCCCGTGGTGCTCGTTGGCTCGATGCGTCCTGCGACTGCTATCGGCGCCGATGGACCAATCAATCTATACAATGCTGTGGCACTCGCCAGCAATCCGGAAGCCAGCGGCCGCAGCCCGCTCGTCGTTCTCAATGACACGATTCACTACGCACGCGAGGTGCAGAAGATGCACACGACACGTGTGGACACATTCGTGTCCCCGAACCGCGGTATCGCCGGCATGATGAACACGGGCAAGGTCTTCTTCTATTCCATCAACACCACCCGGGACAACACAAGGAGTGAGTTCTCCGTGGATGGTCTGACCGCAGCAGATCTGCCGCGCGTGGAAGTGGTGTATTCGTACGCCAATCTGAATGGCGACTTGATCGACGTCCTCGTTGAGAAGGATGTGAAAGGCATCGTGCTCGCCGGCGTCGGCGACGGCAACACGACGGACTCCGCGCTGGCGTCCCTGGAGAATGCGGCGAAGAAAGGCGTCGCGGTAGTGCGTTGTTCGCGCGCTGGTAGCGGCATTGTGGATCGTAACGTCGAAGTCAATGACGACAAACTCGGATTCATCGCGGGAATGGAGTTGAGCGCACAGAAAGCTCGCATTCTATTGATGATGGCCTCACCGAAAACTTCGGATGTGAAAAAACTGCAGGACTACTTTTACCAGTATTGAGCTCTATTGCCCGGAGATCCCTGTCTCTCTATTTGGGCTGTCCGGCTGGCACATTCCTATTTTAAACAAACGCTCCGGCTACTGTGTCAGCTACCATTTTTCCCCGGCGTGTGAGGAAAAATCGACCGTTGGTCTCCATAATCAGACCAAGACTCGAAAACTCCTCTGTCGCATCCGGCCAATCCGTCAGTTTAGCGGCCGCGACACCTCGATTCGTTCGGAGGCCGAATGCGATCGTTTCGGCCTGGTGAACTTGAGGAGTTACCGTTTCGCTGAAACTTGTGACGTCCTGCCCTGAGAGAATCCTACTGTAATAGGTCTTGGTATCCGCGATATTTTGCCACCGGTCGAGACCGCATGTTGAAAAAGCGCTCGGGCCGAGCCCGACGTAATTTTTTCCGAGCCAGTATCCCAAATTGTGCCGGCACTCCCGGCCTCGTCTAGCGTAGTTCGACAGCTCATACTGATCGTATCCCGCCTCGCCGAGGGTATCCATTGTCCGTTCGAAGAGTTCGGCATCTGCATCATTATCCTGCACGAGTTCGCCTTTCTGAAATCGCCGAAAAAATTCCGTATCTTCTTCGTATGTAAGACAATACGCCGAAATGTGCTCGGGTTCGAGATCGATTGTCTGCTGAAGTGACTCCAACCATTTTTCTTGCGTCTGCCCCGGCACACCAAAGATCAAGTCGAGGTTGACGTTATCAAAACCGGCCGTGCGCAAGATCCGGAACGATTTCAGGGCTTGCGCTGCGGAATGCACTCGACCCAGCTTCTTCAGCGTCGGTTCGTCCCACGCCTGGACGCCCATGCTGACTCGATTCACTCCGAGTTCCCGAAGTCGTAGAGCTTTCTCCAGCGATACTGTTGCCGGATTCATCTCCAACGTCCACTCCGCGATCTGTGACAGGTCCAGCCGCTCCCGAAGCCCCGTTAGAAGATACGTCAATTGTGACGTGCTTAATGCCGTCGGCGTGCCGCCGCCAAAAAAAATCGTTTCAGGTTGAATATTAAAATCCCCGTTCCGAACTTCCGCTTCCGTCAATACCGCATCCAAAAATTGCTGCGTTTTATTTCGATCCGAGGCCTCCTTATAAAACGAACAATACGGACACACTTTTGGACAGAACGGAATGTGAACGTATAAGTGACGCACCGGATTCATTTTCGCCATCATAACCCGCCTGCGGCAGTTTTCAGGTGCGGGTTGCCAAAATTCAAACTACCTATCCCGCCTACGTGAGCACTTCTTCCCTTGAGCCCGGCGTCCTCGTGATTTCGCCACGCAAGCGCATTTCCCAGCACTTCAATGAAATCCTTGATCACTCTGCCGGCAGGGATCTTGCCATTAAAGATTTAGAGCAACTGCTGGCGAGGGAGGGATTTGCTGTGTTTGTCTTACTGCTTTCCCTTCCGTTTATTCTGCCGATTCCGCTCCCGTTTTCCCTTCCATTTGGCATCGCCATCCTGTTTATCAGCGCAAACATCGCCCTGGGACGAGAGCCCTGGCTGCCGCGAAAAATCCGGACTCGGACGATTTCTTTCCACCGGCTGGAGAAGCTGATCCATGGTGTGGTTCGCGTCACACGGGCACTCGAAAGGATTGCGAGACCGCGCATGCAGTTCATGCATAACCAATTTGCGATCAAGGTGATAGGTTGGGGGATGGCCTTTGGAGGATTTCTTCTTTGTCTTCCCCTGCCATTTCCGGGAACAAACTCCGTCCCGGCCATTTCCATTATCCTCCTTGCGGCTGGCCTCATCGAACGTGACGGCATTTTCGTTTGCATCGGCTTCGTGATGTCTATCCTGGCGGTGGTTTACATCGGGCTTGCATTCTGGTTGGGCAAAAATGGCTTGGAATGGCTCTGGCACCACATTTGGTAAGCGGGAACATCCCCAGAGTTTTTGAAGAATAGGGTTGCTTTCGGCCAGGCCTTTTTGCTAAATGGAAAGTGATGCGTGTCCTCTGCTCCCTCCTCCTATTTGCTGTGGCATCCACAGCGTTTGCCGATATTCAGGACCCACCGGCAAAGAAATTCAACGCCACCCGTAAACTCGGCCGCGGGATTTCCAATGTCGCTTTCGGCTACACCGAAATACCGTCGCAAATCCCTCATTATAACAATATCGACGGCAATGCGGCCGCACTTTCCGTAGGCGTCGTCTATGGAGTGCGCCGGTTCGGCGAAAGGTTGGGCATCGGTCTCTACGAGATCTTCACTTTTCCGTTCGCGATCAACAAAGGCAGTTACAAACCGTATCTCCGGAGTCCCACCCGGTATCATCATAACGTTTACGGAGAATTTCCGCCTGAACTCGGCTTCGACACCGATTCCAAGCCGGTGCTGAATTACAGCTCGCGATAGGATTTATTCGATCGTTGTTCTGTTGTGCTTTATAACCTCCCCAGCCGGCTGGGGAGGTTTTTATTGCGCCGGGAAGCGTTGCCGGATTTGGGCCCCCGGTCTCAAAGCGCCGTCGGAATTTCCACTTTTGAATCGACACAGCACAACAGGAAGAAGACCGTTTTTTCAATGACGGTCACCCTGGCAATTCAAGACGTTGCTTTTGGCGGAAAAGGTATCGGCCGACATGAAGGGAAAGTGGTGTTCGTGCCGTTCACCCTAAAGGGAGAGGTCGTTGAGGTTGAAATTATTGCGGATAAGAAAAGCTTTTCCGAAGGACGCGTTGTACGTGTGCGGGAGGCATCGCCGCACCGCGTAAAAGCCCCATGCCCGTATTTTGGAAATTGCGGCGGATGCGCTTACCAGCACGCGGATTATACGCTTCAACTGGAAATGAAGTGGAAACAGGTCGAACAGGCGATTCGCCGTATCGGCAAACTAGACGTGGACGTGGATGCCGTAATTCCTTCGCCGCTTCCGTTTGGATATAGAAATCGGATTACAGTCCATCGCCAAAACAACGTGACGGGATTCGTCAGCACAGACCGACGAAGCATCGTCGATATTGGGCGTTGTCTTCTGGCGTCTGACGCCGTCAATGCGCAGCTCGAAGAGTTGCGACTACGGCGCGGAAAGGAAGGTCATTTTACTCTTCGCGAACAGCACGGAGAACGAACGTTCCGCCAGACGAACGATTCCGTAGCGGAAATCCTGGCGCAGGCTGTCGGTGAAGCATTGCCACTCGAAGGACCGTTGCTCGTAGATGCGTATTGCGGCTCCGGTTTTTTTCTCAAGCGTTGGCGAGACCGATTCGATCAGCTGATTGGTATCGAATGGAGTCGTCACGCCGTTGACAGCGCACGTAAAGAATCGGCACCTCACGAAAATTACCAATTGGGAGACGTTGCGCTGCATTTGGGAGATGCCTTGCGCGATGCTCCCAACGGCACCGTGCTTATTCTCGATCCCCCAAAGGAAGGAATCGAGACCGGTGTTGTTCGGGCAATTGTCAATCATCCGCCGGCTCAGATCTGTTACGTCAGCTGCGAGCCGTCGACACTGGCCCGCGACCTGGCGCGCTTGGCGGGCGAATTTGACGTCAGGCGGATCACGCCGTTCGATATGTTTCCGCAAACGGCAGAGATCGAGACGTTGGCCGTATTGACGAAGAAGGGTGTTTAGCTATGGCGGCGGCGTTTGACGTGAAGTTGCGCCAATGAACGCTGAATGGATGCCTCCACGGTCGCAAGTTCCTCACCTTCAAGGTTCGTTTCTTTCAACCTTGCTTCGGCTCGGTCGATGGCTTCCTGCACGGCTGCTTCATCGATCCTTTCCTCAGCCACAGCCATGTCAGTGACGACGGTGACGGATGATGCGGTCACTTCGACGAATCCGCCACCGACGGCCATATAATCTGTCTTTCCACCTTTAACCACAGCGAGTTCGCCAGGATTAATGGTGGTCATGAGCGGAATATGGAGGGGAAGAATACCCATCTCTCCCTCTACTGCGGGTATCACGACCATGTCCACGGCATCCGAGTATGCCCGGTGGTCGGGTGTAACAATCTCAAGTTGAAGCATAAGGGGGTGCCTATCTATTAACCCCTAATTCGTTTGATGTCTTCTCCGTTCTCGGCCTAGTGGGTGATAATCGTTACGGATGACGCAGTCACCTCGACGAAACCACCATTTATGGCCAAATAATCGGTTTTGCCATCCTTGGTTACAGCGATTTGGCCCGGATTCAAAGCCGTCATGAGCGGAATATGCATGGGCATGATACCCATTTCGCCTTCCACAGCTGGAACAACGACCATATCGGCTGGCCCGGAATAGAGGTTCTTTTCGGGCGTAACGATATCGAGTTGAAGAGGCATGAGAATTTTGTCTTTCGGACCCTCGACTATCCGAGCTGAACCAGAGTGGTGTTGCTCAATCGAAAATCAAAATCGGAGGTTGGTTTAGTCCTTGATCTGATCGATGCCGCCTTTCATGTAGAAATTCCCCTCGGGCACACTGTCGTGTTTGCCTTCGAGAATTTCTTTGAAGCCGCGAATGGTTTCGGGAAGCGTGACGTATTGTCCCGGCGTGCCGGTAAAGACTTCTGCGACGGCGAACGGCTGGCTGAGGAAGCGCTGGATCTTGCGAGCGCGATAAACCGTGAGCTTGTCCTCCGGGTTGAGTTCATCCATGCCGAGAATGGCGATGATATCCTGTAAGTCTTTGTAGCGCTGGAGCACCTTCTGGACCCCACGTGCGACGTTGTAGTGTTCATCACCAATGACATCCGGTGAGAGCGCCTTGGAAGTTGATGCCAACGGATCGACCGCCGGATAAATACCCAGTTCGGCAATGGAACGCTCCAGAACGATTGTCGAATCCAAGTGGGCGAACGTGTTCGCCGGGGCCGGGTCGGTTAGATCGTCCGCCGGGACGTAGACCGCTTGGACCGATGTAATCGAGCCTTTGTTGGTCGAAGTGATTCGCTCCTGGAGGGCGCCCATTTCAGAGGCGAGTGTTGGCTGGTAACCAACAGCAGATGGGATGCGCCCGAGCAGCGCAGAGACTTCAGAGCCGGCCTGGCTGAAGCGAAAGATGTTGTCGATGAAGAGGAGCACGTCCTGGTTCCTTTCGTCGCGGAAGTATTCGGCCATGGAAAGGGCCGAAAGCGCAACGCGAAGACGCGCGCCGGGAGGTTCGTTCATCTGGCCGTACACCAGCGCTACTTTGGATTTGCTGAGGTCTTCCTGATTGATGACCCCTGCTTCGCTCATTTCGTGGTAGAGATCGTTTCCTTCGCGGGAACGCTCGCCAACGCCGGCGAAAACCGAAAAGCCGCCATGTTGTTTGGCGATGTTGTTGATGAGCTCGAGAATCACAACCGTTTTACCTACGCCTGCGCCGCCGAATGCACCGACTTTGCCGCCCTTGGTGAATGGACAAATCAAATCGATAACTTTAATGCCCGTTTCAAGAATGGACGCCGACGTCTCCTGGTCAACCAGGGGAGGGGCGGGGCGATGAATGGGGTAACGCTTCTGAAATTCGACAGGTCCCCGCTCATCGACGGGATCACCCGTAACGTTGAAAATGCGGCCCAGGATGCCATCCCCAACCGGCACCGTAATGGATTCGCCCGTGGCGGTGACAGTCAATCCGCGCCGGAGACCTTCGCAGGAACTCATGGCAATGGCGCGCACCCAGCCTTCACCAAGATGTTGCTGGACTTCGAGAACAAGCTTGGTCAGTTGGCCTGCGACTTCGAATTCGATTTCGAGGGCTTCGTAAATCTTGGGTATGACTCCGGTTTCGCTGAAATCGACGTCCACGACGGGTCCGATGACCTGGACGATTGTGCCGGTATTGGTGGCGGTGGCTGTGCTCATGATA
>DATDBU010000085.1:0-9398 GCA_036524675.1 Chthoniobacterales bacterium | reverse complement strand
AGTTAACCGGTTCTCGATCCCGTAATCCCACGCACTACCAGCCTTTGTTGAAATTGGTTGCGGGGCTGGGATTTGAACCCAGGACCTTCAGGTTATGAGCCTGACGAGCTACCAGACTGCTCCACCCCGCGTTTGATTGAGGAAAGCAAATGTAGGTGGGATTGCTCGTAGTGCAATTCCGTTTTCAAAAAAAATTTTATCGGTCTTTATCAGGGCCAAATCAGGCGGATGGCGGCGATCGCCGAAAACGCCACGATCAGGATCTCAAACACACGCTGGGACAGGCGAACAACGATCCATTTTCCTACCCAGACGCCGGCCGCGATGGCCGGAATCATCATGGCGTTGAAGAGTAGGGTTTGCCCAGTGATGAGCCCCTGACTCCAACTGAAAGGCGCTTTGACGAGGTTGATCACGAGGAAAAAGAAGGCGCCGGTGGCCACGAACTCGACTTTCGGCAGGTCCACGACCGTCAAATACAGCGCCATGACCGGACCGGCCGCGTTGGCCATCATTGTTGTCGCGCCTGCAAGGATGGCCATGGTCACGGCGAACGGCCATTGATGAAACAACGGCGGAGAGAAGTCCCGATATCTCAATTTCAGAGCCTGTAATATGACCATCACGAGGATGATCCAGCCGATGACATGCCGGTATTGATCTCCCGGGATCACTTGCATCAAAAGCGAACCGAGCACCACGCCCACGACAGCCGGCGGCAGGAGCCTGAAAACGTGCCGCCATTTCGCGTTCTTCCAGTAAGCGCCGCAAGCCATGAAATCGGCAGCAATTAACATTGGCAAAATGATCCCCGTGGAGGCCCGCGCCGGGAAAATGCTGGTCATGAGCAAAATGCCGACGATGGACGCGCCGGCGATGCCGCTTTTGGACATGCCAAGCGCGGTGGCGGCAACAATCGCCATCAGCCATTGCACTGTGGAAAGGTCGCTTAAAGAAGTCACAGGAAAGTGACTAGACTCGCACGCGGACCCAACGTAAGACAACGGTCCCTATGAAAATTGTCGTCGCATACTCCGGTGGACTCGATACTTCCGTGCTGCTCAATTGGCTGCGCCAGACTTATTCCGCCGAGGTGCTCGCATTTTGTGCAGATATCGGCCAGGAGGAAGAGCTCGACGGTCTCGAAACGAAAGCGCTCAACACGGGCGCGTCGAAATGTTTTATCGACGATCTCCGCGAGGAGTTTGCCCGGGATTTCATTTTCCCCATGGTTCAGGCGGGGGCGCTCTACGAAAACCAATACTACCTCGGCACCAGCATCGCGCGGCCGCTCATTGCGAAACGGATGATCGAGATCGCGCGCGCCGAGAATGCGAATGCCGTTGCCCACGGGGCGACTGGAAAAGGAAACGATCAGGTGCGCTTTGAGCTAACGGTAGCGTCGCTGGCTCCGGATATCGAGGTCATCGCGCCGTGGCGGCAGGAACGCTTCCGGGAACAATTTCCGGGCCGGGCGGAGATGATCGCTTACGCCGAGGCGAATAAGATCCCGGTCGCGGCAAGCGCCAAGAAATCGTACTCCATGGACCGCAACCTCCTGCACATAAGCTTTGAGAGCGGCATTCTGGAAGATCCCTGGTTCGACGCCAGTGCGCCGGAGATGAAGGATATGTATAAACTGAGCGTATCACCCGAGGACGCCCCTGATCATCCGGAAATCGTCGAGCTCGGTTTTGAAAAAGGAATCTGCACGACCCTGGGGGGCGAAGGCGTCGAAGAAGTTCTCGAGAGTTTCAAATATGGTGAGAATCTCAAGCGCAGTGCCGATGGGCTGATTTTGCTGAGTCCGTTGTGGATCATGCGCGTGCTGAACCGCCTCGGCGGACGCAACGGCGTCGGCCGCGTCGATCTGGTGGAGAATCGTTTTGTTGGCATGAAAAGCCGGGGCGTTTACGAGACGCCGGGTGGCGCGATCTTGTATGCGGCGCATCGGCAGGTGGAGACGATTACGATGGATCGCGAAGTGATGCGCATCCGTGACGGATTGCAGCCGAAGTATGCCGAACTTGTCTACAATGGCTTCTGGTATGCGCCGGAACGCTTTGCCTTGCAGGCACTTGTTACGGAATCGCAGAAAAACGTTACGGGCTCGACGCGGTTGAAACTGTACAAAGGCAACATCATCACCGCCGGTCGCAAGAGCCCGGTGAGCCTATACAATCCGCATATCGCCACGATGGAGGCCGACCCGACGCAGGCCTACAATCAATCGGACGCGACCGGGTTTATCCGCTTGAATGCGTTGCGTTTAAAAGTCGCGGCGCAGGTGCACGGGAAGTAAGGGAAAGTTTTCAGTGATTCCCAGGCGGACTCCGACAGCTCACTGGGTTTCTGAAAACTGAATCCTGAACCCTAAAAACTTTTGTCGGCACAAATGCGTTTCTGATTTCTCCTGTGATTCCTGTATAACCTTCACGTGCCGCACTGGAGTGTCCTTTATCTCTATAGCGAATGGATCATTCGGATCATCATGCTGTTCTACGTGCCGCAGCACCGGAGCGCGGCGGCGTCGCGAACATGGTTGTTACTCATTTTTCTTTTGCCGCTGCCGGGGCTGATTCTCTACATGCTCCTCGGGCGTATCTACCTACCACGTAGACGCTTAAGAGATCAACAGCGCGCCTCCGTTCGGATTCGCGATGAGCAGGACGAACTGCATCCCGGCCTGCTCGCGACTCCCTCACTGCCCCCCACTCTGGCAAGAATTCCAGAAATCGCTGAATCGCTCGGCGATTTTAAGGTCTTCGGAGGTAATGACGTAGAGCTCCTCGAAGCCTACGGAGGATCGCTTAACCGGCTGCTCGACGATATCGAATCGGCGCAGCATCACGTTCACCTCCAAACCTACATCTTCGGTGCAGATGCTGTCGGGGAGAAATTTACCGCCGCCCTGATTCGCGCTCAAAAACGTAACGTCGTCTGCCGCCTCATGGCGGACGCCGTTGGATCACGGCGCGGAATTGATCGATTTCATCGCGCGCTTAAAGCCGCCGGGGTGGAGCTGGTCCCCCTAATGCGCGCCGGGTTCTTGCGTCGAAACGCCGCACGCTTCGATCTCCGAAACCATCGCAAACTGGCCGTGATCGATGGCCGCATCGGACATATCGGTTCCCAGAACATCGTCGACCCTTATTTTATCCGGGATCACCCGAACGAAGAACTCGTTGCGCGTGTAACCGGTCCGGTCGTCACGCAAATGCAGGCGATGATTCTCTCCGACTATTTTTTCGAAACCGGTTTTGTGCTTTCCGAGGAGGAATATTTGTCGCCCGTGCCTCCGATCGGAAGGTCACCGGCACAAATGGTGCCGAGCGGCCCGGGGTATCAACGGGAAAACGGCAAGGAACTGATGCTCGAGCTCCTGTATTCGGCCCGCGAGAACGTCACTCTGATCACTCCCTATTTCGTTCCGGACGAACCTTTCTTGCAAGCGATGCAATCGGCCGCCCGCCGCGGCGTGGACGTGCATTTGATCGTCTCCAAACAGGCAAATCAGGTGTTGAGTCAGTTCGCGCAGCGATCCTACTACGAAGAAATTTTGACTGCCGGAGTTCACATACACCTGTATCGCCCCCATTTTTTGCACGCCAAACATCTCAGAGTCGACCATGACGTTGCGCTCATTGGCTCGACAAACATCGATATTCGATCATTTGCTCTGAATGCCGAGTCCAGCTTGCTGGTCTACGATCGAATCGTGGTCGCTAGGTTGCGCGCAATCCAGGATCGTTGCATTCGGGACAGCGACGAGCTTTATCTTGAAGAATGGAGAAAACGCAGGACATCCTCCAAGGTCCTGCAGAACCTAGCCCGATTGTGCGACTCGTTGCTCTAACAGTCTGGCCGTTTCAGCCTCAGCCTTTCTTTCCGGTAATGAGCCGATAAATCAAAAGAAGGAGAATGGCGCCGAAAATCGAGGCGATAAATCCGGCCACCTGTCCTGGCCCGTACCAACCTATAGCGCGCCCTATGAACCCGGCCACGAGCGAACCAGCGACGCCAAGGAGAATGGTGACAATACAGCCACCGGGATCTCTACCCGGCGTAAGGAATTTGGCGATCGCGCCTACGATGAGACCGATCACGACCATTGAGATAAAAGCAGTTAGTGTATTCATGGCAGAAGAGAGTGTCCGGTTTTTCTCAGCAAAGTAGCACGGCGAAATATCAACACGCCCGTAAATCCAGAATTTAGGAACTAACTTTAAAGATTCTCCTCCCGGGCGCCAATGGCTTCCAGCAGAGCGTTGAGGCGTGTCTCCAACCGGCGCACGGCGCGGCGATCTTCCAAAACGGCATTCTCGAGGCGGCGAACACGTTTCATGAGCCGTTCGTTCTCGTTTTCGTACGGATCTGCTTCTTCCGCCGCAAGGAAAGCCAAGTCAGCGACGGTTTGTTCGGTCGCAGTTCTACAGTTGATAACGGTCGTATCTGTCGTGATATCGCCTTCTTTGATGAACTCCTGAATGGCACTCAACGTCGTCGGCCCGTAGTAATGGTCGTCGCTTACGTGAAGCAACCAATCCATCTCCAAATCAGGAAACATCGGTGCCTTGGTCCAGGAGACCCGGTCGTATGAGATTTTGTCGAGAGGCGATACCTGGGCCGCACGCGCCCAATCCTTGATCTGAGAGAACGAGATCGGCCCAAAAACCGTGCCGTCATCGTGTTTCATGAGGTGCCAATGTTCAAGGGAGTCCATCTTGCTCAGGGGTTAAAATCAATTCCGGAACAGATACGGTTCTGCTAATAAATCTACGGCGTGCCCGAAGGAGCCGGACTTGCCGCTGCCGGGGCCACCGGGACTGCGGGACTGGCCGCCGGGCTGGCAACGGCTGCCGGTGGAAGTTTCAATCTCTGGCCCGCAAAAATCTTACGGGGATCGGTGATGTGATTGAGTCTGGCCAGGACATCGACACTGGTTCCGTATTTTTTGGCAATGCTCGAGAGGCTCTCACCTTTTTGGATCTCATGCTCAGGGCCGGAAGCAGCTTCCGCGACAGGCGATTCCTGGGGGTTGGTGACACCCGCTTCTGGAGTCTCCGTGGTCGAAGGTAGCGCTCTGGGAGCCGGCAGTGTTGAAGTCGGTACAGCCCTGGTCGTTGACCTGGGACCGGATATGATGCGGTTCAGCCGCGCGACCTCGGCAGTGAGCGCATCAATCTGACGGGTCTGTTGAATAACCGCTTCCCGCAACGCAGCGAGATCACGCCGGACGTCCGTGCTTTGTGGAGTCTGTTCGGCGTCCTGAGCGTAAATTGAAACCGGGCATGCGGCGACAACCATGAGTAAAGCGAGGCGTTTGCGGAGCCAGGGTTTCATGTACGCCACATACGCAGAAACCTTCAGGAAACGCAAGGCTGTGGAGAACTCGAAAAAAGGGAAATTTTTCATGGCGGAATGGATTAAAAAGACGGCTGTAAAAGCGGAAGCCTTCAAAATTACTTCAGCTGTTTCGCGACCGATTCATCGGGCGGCGCACCAAGAGCGAGGGCCTTTTGGTAGTGATACTTGGCCAGTTCAAGATCGGGCGGATCGCGCTGAAGATAAATTAACGTCAGATTGAACTGCGCATCGGCGTACTTCGGGTCGAGTTCAAGGGCCCGGCGAAGTTCTGCTTCGGCGCCGTCGAACCAGCCTTTGCGGCCAATCGTGACACCCAGATAGTTGTGCGTACGAGCATTGTTGGGGTCGATCACTTGCGAGCGTGCGAGCGCGGCGAGAGCCTCATCGAACTTCTCCTGCCGGATAAATACCATGCCGAGAAACGTCCAGGCCTCGGCGGAATCCGGGGCGGTCCCCGTCGCCTGACGAAGCATTTCCACCGCCTCGTCGAATTTCCCCTGCTGAAAAAGAACGGTGCCGAGATTGATAAGCGCCATCGGATGCCCCGGACTGAGCCCACGCATTTTTTCAAACGAGAGCCGGGCAGAATCCAAATCGCCTGAATGAAACGCCGCCATTCCCTGCTGCGCTGCGGCTCTCGCCTCGGAAGAAAGCTGAGGAAATTTGGCTGAGAGCGAAGGCGTCGCTTCCTGTGCAAAAGCTTGAAAAGCAATTCCTATGACGAGCACGACACTCGGGACAAAGCTTTTACACCCTTTCATTTCCCCGCCGCGCTGCGCATCGCGATCGATTTTTCCGCTGCCGCCCGGACGGCCCCAATCAACGCAGCCCGAAGCCCGGCCTGTTCCAGTTTTTCGATCGCGGCAATCGTCGTCCCGCCGGGGCTGGCCACGTTGTCACGCAGCGTCGCCGGATGCTGACCCGTCTGCGCCACCATCTCACCGGCCCCGATCACCGTCTGCGTCGCCAGTTGCAGCGACAAATCGCGTGGCAATCCGGTCAAAACTCCGCCGTCTGCCAGCGCTTCGATAACCATGTAAATATACGCCGGGCCGCTGCCGCTGACGCCTGTCACGGCATCCAATGCCTCTTCCTTTACGGCATAAACCGTCCCAACCGCTCCGAAGATTTTTTCCACGGCTTCCTTTTGCGTGGCCGTCACACCCGGGCCTGCGGCATACGCAGATGCACCGCGGTGGACAAGAGCCGGCGTATTCGGCATCACGCGCACGATGGCAACATTCGCTCCGGCAAGTGTGGTCAGTCGGGAAATCGGGACACCTGCGGCAATGGAAACAAGCAATTTGCCGGAAAGCTCTCCGGCAATTTCATTGACAACAGCCGGAATGTCGCCCGGCTTCACGCCGAGCACGATCACATCAGAAGAGCCCGCGGCTTCAACATTGGAACTCGCTGAACATGAACCCGTTGCAGCGGCAAGCTCTGCAACACGCGCGGCGTTCCGGCTGCTCAACACAATGTCTTGTCCCGGGAAAACGCCAGATTTTACCACACCTTGCACGATCGCCCCCGTCATTTTCCCGCAACCAATAAAACCGAGTTTCGACATGCCAAATCGTTAACCGCAAAGAACAGAAAGGACACAATGAAAATTCAACCAGGACTTCTCCTTTTCTTCCCTGGACTCCCAATGGTTATTGTTCCGCGATGCTCAAAATTCTGGGAAATGTAGGGAAGTATTTTGCGTTCTTCGTCTTTACTATTACGGCTTTTGCCGGCGAGACACCCGTCACCATCAACGCCGAGCTTAAAGGCGCCTGGGTTCAACCTGATGCGAACTGGGACGGACGCAATGTTCTCCTTTTGCATGGTTTCGCCGACGACATGGACGGCGTGGGCGACATCACCAAACGCCTCGCAGAAGCACTCGCTAAAAACGGCATCGCCAGTTTGCGCATCAATTTTCGCGGGGAGGGAGATCGTAACCGGACGAATATCGAGTCCACTTTCTCCACGCGCATCGCCGATACCGAAGCGGCTTACGATTTCCTCACCAAACTCCCCGGGGTCAAAGCAAGACGCATCGGCGTCGTGGGCTTTAGTCTCGGCGGTGCCACCGGCATCGAAGTCGCCGGAAGGCATCCTGACTGGTTTAAAACAATAGCCCTGTGGTCGAGTCCCGGCGGCGACCTGGAGAAATTCATGAACTCCACCGAAGTGGCCCAAGCCGCCTTGCGTGACGGACAGGCCATACAGGAAGTCCCCGGCTGGAAGAAAATCACCACCAAACGTGAGTTCTATGAAAGTTTCCGAGGGATTGACCTCGACAGGTCCCTCGCCAAATACCCCGGCGCCCTGTTCTCTGTCCGGGGCTCCGAAGATTTCATCCCGCCGCACGAGCGCGAATTTCTGAAAATCGCCCCCGGCAAACCCGCCGAAACGCTTTGGATTGGCGGCGCCAGCCACATTTTTAATGTCCTCACTCCGGGCGATCCCAACGCGCAGCGGGCCCTCGACGCCACCGTCGAATGGTTCCTGCGAACGCTGTAACTGGCTCAACAGAAGCCGGAACACCGGACCCGAAAACCCTATGATGAAAAAATCGTCTTCGCCTTTACACCCACCAAACTCAACCGCCGCATCCGTCAATTACAAGCACAAGCCGCCAAACTCGGCTTCATGCTTACCCTCAAACAACAGCCACTTGGCTGACTGTTATTCAGGAGGCGTCTTCGATTTCGGGAGTTCCGCGTGCGCCGTGCCAGAACCGAGCAACGTCCACACGGCAGTCTCCGTGATCGACGCGGTAGATAACGCGGTATGAGCGAACAACGATCTCGCGAATGGATGGATCGTCGAACTCGGGGACGCCGCGCCCCATCTCAGGAAAGTCGGCGAGGCGCTTGACGCTGCTGACGAGAAACTGTCCGAACCGGACTGCTCGCTCTGGCGAGTCCAACGAGATGTAGCGAACGATGTCTCGGAGGTCACGACGGGCTGAAGACGACAGGGCTACCTGATAACCCATGACGGCAGATCACGCTCGATCTCCTCGATCGGGATGCGCTCGCCGCGCTCGATCTCTGCGAGGCCCTGCCGCACTGCGGCCACGAACTCGATCTCTTGGGCGACTTCGTGCAAGGACACGTCCTCGGGGAGCTTCTGGAGGAGATCCTGGACGATTTGCTTGGTGCTCATGTGGGCAGTGTGCCATCCAGGAGGCGAAGATTCAAGGCTCGGATTCAGGAGAGACGTAGAAGACGCCTAGACTTTATGGCTGTCGGCGCGCGGTGATTCGAGGGGCAGCCTGTAGTCGAAGAGGGGGTGTGGTTTGCTCCCGCCTCGGCAGGACAGGTTGCTCTCACAGGCGAGCGCAGAGCCGCACTTGGTGCACCCGAGCCGCTGTCGATGATCCAGACGGTTCGGATGGTCGGAGCGCGACCGTTCGGGCAGACAATTGGCCCCTCGATTCGATACTTGCTGCCGTAGCTGGTTTCAGACGTTGAAGCGACGGGATGCGTGCGGCCATGAGTGAGCAGCGCCTCTGCTAGAACCTCCCAAGCATCGGACGTGAATCCGAAATGCGCGAAAAATTCTGCTTTACCGGCTGCTTCGGGGTGGTCAGATGCTAGCAGGTAATCGACGATCTTCGCGCGTTCGATGTGAGCTTTGTCGGCGGGCGGTGAAACGGCTCCTGATCGTGCAGACGCTGCTGGCGGCGGCGCTGATATTCCAGCCGGAGCCGGAAGGCGTCGCCGGGAATGCCCCGCTCCATCTGTATTGCGAGCGATGCAAACGTCCAGCGCTGACGTGGAGCGACGCCCGAACCGGGCAGTCTCAAATAATGGAAACCGCATAACCGTCTCCGGTCACGGTTTGCGGCCAAATCCGGGCTTGTCCAACAAGGGTTGAATTCCGGCTTCGCGGAAGTAGAGTCGAGGAGTGGCGCGGTGACGGTTAGTAGGCCGCTCCGTTTCCACTCCCCGCTCATCAAACCGGACGTGCGGTTTTCCCGCATCCGGCTTTCGGACCAAGGTTAGTTCATGCTTTCGCCCACGGGAAGTTGACGG
>DATDBU010000084.1:0-7854 GCA_036524675.1 Chthoniobacterales bacterium | reverse complement strand
TGGGCAATCTGCTGACCAGCGCCGCGTTGCTCGGGATCGACGCCTGTCCAATGGAGGGGTTCGTGCCCGCGCAGTACGACGCGATCCTCGGCCTGGAGGCACAGGGCCTGACGGCAGTGGCCGTTTGCACTTTGGGGTATCGGTCGGAAGACGACGCTTACGCCAGTCTTCCCAAAGTGCGTTTTCCCAAGGAAAAAGTCCTCGTCCACGTCTGATTCGCTGAAAACTGCCATGGCAATTGCCTCCGACCTCTTGCGTGCTTCCGACGGCAAGATCGTATTCCTGCGCGAGTATTTCGATCCCACACGAGCCGCCAGGGCGCTGGATACGCCAATTCTCGGTCTCGAATCCTAGGGAAACGCTGATCAAAGCGCACGGGACGCTGTAGCGGGGTCTGTGACCGCCGACCCCCAAGGAAAGAACGACTGCCAGGAGAGCCTCATTCGCCGGCGAAACCATGTCCCGCCCAGAGTAAGAGTAAGTAAGTAAGACAGCCATCGGACGCGAAAGTTAAATTTCTTGACGGCATTGTCACTAAGCCGCGCGATCAAGGACGTGCTGGTTATTGATGCAGGGACTCCCTCATTGCGGGAAGTCTCCGGCTCAATAACCCCGCCTCAGTTCATGCAGCCTGCTTGCTCCTGATTTCGGCGGCCTGAGTTTCTTTGGCCTCCGCGCAAGCCGGCCTTCAGACCCGGAGGGATGTCCATACGTCGTTTAAGCCATCGAAGTGTTTTTGCCAGATGATTGATGCCTGGGACGAGGCTGCCTGCAGAATCGGGAGGGGCATCCGGCACCTTATCTTGACATTATGGAATGTTTATTCAAGTTTATGTCTGTGGCCAGACCCAAAGAATTCGACCAGGACGCCGCCTTAAATCGCGCAGTCGAACTTTTTCGCCAGCGGGGATTTCGCGGCGCGTGCGTTGAAAGCTTCCACGCCGGAATCCAGTTTGCCGATGACGATGATACCGGGATTGGGAATCTTCTCACCGTCATGCCGTGGAAGATCGCCACGTCAGGGCCGGGAGACCAGCAGGCGATGTTTCCGACCTCGTAGGTATGCGTCCGTTTTCCCTCGGTTGAGATTGCTCGCGGCAGATGAGCGAACTTCTCTCTGCCGAACAGATCGTTCATCGTCAGCGTGAGTGGCAGCAGGGAGACAAAATCCCGCGTGGTTTTGCTGTCGATGAGAGTGGCCGTAAGCGCCTTGTCTCCGACTTTTAGTGTTATCTTCATACCGTCTCCGCCCTCGGTCGTTTTCTCATCGCCACAAGCGGCGTGGCTAAGAGCCATTACCGAAACGAGCGCCAAAAGAATGTGTCGTGTCATGGCTGATCTCCTTTCAGCTTTCGTCCGATGATCTGGCTCAAGCCGTAATCCTGTTTGTCGCTAGCGGGGGTTCGCCTGCTTGACCAACTCGAACGTTACTTTCACAGGGCCGGGCGCCGGGCGCTTCGGCCCCGGCATCGAGTTTTCCGATGACTTGTCTGGCGGCGAAAGCGACCAAGCCGGACAAGTGCGACCAATCGGAGATGTGGATCAGCAACGGTTTCAGGCGCAGGTCGAGGGCCGAAAGACGTTATTCCACTTTGGGGGGGAACGACAGGATAGACCGGGCTCATTCATTCGGAAAACCGGCCCCGCCGAAACCATTCACTTCTTCGCGGTCGAGGCCGTCTTGCAATTTTGAAATGGAGCTTGCCCAACGGCCAGACTCGCTCACGCCGGACGACACGCTTTGGAGCGACTTCCCCGGCGATGATAATCGGGATTTTGCGCATCTGTAGATTGACGGCAGGAAAAAATGGGTATATGCCCGTATTTGCAATGAGCGAAGCCTTCAGCGCAATTTTCAGCCCCTGTCACTGTGCGGTCCTTCGCAAGGCTGCCCGACACGTTTCGCAGCTCTATGATGCAGCCCTGTCGGCCGCTGGCTTGAAAACAACCCAGTTTTCGCTGCTCGCTGAGATAAATCGCCGCACGAGCCGTCCGCCAACCATGCATGAGGTGGCCAGGGCGATGGTGATGGATCGGTCCACGCTGGGCCATAATCTTCGGCCCCTGGAGCGGGAGGGATTCATCACGCTCCGCCCGAGCGAGCAGGATCGCCGCAGCCGCCACGTTCAAATCACGGAAAAGGGCAAATCGAAGTTGGAGGAGGCGGCGGTGCTTTGGAGGGGAGTGCAGGCGCGGTTTGAGTCCGCTTTCGGAGCCCAACCCACGGCCGACCTCCGCCATGCCCTGCTCACGCTGGCTACCACCGATTTTTCCCCTGAAAGCCGGAACTGAACCGCAAATCAAATCAACAAAACACGAAAGATAAACATCATGTCCACCCACTCGAAGAAACTAACCGGCAAAGTCGCCGTCGTCACCGGAGCGTCCAAGGGCATCGGCACCGCCATTGCCAGAGCCCTGGCTGCCGAAGGCGCATCCGTCGTCGTCAATTACGCATCCAGCAAGGCGGGGGCCGAGGCCGTGGTGGCCGAAATCGAAGCGAACGGTGGCAAGGCGATTGCGGTGCAGGCGAACGTCGCCAACAAGGCGGAGATCGAGCGACTCTTTGAAGAGTCAAAGAAGGCGTTCGGCCAGCTCGACATCCTTGTGAACAACGCCGGCATCTACGAAATCGCGCCCATTGGCCAGATCACCGAGGAGCACTTTCACCGCCATTTCAACCTCAACGTCCTCGGCCTCATCCTTACCACCCAGGAAGCGCTCAACCACTTCGGGCCGGAGGGCGGTAGCATCATCAACACCAGCTCTGTTGTCAGCACTCTCTCACCGGCCGGCACTGCGGTTTACAACGCGACCAAGTCGGCTGTGGACGGCCTCACCCGCACCTTTGCGAAGGAACTCGGGTCGCGCAAAATCCGCGTGAACTCGGTCAATCCCGGCCTCATTGAAACGGAGGGCACGCACTCGGCGGGTATGGTCGGGGCATCTGAAGCCGTCGCTGCCATCACCCCCCTGGGCCGCATCGGCCAGCCGCAGGACATCGCACCTGGCGTGGTTTTTCTCGCGTCCTCTGATTCGGCGTGGATGACCGGTGAAACGCTCTACCTGGCCGGCGGCCTCCGTTGATTCGCATTTTGCCCTGACAACTCCGCATGAAAACTTCAGATCACGCAGCACTCCGCCGCCTGCTGGTTTAACGAAAGCCGGTCTGAAAGCCAAGCATGAGGGACGCATCAGGGAACTGGAAACCAAGGCCATGGAGCGCCACTGTGCAAGGGTGCCTCTGGCTTCCCAGAATGCTCGACAAGGGACGGAGATATATCCAGTCACGCGAAAAAGGGCATGATCTCCTCAATGGATTCCTGTTCGGTGATGTGGATTTCTCCGATTGGCGGCTTCTGAGGTTTCTGCGCACGAACGAACGCCGTCTCTGCCAATTGCTCAAAGAATCCCAGTCGGACGAACTGGTTGCAAACACCCTGATCGCCGAAAGCGGTCGCACCGCGGACGACATCGCTCACTGGAATCGCCGCTTTCCTGTCGTGAACGTTCTCTTCATTCCCATGTGGAACGCGGATGAAGACCACCGGCAATCGGGACCGTTCACCGAAGTGATCAAGGTCTTATACAACTGGGTGGTCATGCCCCCCGTGGCCCTGGTTTACCGAATTTCGCGGTCATGGAAAGACACCTGACATTGCACCGTTCATCACCCATCGAACACGACAAACAAGCCATGGACGCAAACCTGTTAATCAAAAATCAGCGCCAGTTCTTCAATTCCAACGCCACGAAACCCATCGCCTTTCGGATCGACCGGCTCAGGGAGTTTCACTCCGTGTTAAAGAAGAACGAGAAGCTCATTTATGAAGCCATTTATGCCGATTACAGAAAATCGGAATTCGACTCCTTTCTGACGGAATTCCTGGTTTTGTATGATGACCTCAAGCTGGCGCTCGAAAAAGTTTCCGCATGGGCGTCCCCGAAAAAGGTCCGCACCAATCTGCTGAATTGGCCGGCAAGGAGCTACATTCTTCCCGAGCCGCTCGGGGTGAGTTTGGTCATCGGCGCGTGGAATTATCCTGTCCAGTTGTCATTGGCGCCGGTCGTGGCGGCGATGACCACGGGGAATACCATCGTTTTGAAGCCCAGCGAACTGGCGGCGGCCACCAGTTCGGCGCTTGCGAAGATGATCAATGACACGTTCGATCCGAATTATTTCACCGTGGTCGAAGGAGGGGTTCCCGAGACCACGGCGCTATTGGATCAGAAATTCGACAAAATCTTTTTTACCGGAAGCACAACCGTGGGAAAGATCGTCTATCAAGCGGCCGCCAAGAATCTGACTCCGGTCACTTTGGAGCTGGGAGGTAAGAGTCCGGCGATCTTCATGGAGGATTGCGACCTGGATGCCTCCATCAAGCGGCTGGTGTGGGCGAAGTTCATCAATGCCGGTCAAACCTGCATTGCCCCAGACTACGTCCTTGTGCACAAAGCCATCGAAAAGACCTTCCTTGAGAAGGTGAGGAAGGAGATCGTCTCGTCGAATTTTTCGATTTCGAATGGCAATTACGTGCAAATCATCAATGAAAAAAATGCCGCGAGGATCCTCGGGATGATCGACCCGGCGAAGGTCTATTACGCGGGAGACGCCACGGCCGACAACCGGACTATTCCCCCCACCGTGATGGCGAATGTCGATTTCGAGGACAAGATCATGTCCGAGGAAATCTTCGGCCCCGTCCTGCCCGTCATCGCTTTCACCGATGTGGACGAGCCCATCGTGAAAATCAAGGAACGCCCCAAACCGCTCTCCCTGTATTTGTTTACGAAGTCCGGAGAAACAAAGGAAAAGATCCTGCGGGAAATTTCATTCGGCGGCGGATGCGTCAATGATGCCTTGATGCACATCTCGAATGGCAACCTGCCCTTTGGAGGTGTCGGCGGGAGTGGCGTGGGGCGGTATCATGGAGAAGCGGGATTCAGCACATTCTCACACTATAAGAGCGTTTTGGACAAACCCTCATGGTTTGAACCGGGCATCAAATATTATCCCCACACCTCCTTGAAACTGAAGCTTCTCAAATGGCTGGCAGGTTAGGAAAACCCTGATCCAAACCGCAGATGACGCTGATGGACGCAACCGAACGAAGTAAGATAGCCTGCGCAGGCAGCCCGCAGGGCGAAGCGAAGCGCCGACAGATTTTAAAAAGTCCCAATCCCTTTTTATCTGCGAAAATTCGCGTAATCCGCGGTTGAATTCTCTTCGCCAGATTTAATTAGTATTTCCCTAACGCAATCAGGCTTTGATCCGGTCGCGCATGCCGCCGAAGGTGAACGTGCGGGGCAGGTCGCCCGCCATGAAATCATGCGGGAATCCCAGGGAGAAGCGCTGGCTTGATCCAGCCGCTTGAGTTGTTCCAGCAAAAACGTAATGTCTAGGCTACCTATGTCGCCGCGAGTTGGGTGAGTCTCCGGGCGCCGATGATGGGAATCACCGGCACCGGCCGATGACGGAGCCAGGCGAGGGCAACCTGGGCCGGAGTGGCCTCCATTTCCCTGGCGAGCGCCATGACTTCCCTGATGATCCGCTCATCCGATTCGTTCGCAGTGACGACTCCCTTCAACATTTCGATGTTGAGCCGGGCGCTTGCGTCCGCGGAGCCGGCGGGACTTCCCGGCAGATATTTCCCCGTGAGCAATCCTCCGCGCAGAGGCGACCAGGCCAGCACGGTCATTTGCTGATCCCTGGAATCGGATGGCATCCGACTCCATATCTTGACATTATAGAATGATTGTTCAAATTTATGTCGTGGCCAGACCCAAAGAATTTGACCAGGACGCCGTCTTGAATCGCGCAGTCGAACTTTTTCGCCAGCGGGGATTTCGCAGCGCGTCATTTGGGGAAATTACGGAAGCTTTGGGCGTGGGCCGGCAAAGCCTTTACGACACGTTTGGCGACAAGGACGCCCTCTTCCATGCCGCGCTCAAGCGTTACCGCGAGCGAGGCATCGCCGATATGCGCCACATCCTCGAAGCGCCCGGCACTCTCAGGGAGACGCTCATCAGAGTCTTTGACGCCGCGATCCGCGCCCACTGTGAAGGCGAGGGTTATGGCTGCTTGATGGCAAACTCCATGGTCGAAATGTGCAAGGAGGATGCCGCCATTCGCGCCGCGGCCGTGGAGCATGCCCGCGAGGTGGAAGGCATGCTTGCAGCGCGTCTCGGCCGGGCTCAGCTCGAGGGCGACCTGGCTCCTGACAAAGACCCTGTCGCACTCGCGCGCTACTTCCATCACATGCTCGTCGGATTTAGTGTTGCCGCCCGCGCATTCGAGAATTCGGACGTCCTGCGCACGTCTGCTCGTCTTTCTCTCAGGACCCTCGACTGAGTTTTTCGCCGTTCTGGAACGTGTGTTCAAAATAATTCTTGAACACAGATTCAATAATCATATCGTCCCGGTTGAAATGAAAAATCGAACTATTCTCATCACTGGCGGCACAACCGGCATGGGGCTCGCGACCGCTCAACTTCTGCTCGCCGACGGCGCGCAAGTCATCGTCACCGGTCGCAATGCCGAAACGCTTGCCAAGGCTCAAAAGACCCTACCGGGCGCGACCGTGCTTCGCTCGGATTCGAGTGAACTGGCGGACGCGCAGGGGTTGGGCAACGCTGTGCGCGCTCGCACGGACCGGCTCGACGCGGTGTTTCTCAATGCAGGGATCGCGCAGTTTGGTCCCTTCGATGCGGCAACTCCGCAGGACTTCGATCAAATGTTCAGCATCAACGTCCGTGGGGTCTATTTCCAACTGCAATCGTTGCTGCCGTTGATGTCCAATCCGAGTGCCGTGGTGTTCAATTCCTCCGTTGCCAGCTTCCTGGCTTTGCCCGGGGCCTCCCTCTACTCTGCTGCCAAAGGCGCCATCTCCGCGCTGGGGCGCTCGCTTTCCGTGGAGCTTGCCGCTCGTGGTATTCGGGTAAATACCATCAGCCCCGGTCCGATCGACACGCTCACACCCGGAAAACTGGGCATGTCAGCCGAGGCGATTCAGTCGTTCAACGCAAGCCAGGCCGAGACGACCTTGGCCAAGCGTATTGGCCGTCCCGAGGAGGTCGCGAAGCTCGTGCGGTTTCTCTTCTCGGAAGACTCGGCCTACATCGTGGGCGAGGAAATCGTGATCGACGGCGGCTACCAGCATACCTGAGCCACCTGGCGCTCGGCGGACCCGGGAGTCAAATCCCCGGGTCCAAGCCACAAAGAGAAATCGTATGGAACCAAAAATCACCGTCGAAGTCTGGTCGGACATCGTCTGCCCTTGGTGCTGGATCGCCAGGCGGCGATTTGAAACGGCACTGAGTGCGTCCTCTCGCCGGGACCGATTCAAGGTCGTTCACCGCGCGTTCCGTCTCTCTCCTGGCGGATATGTAGTTCCCAGCGTCGAGATGACGTCGAAGAAATTCCATTTGTCAGAGGCGCAGGCCATCCAACGCATACGGGAATTCGAGGCGAACGCCGTGACGGATGGCTTGGATTTTCGCATGCAAGACACGCTTTTCGGCGACTCCATCGACAGTCACCGCATCGCTCTTTGGTCGGAAGGGACCGGCTTGCAGTCGGAGGTGATCGAGCGCCTTTTCAAAGCTTACTTTTCGGACGGAGTCTCCATCTTCGACCGAGGGAATCTGGTGAGCCTCGTCACGGAGGTCGGCCTGGATCCCGGCGACGCTGCCGAAATGCTCGAAAGCGAAAGTTTCAAAAAGGAAGTCTTCGAAAACGAGAAACGAGCGGGTGCCCTGGGTGCCCGAGGGGTTCCTTACTTCCTCGTCGGAGAGAAAAATGGCCTGAGCGGCGCGCAAACTACGGAAACCTTTTCGCGACTCATTGAGAAAACC
>DATDBU010000083.1:0-22819 GCA_036524675.1 Chthoniobacterales bacterium | reverse complement strand
CCGCCCGCCAGCCTCCGCGAGTCCCCTCCGCCTCCTCGACGGTGGCCGCCGCCGTGGTTCGCAATCTTTCAACCAACAACCAACACACCCCATGACCACCGAACAGATCCTCATTCTCATCCTCGCGGTCGCCGGCTTCGTCGTGGCGAACTTCATCCGCGCCCGCTACCGCCACGAGTTCATCGTGACCGACGGCTTCGCCGGCCTGCTCTACCACGAGGGCAAGCTCGTCGAAACGCTCGCCGCGGGCCGTCACGTCCGCTGGGGCAAGAACTTCCGCGGCGCGCTCGTCGATACGCGCAAGGCGCTGCTCCAGGTCGCTGGCCAGGAAGTGCTCAGCGCCGATAACGTCGGCGTGAAGCTCAGCATCGTGCTCACCACGCAGATCGTCGATGCTGCGAAGAGCGTGCAGGCCGCGGACAACCACGCGGCGCACATCTACAGCGCGACGCAGACGGCCGTCCGCACCGTCGTCGCCGGCGTGACGATGGAAGCGTTGCTCACCCAGCGTGTCGCCATCGGCGCGCAACTCCGCGAACTCATCGCGCCGCAGGCGGAAGCCGTCGGCGTGCAAGTCCACGCCGTCGAAGTGCGCGACGTGATGCTGCCGGGCGAACTGCGCAAGGCGTTCAGCGAAGTGCTCAAGGCCAGGCAGGAAGGTCAGGCCGCGCTCGAACGCGCCCGCGGTGAATCCGCCGCACTGCGCAACCTCGCCAACGCGGCGCGCCTCATCGAGGGCCAGCCGGCTCTCGCGACGCTCCGCTTCCTGCAAACGCTCGAAGCGTCCAATGCGGGCCAGACGTTCGTGATGAACGATCTCGCGGCCCTGCTCCCGTCCCTCAACTCGCGCGGCGCCAAGCCGTCCGTGAGCGAGCCGGGAGAAACGTAACCAACAACTGAAGGGGGAAACGCAAAGCCCCGGCGGGGATTCGTCTCCGCCGGGGTGATGCTCCCCCACCAGATACCAACGACTCATGCCCATCCCAACCATCCTGGGTCAGGGCGTATTTCTCATCGGCTTTCTCCTCGTCGCGTTCGCACGACTAGGAAAACGTTCAGCAATTGAGCATCGATGTTCCGAACCCGACGCCGTCGCGCCGGAGCCTCGCGCGAAAATCCCGCTGGATCGGTTGCCTGATAGCACTTCGCTGGCGGGCGTGCCGCTGCGGATTCTGCTCAGCGACCGCTCCGGTCCCGGAGCCTTGCTGAGAGATACGCTCATGATCCGTCCAACCACACGCGATCCGTAAATCAATCCACCAACATAGAAAGGAGGTTCCCATGCACGGGAACGAAGTCTTCCAGCGCGTCCGCAACGCGCTCGCTCAGGTCGAGACCGAGCGGAACGTGCGCGTGCTTTTCGCGTGCGAGAGCGGCAGCCGTGCGTGGGGCTTTGCCTCGCGCGACAGCGACTACGACGTGCGCTTTCTCTACGCCCACCGGCGCGACTGGTATCTCTCGGTCGAGGATCGGCGCGACGTCATCGAACAGCCCATCGCCGACGATCTCGACGTGGGCGGCTGGGAACTGCGCAAGGCGCTGCGACTGCTCCGTAAGAGCAACCCGCCGCTGCTCGAATGGCTGAAGTCGCCAGTCGTGTATCGTCACGATCCGGTCTTCGCCGCCGAGTTCGGTGCGCTCGCGGCGGAGTTCTATTCGCCGCGGCGCTGCTTCGCGCACTACCTGCACATGGCCTTCGGCAACTGGCGCGATTACCTGCGCGGTCGCGAGGAAGTGAGCCTGAAGAAATATCTCTACGTCTTCCGTCCGCTGCTCGCGTGCCGCTGGATCGAGCGCCAGCTCGGCCAGGTGCCGATGCTCTTCGCACAACTCGTGGAGAGCGTGCTCGACGAAGCCGACGTGCGCGCCGCGATCGCTGAACTCGTCGCACGCAAGCAGGCCGGCGAAGAACTCGCCGTCGCGCCGCCGGTCGAAGCGCTGACGCGCTTCGTCGAGGCCGAGCTGCCAAGGCTCGAAACGCTCAACGAGCCCGACGATGCCGCCGGCAAAGTGGAAGAGCTGAACGGCTTCTTCCGCCGCTACGCGCTCGCCGCTTGAGGGGGGAATGCAAAGCCCCGGCGGGGATTCATCTCCGCCGGGGTGATGCGGAGACTCAGCCTCCCCAAGTCACGACGCCATCAACGCGTGAAGACCGTCTTTCCGTGGGTGCGACCTTCCCACATCGCACGGAAACCTTCGGCTGCCTGCTCCATCGGAAGCACCAAGCCAATTTCCGGCGTAATGGCGGAGGCCGCGATAAGGGTCACCATGTCTTTCATGTCCTGCAGCGTGCCCATGATGGAGCCGCGCACGGTGATCTGTTCGCTGAGCATCGGCAGGAGCGGCAGGTTCACGTCGAAGCCTGTGGTGCCGCCGGTGATGACGATAGTGCCGCCACGAGCGACCGACGCAATCGAGTGCGCCCACGATGCTGGGCCGATGTTATCGACGACCGCCTGCACGTTGCTCGGGAGCTTTTCGTTCGATGTGAAGGTGCGATGCGCGCCGAGCTTTTCGGCGAGCGCGCGACCCTCGTCATTGCGGCTGGTTGTCCACACTTCAAAGCCCGCGGCGCGGCCGAGCTGAATGAGCGCCGTCGCCATGCCTCCCGACGATCCCTGCACGAGCAGCGTCTGTCCGGACCTCAAACCGGATTTTGTGAACAAGGCCCGATATGCGGTGAGCCAAGCCGTGCCTAGCACCGAAGCGTGAAGTGGCGACAGGCCGCTGGGCAGAGGAATCGCATTTCGCTTCGGCACCGCGATGTAGTCGGCGAAGGTCCCTGGCACAAATTCGCTGAAGATGTGCCATTGCGGATCGAGCGTTTCGTCGCCGCGCCAGCCGTCGCTGCCGAGGACGGGATAGATCACGACGGACGTTCCATCGTCCAACGTGCCTACGCCGTCGTTGCCCAGGATTATTGGGAAGGAGATTCCCTCCGGATGAGCGGTGATGCCGCGCAGCGTGAAAAGGTCGTGGCGGTTCAAGCTGGCATGCGAAATCTTCACTCGCACCCAACCTTCGCGCGCGGCGGGCTCGGGCTGCTCGCCGATCTCCAGCGCCGACAACGGATCATCGGGTGCCGCGTGCGTAGCGTAGATCGCGAACATAACTCACGGGATGATTTCCAGTGACGCGATCTTGTCGTCCCGGAGCTCGAAGAAGAATCGAAGGTCAACGGGACTGCCGGGAAAATTCCCAGTGAGCCTGCTGGTGACGACTATCTTTCCGCCCTTCTCTTCACACGCGAACGGTACGCTCGTGTATTCATACTTCGTTGCGACCTCCGCCCTCCATTGCTTGATTGCGGCCTGACCCTCGTAAGTGTGCTCCTCGTCCTTCACGACGGCGTTCTCAGTGAAACATTGGCAAACGGCCTCGGCGCCCGCTTTCTCAGCGCTGAAGTAGGCGGCGATGGGTTTCGGTAGATTGAGAGGTTCTTGTTTCATAAGCGGAGTGGACCTCTACTACCATAGGCCGATCACGCTGCCCGTCAGGGGATATGCCTCGCCCGTTCGTCCGCATCTTTGGTCGAAAACGCCAGCGCTCCCAGCATCGGCGACTGCGCTCGCATTGCCGGCTTGCGATTCGGCATTCTTGAGCCTTTGAAACGCCATGGACGATCTCACGGAGATTATGTCACTTCTCAGAACCAGCGGTCACCTGTATGGCCGGCTGGATTTCTCCGCTCCGTTCGCCTTTGAGTTTCCGGGTTACAAGGGCATCTGCCTCATCGTCGTCCGAGGCTCGTGTTTTCTCGGTGTGGACAAAGAGCCGTTGCTTCCCTTGGCGGCAGGCGATTTCGTGCTGCTGCCAAACCCTGAATCCTACTCCCTCTACAGCCATCCCGACCTGCCATCACGCCCGGTGCTCGAATTGTGTTCGGAGGAAGAGTTTCGCCGGACGCGGCTGATGTCGTTCGATGGAGGCAAAGGTCCCTCCGCGTCGGTGATTGCCGGGTGCTTCGCCTTCGCTTCTCCCGAAAGTGAGTTGTTGGTCAAACATCTCCCCTCAGTCATTCATCTCCAGGCTTCCGGGAAACACGCGCCGCCGTGGTTTCAATCCACCATTCAATTCATCGCCGCGGAAACGTCGCAGAATCTCCCCGGAGCAGGTGCCATTGTCGATCGACTCGCGGACGCGCTCTTCGCCGTGGCCATGAGAACGCGCACGGGCACATCCTGCCAGACCGCACAGCCGAGTTGGTTGCGTGCCCTCACCGATCCGCAGATCGGCGAGGCGCTGCGACAGATTCACGCTGAGCCGGAGCGGCCATGGACGGTCGCTCTCCTGGCGCAAAGGGTATCCATGTCGCGCTCGTCATTTGCGGAACGATTCCGTGAACTGGTCGGCGAAACACCGCGCGATCATCTTACTCAATGGCGAATGGTAAGAGCCGCAAACATGCTGCTCGCCAACCGCCCGATGAAACTGGCGGCTATCGCGTCTGCCGTCGGCTACGAATCAGCGAGTTCATTCGGCAAGGTCTTCAGTCGCGTCATGGGAATGTCGCCGGGGAAATACCGCTCGAAGACGAGAACTGAGTGAACTTCATCGGAGTTTCCTCGGCTGTATCCCTTCGACAAAAAAGAACAAACACCGCTGCGCACTCGGAGTGTGTCTGCACATCGCGCTCACCATTTTCAACCGAACCAAAACTATGAACACCAAAGACCTCATCCGCCTCGGCGTGCCTGTCGGCGAGCCGATCGCGCTCGCGCACGAGTTCATCCAGAACTTCATCGCGCAGGGGAAGGACGGCGCGTTGCCGTCTCGACAGGCTCGAGGCCCTGAGCTGGCCGAAGGGCTTGAGGCCGAGATTTTCAACATCGTCGCCAATCCGCCGGCGTTCTTCGCCGATGAGTTGCGCGCGCCGCTGGCTCCTATCGATCCGGCCCCGCGTCTGCGGGACCGCGTGCGGAATAGCCTCCCCGGCGGCTATGCAGTCATCCGCTCCGCGGTTGGAAGGAGGCGCTGCCGCGCAGTGCGTTCGCGCCGTGGCGTCAGTGGGGCGAAGGGCTCGAAGCCGAGGCGGTGAAGCAGATGGCTAATGCGTGTGCGCTGCCGGTCGCGGTGGCGGGCGCACTCATGCCTGATGCGCACGTGGGCTACGGCCTGCCGATCGGCGGCGTGCTCGCGACGGAGAACGCGGTGATTCCTTACGCCGAGTAAGCCCGCGCGCCGCCTCCGTTCCGGTATTTTGACAAAGGCAACATGGCCGTCGTGGGACGGAATTTTGCCGTGCTGGAAATCAGCGGCTTCCGCTTGGACGGATTTTTCGCCTGGCTTGTCTGGGCGATCGTTCACCTCTTTTTTCTCGCCGCAGCGGGGAATCGTGTCAGGGTCATCACGCAATGGCTTTGGAGCTATTTCACGCGGCAACGCGGCTCGCGCCTGATCCTCGGTCCCGGCAGCGCGGTTCCGCTTTTGGATCAATGAGCCGCTCCTCTCCGAAAACGCCGTTGATTGCGCTGATTTTGACCGTCTTTTGCGGAGCGGCGGCTTTGGGAAAGGACGGGCCGCCGCCTTCTCCGGAAAAACCCTGGGCGCCGCCCAAGCTGGGCGAATATGAAGCGGACCTGGCTCGCGGAAATTTGCACGAAGAGCCGGTCGCGATCGATCCGAAAAAGACCTACACGCTGCCCGAACTGATCGACATCGCCCAGCGCAGCAATCCCGACACACGAGTCGCCTGGGAGCGTGCGCGGCAGGCGGCTGCCGCAGTTGGTCTCGGCCAGAGCGCCTATTTTCCCTACCTGGTCGCCTCGGCGGGCGCGGGATACGAGCGGGCTTTCATTCCGTTTCCGAAATTGAAGGTCAATCAGCAGCAACTGCTCGAAGAAGTCAGTGCGGGATTGTCGGGCGCGCTCACAAACCCCAGCCTGCCCGATGTGTCGGTCGTGGGCGGAGGCACGCTCACCACGGAGGTCGTCGCGTCGCGGGCCGCCGTGAGCGTGAAATGGCTGCTCCTCGATTTTGGCGAACGCGACGCCATGGTCGATGCGGCGAAACAGCGACTCATGATGGCGAACGTGGGCTTCAACGCCATGCATCAGAAGATCGTTTTCGGAGTGACGCAGCGATTTTACGAGTTCAACACCGCCCGGCAGAGAGTGGCCGTCGCCCTCAGCGCCCTGCGCGCTGCGGAAACGGTGGGGCAGGCCGCGCAGGCGAGGCTGGACAATGGTCTGGCAACGAAACCCGAAGTGCTTCAGGCTGAACAACAAACGGCCCAGGCCTCGTTCGATCTCGAAGCCGCACGCGGCGCGGAAAGCAATGCCCAGGTCGCGCTGGTCGAGAGCCTCGGCATTCCCCCAACGGCCAGCCTGCAGGTGGCGGACATTCCGCCAAAACTCGTCCCCGCGAATCCCGAACGCTCGCTGGATACCCTCATCGATCGCGCCCTCGCTCAGCGTCCGGATCTTGTGGCCAAACTCGCCGCCGTTCGCGCCAGCCGCGCCGAGATGCGAAAAGTGCGCGCCGAATATTTTCCGAAAGTCGCCCTGGACGCCCACGCGGGCTGGCTGGGCATAGATGTCAGCGCCGAAAATTCCGATTATTTTGGCGGCGACGAACCCGTTTACGGCGTCGGCATCGCGGTTGAAGTGCCGATTTTCGACGGTTTTGCCCGCGCCAACAAACTGCGCATCGCCCAGTCCGAGCTTCGCGCCACCGAGAGCGAACTGGCCGGGGCTCGCGATGCCGCCGTCCGCGAAGTCTGGAAAGCGTCCACCGATTTCGAGACCGCGCTCCGCAAGCAAGAATCCGCGGTGAAGCTGCTGACCGCATCGGAAAGCGCGTTCGCGGCGTCGCTTGAAGCCTACCGGCAAGGCCTGGGCACGTATGTCGATGTCGTCAACGCCCAGCACAATCTCGCCGCCGCGCGCAGCATCGGAGTCGATACGCGCTCCGCGATTTTCACCGGAGCCGCCGCGCTGGCCCTGAGCGTCGGCGACCTCGCCAAGCCGGTTCCCTCACCCATTCGTAAAAAATGACGCATTTTCTTCCTTCCTTGATGCTGGCTGCTTCGCCGACACTCGACGTGCTCGGCTCCTATTTCCCCGCCTGGATGGTGTGCATTGTGATCGGCCTCGCCGTGACTTTGATCACGCGGCAGTTGTTCATGGGCTTCCGACTCCACGCCCACCTGCGTCCCGCGCCGCTCGTTTACCTCGGTTTGCTGATCCTGTTCACCCTGATCACCTGGCTGATCTGTTTCAAAAACTGAAAATCCGACTTTATGAGCGATCCGACAGTCCCAACCTCTGGCGAATGGCGAAAAATCGTGGGCCGAATCCTCAGCATCGTCGCGGTTTTGGGGGCCATCGTCCTGATTCTTCTCGTCTGGAATCTCACCGAGCGTCACCCGCGCACGGATGATGCGACCGTGCGGGCCAACGTCGTGGGCATCGCGCCGCGCGTGCGAGGCCAGATCATTCGCCTGAACGTGCAGGACAACCAGCTCGTGAAAGCCGGCGATGTCCTTTTCGAGATCGATCCCGAGGATTACCAGCTCATGCTCGAAAAAGCGAAAGCGGCCCTCGCGACTCTCGACCAGCAGATCGAAGTGGGCCGGGCGCAGGATGAGCAACTGCGATTCCAGGTGAAAGCCGCCGAGGCCGGTGTGGAGGCGGCCAGCGCCCAATACAAACAGGCCGGCGACACCTTGCGCCGCCTACAACCGCTTCTGCCCAAGGGCTTTACAAAAGCCGACGACGTGGACAAGGCGCAAACGGCCGTGGCAGTCGCCGCAGCATCGCTCGCCGCCGAGGAACAACGTTTGAATCAGGCCAAGGCTGCCCTGAGCGGCTTGGCGGTGCTGCAGGCGCAACGTCCCGGCGCTGTGGCTGCCGTGGATCAGGCCACCCTCGATCTTTCGTATTGCAAAGTCACTGCGTCATTTCCCGGACGGGTCATCAGTCTGAATCTCTCCGAAGGCGCTTATGCCAGCCCCGGCGTGCCCGTGTTTTCCCTGCTGGACACGCGCAAATGGTATGTGATGGCCAATTTCCGCGAAGGACAGATCCGGCATTTTTCGCCGAGCGCCGCGGCGGATGTGTATCTGCTTTCCGCGCCTGGCCGCCATTTTGCAGGAAAAGTGCAGGGCATCGGCTGGGCGGTTAATCCAGAGGGTGAACTCGAACTGCCGGGCCGGGTTCCGTTCATCAAACGGGAATTGAACTGGGTGCATGTCGCGCAGCGTTTCCCGGTGCGTATCGAAATCGAAAATCCCGATCCCGAGATGTTCCGCATGGGAGCATCCGCAGCGGCCATCGTCAAACCATGAACGCCGCGGAAACTCTCGCCTCGGAGTCCCGGACAAACTGGCTGTCCTGGCTCCGGCGCGAACTGGCTCCTTTTCCCGGGCGCGACGCCACGACCCTCCGGCTGGTGGCGGGAGTGGTCCTCGTCACCATTATTTCGATGGCGTTGCAGGTTCCCGAAGCGCCGCTTTCCGCCTACATGGTTTTCTTCGTTACCAAGGCCAATCGTGCGCTCACGACACTTGCGGGGATACTCTTGATGCTGGGCGCGACTGTCGGCATCGCGGCCAGCCTGTTTCTCTACCAATACACGTTCGACTACCCGCAACTGCGCATCCCCGTCATGGCGACGATGGTTTTTGTGGGGATGTATTTGTCGCGCGCCTTCGTCATCGGCCCGCTGGGCTTTGCCATCGGCTTTGTCGTCGCGATGACGCAGAGCGTTGCGGAAACGGTTCCCGATGCCGAGTCTCTCGTGCGCGCTCTGCTTTGGCTCTGGGTCATTGTGGTCTATCCCATCGCCCTCACCGTCGTGATCAGCCACATCGCGGCGCCGGTGGCGAAAGCACCGGCCCGGGCGGAGGCGAAAAAAACGCTGTTTAAAGCGGACGCCTTCACAAATCCAGCTCACGTCCGTTTTGCGCTCAAAGTCACGCTCGCCGCGATGACCTGTTACATCCTCTACACCGGCGTCGATTGGCCGGGTATTCACACGGCATTCATCACCTGCTGCTTCATTGCGCTCGAAAGCACGGGAGCGACTCTGCGTAAAGGCTGGCTGCGTCTCATCGGCTGCCTGACCGGCGGTTCGCTCGGCTTTCTGGCGATCCTGTATCTCGTGCCGCACATGGAGAGCATCGCCTTGCTCGTCCTGCTTACAGGCGCGGTATCGGCGTTCGCCGGCTGGGTCGCCGCGGGCAGCGAACGGATTTCCTACGCCGGCTTGCAAATCGCTTTCGCCTTTTTCATGTGTATTTTCCAGGGCTTCGCACCGGCCACCGATTTCGACACGATCCGCGACCGTCTCGTCGGGATCATTCTCGGCATTCTCATGACCTCGTTCGTCTTCCGCTATATTTGGCCAGAACGCGAAGTCGCAATCCAAACTGTCCAAACTTTAGTCCGGGGGTGAAACACTGGCGCGAACGCGTCCTGGCCTCTTCAAACGATCGGATGATTCAGCTGGCCGTTCAGCGGGACTCCACCAAAACGTCTGAATGCTGGATGCCACGCTCCGGCCGCGTTCGCCAGGCACGCCAAAAGGCTAACAATAACAGCAGAAGAAAACAAACTAACCCAGGAGCTTCTAACCACCGGAGACTAAAATCAGCCCCAAACTTTGGAACAGCGTCAGCCTGCGTAGCATTCCCAGCGGGTGGCATTTTCTGGAAAGGAAAATTATGTCTGCAGAAGCGAACAAGGAAGTGGTACGCCGCTTCAACATCGAGGTCATCCAAGAGGGCAGCGCCGAGGCGTTTATTTCGCTAATGGCCTCCGACTTCGTCAATCGATCCGCTCCGCCTGGAACGCCAAATGGTCCAGAGAGCATGTGGAACACTTTCCAAAATGTGCTCCGTCCGGCTCTCTCCAACCTGAAGGTGGCAATCCACGATCAGGTGTCGGAAGGCGACAAGGTGACGACTCGCAAAACGATTACTGGCGTCCATACTGGATCGTTGTTCGGGATCGCACCGACCAGTAAAGCCGTGTCCATCGACGTTGTCGATATCGTTCGTGTCCGCAACGGACAATATGCGGAACATTGGGGGATCAACTCGTTGCCGAGTATGCTGGCAGAACTCAGGCAAACCTAAATCAGCTCCTCGGGTGGCTGAGCGATCTGATCGGTCACAGGAACCTGTTCTGATCTGCGGCGCTCTGGTGATGCTCGCCTGCGTCGCATGGTTTGGATTTGGTCCGGTGAATGCCATCCCGCCTTACGCCGTCAGCCTGTTGTTAGGCATTGCGTCCGGCGCGGCGATGATTCCTTACACAGTGATCAAAGAAGCGAATCCGGATGAAGTAAACGGCAGCGCCACCGGGGCTATCAATTTCCTGACTTTCGCCGTCACCGCCTTGCTGGGGCCGCTATACGGCAAGTTGCTCGAGGGGTACCTTGATTTGAGGAGTAGTGGCTGAATAGGGGGAATACGCACGCACAAGCCCTGGCGTTGCATTTGCGGCAGCAACCAAATCCTGGGTGGCTTTGGCCAGAACTTCAGGACCAAGGCCGTCTGCGGTGAACGCAAACATTGCTCATGCGCCTCATAAGGCGATGGGCGGCGGAACAAACCGCCGCTTCCTGTGTCATCCCATATGTCCCTACGGACACTCAGCGGGTCGTGTAACCCCCATCAATCACAAGAACTTCGCCAGTCACATAGCTCGACGCGTCAGAGCACAGGAAAAGCGCCGCAGCGGCCACTTCTTCCGGCTGCCCGACGCGGCCGAGAGGGTCATGCTCTGCCAAATCGGAAACCATTCAGGATTCTCAATCCCACCTCGGGAAAGATCAGTTTCGATATATCCCGGTGCGACCGCATTGACCCGAATGCCTTCGGCAGCCAGTTCGCTCGCCAGGCTCTTGGTCATCATGTGGACGGCCGCCTTCGAGCTGTTATAGGCAACTTGGTGCTGGGGAATATTGGATGCGATACCAGACATGGAACCGACATTCAAGATCACCCCCGACCCCTGCTTGCGCATCGGGACCAATGCTGCGCGACAGCACCGGAATACTGCATCGACGTTCAGATCCATGACTCGGCGCCACGCTTCGTCCGGATAATCGCTGCTGTTTCCGTGACTCGCCACGCCGGCATTGTTGACGAGGATGTCAAGCCTGCCACGTCGCTCTGCGGCTGCCGTCACAAGCTGCGCAGCGGCATCCTGTACGGCAAGTTCAGCAGGGATAAACTCGTACGAGACATTCGCTTGGGCCAGCTCCGCTTCAGCCGTGCCGCTCAACGTACGCCCACTGATGATGACATGCGCACCGGCCTCACCCAGCGCTTTGGCTATGGCCAGGCCAATCCCTCGAGTACCACCGGTTACCAATGCAACCTTGGATTGGAGTTTGAACTTGTCGAATATCATGATGAGTCTCGTCTTATTGTTGGATGTTTCGGAGGAGGGCATAGCCTGGATGTCTACGCTGCTTGGTAGGATCACCAGATCGCGAACTGTCACGTTGGCCGGACGCGTCAGCATGAAGCGCACCGAGATGATCCAACTTCCAGGGCGAACGAGATCAGTAGGAAACGCCTTCCACAAAAGGCAGCCGTCAAACTTGTCCGGTGCGAAGATTGATTTCCGAATTGCAAGGCCCTTGACGCCGACGCCATCCTTCTCGCTAAAGCCATGGGCGATGCGGAGCGCGTCTTGCCCTCAACAGCGTTGGCGGTGATAGTGCCTTCAGGCTAGACCCGTTTGACGCAACAGTGAGGCGAGCCATTCCACGAACTCCGGAGTATCCCTCTTGAGAGGCGGACTCACGTCGCCGAAGAGCCGCCATTCTTCTGTGTGCGATACCGACGCGCCCGGAGGCAGTTCCGTCAGCGGCCCGAGCGTCTCGATCTCAATCATTTCGTCATTCGTAAAGCTTTCGTAATTGCAGCCAAAATCCGCGTATCTCATTCCAGCGCAATACGGGACTGTCTTTACGAACAGCTGATTTCCAAGGAGATACGCCACGTAGCCGCCTTGATGCGCGAGCCCGATCTTGAACGGCACGCATCCCGCGCGCTGTTCAAGCGTGAGAACATGTCGGCCGACGTGTAACCTCGAATCGGACAAATCGGAATAGGGCCAGGCGACGATGACACGGTTTGGCAAAAGATCCCGCGGATGTTCGCCCAAGGGCGGTTGTGGCAAAATGGAAACGCCGCCCGGGGCCATCACCGTCAACGCCCAGGGTGCTACTTCCCATGTGTCGTCGCTTTCGTTGATGATCGTGTGCTCAATTGTCACACCACTGCCCGCCGGCGCCAGTTGAATCGTTGTTTCTTTTTTGAGATACCAAGGTTCAATGCCCGGGTTAGTCGCACAAATGCCTTGATCGCCCAGCAGCTCGTAGGAAAACGGCACATTGTCCCGCGTATAGGAAAGCACTGGGTGCTCGGGCGCCACCCACAAGCGATGCCCACCGCGGATTTTCCACTCCGCCTCTGCGGCTCCCCCGAGTTGTTCGGGGTAATTCTTGAGAACATTTACTCCGTCATCGCTCGCGGTGACGGGGCGGTAACTGAGGATTCGCGGGCCAACTTCGAGTGTGACGACGACTTCGACAGATTCGTTGAAAAGACGCAGATTGCGGGTCCAACCACCGTAACTAATTTTTTCGGAAGGCATAAATGTTGTGAAGGGTATAAAATGGCGCTCCCGACGAGAGCCACCGATACTGTCGGCTTTGCGTATCCAACAGATACGTTACTTAGGGATGCGGTTCGTTTTTACTACACTGGCTGCACAATTTTGAGAAACAGGCGATATTAACACTACATTGCGCCAGGGCCATTGCTGGGTTAAAACGCGCTCGCGGAACGCAATGCGGCGGCCGCCTGCTCGGGAGTCATGTCCCTTTGGGCCTCCGCCAACAATTCGTAGCCGACCATAAATTTTTTCACCGTCGCAGAACGAAGCAAAGGAGGGTAAAAGTGAGCGTGGAGTTGCCAGTGGTCATGGTTGCCCTTCACGAATGGCGCGCCATGCCAACCCATCGAATACGGAAACGAAGTATTAAAGAGGTTATCGTAGCGTGTTAATAGATTTTTGAGAATGGCTGCCAAATCAGAACGCTGAGCTGAATGCAAATCACAGAGACGGCGAACTGGCTCGAAAGGAAGAAGAAGCACTTCATACGGCCAACACGCCCAAAAAGGCACTACGGCAACCCAGTGGCGGTTCGAAACCACCACGCGTTCACCTCGCTCGCTCTCACGTTGCGCATAGTCGACCAGCATTGCCGTCCCATGTCTATCTAGGTATGCTCGTTGCGTGCCATCTTCGGTCGCTGGTTCGTTAGGCACAAAGTCGCTCGCCCAGATCTGGCCATGTGGATGGGGATTAGAGCATCCCATAACGGCGCCCTTGTTTTCAAATACCTGCACCCATGCATATTTTTCGCCGAGTTCGCGAGTTTGATTGATCCAATCGCCCACTACATTCAGAATCTCGTGTTCTTGCATTTGGGGCAGGGTTAGGTCGTGGCGGGGATGAAAGCAGATCACCCTGCTCGTTCCCGCAACAGTTTGCCGACAAAACAGCGGGTCGGCCATGGCAAGAGTTTCTTTCGGTTTCTCGGGTAGAAGCGCAGCAAAATCGTTCTCGAAAACGTAGGTGCTCGTGTAGTCAGGGTTCTTCGCGCCATTGGCGCGCGTGTTTCCCGCGCAAAGGTAGCATTTCGCATCGTAGGGCGGCCTGTCGTCGAGGACAGTCTCTTGCTGTCCCTGCCATGGGCGTTTTGTGCGGTGTGGCGATACGAGGACCCACTCCCCCTTCAGCGGATTGAATCTTCGATGCGGATGTTCCGCGGGATCGAATGTCCCGATGCTATTGATTAAGTCTGCGTCAAGCATTGATAGGTCCCGCTCCCTTGCCGGCGCGGGTGTGAAAGATGGTGGGTTCAATACCGAATTGACTGATGTATTCTGATTTGATCCGTTTTAAATTAGACTCTTGTCCGAACGTCTCGTCGGTTAACGCCACAACCGCGCCACCGAACCCGCCGCCCGAGAGTCGTGCACCATAGACCCCGGGGAACGCAGTTAGGCGATCGACGAGATGGTCGAGCTCGTCGCAACTGTTTTCGAATAGCATCTGCGAGCTCCTATGCGAGGCTGTGAGGAGCGATCCGACTATGTCCAGCCGGCCACCGCGTAAGGCGTGTAAAGCCTGTATCACGCGGCGGTTTTCTTCGGTAACATGTAGGGCACGTTTCGAGCGCTCGACGCCCAGTTCCTCCCGCATTTTGACGACGGTTTCAGGCGAAATGTGCGCGAGACACCTCGCGCCGGGATTTGCACGTTTTAGAATTCTAAATGCTTCCGAACATGCCCGATGGCGTTCGGAATAACTCGAGTCGACCAGTGCATGCTTTTTATTCGTGTTGAACATCCAAAAATGGCAACCGGCCGGTATTGGCGTCCGGTTGAACGTTTCCGTTAAGCAATCGATATGCACAAGGTGATCCGGCGCGCCAAAGGCTGAGACTCCTTGGTCGAGAATTCCACATGGCATACCAACGAATTCGTTTTCTGCCTTCCGACAAAGTCGAACCATTCGTTTTCGCTCCACGTGGAAGCCGTGAAGCGCAGCGAGGGCGTATGCGGTAGCCAATTCGAGCGCGGCGCTGCTGCTCATGCCGGCTCCGGCCGGCAATGTGCTGGTCACCGCGAAATCAAATCCGCGTCGAATGGCAAAACCTTCCTCCCGCATGATGCTGATTACGCCAAGCGGATAGTTCGCCCACGCCACGGGGCCGGTGAGTGGAGCGATGCGATCCAGCTCAATCACGACCGGATCCTTTGCGGAGTCGCTAACGAGGCGACATTCACCGTCGTCGCGGGCAGCCAATGCCACCTCGATGCCGAGGTCAACAGCGGCACCCAACACATTGCCACCATTGTAGTCCACATGATTGCCGAGGAACTCGATCCTTCCGGGCGCATAGGCTCGAACGTCGGGGAGTCGGTGAAAGCTTTTGTAAAAAAGCGAGGTCATGATTATCCTTTAACGATCGCGCTTAAGAGTTCCCGCATAGATAGCCAGCAGAATGATCACGCCCTTGAGAACTTTCTGCATGTAAGGCGAGACTTCCATCAGGTTTAGGCCGTTGTTAAGAACGCCTAATGTGAGCGCACCGATCAGAGTTCCGAAAATATGGCCCTTTCCACCGGCAATGCTGGTCCCCCCTAACACGACCGCGGCGATAGCGTCTAGTTCAAAGCCCTGACCAGCGTTTGGTTGCCCGGAGTTAAGTCGTGAAGCAAGCACAACGCCGCTGATCGCTGCTGTGAGCCCGCTCAAGGCGTAGGCGAGAAATTTATAGCGTCGGACACGGATGCCCGAAAGTCGTACCGCTTCTTCGTTGCCGCCGATGCCGTAAATGTAACGCCCGAACGGAAATTGATTGAGCAGCAACCACGCCAGAAGAAACACCCCGAACATGACTATGATAGGTGTTTCAATGCCAAGCACCGTTCCGCGTCCCCAGAAGGAAAAAGAAGACGGCAATCCTGAGAGAGGGTACCCGCCGGAATAGAGCAAGCCAAGACCGCGCGGAATCTCCATGGTTGCAAGCGTCACAATGATAGCCGGAAGTCTGACGTATGCGATCATAATACCGTTGAATGCGCAAATAGCCCTCCCGCCAGCAGCGCTAGCACGATCGCGACGCTCGGAGGTAGGTTGAGTTTTACCATAACACCCGCCGCAATGGTCATACTGAGCGCCATCACGGATCCGACAGAAAGATCGACGCCGGCTGTCAGGATCACAATCGTCATTCCCACCGCAATAATGGCGTTAATGGAGACTTGTCGGAAGATATTGCGAAAGTTGTTTTCCGTAAGGAATTCGGTCGAGGAAAATGAAAGGAAAATGCAGAGTGCAACCAGCCCGATCAGTGAAAACATGACAGGGTTGCGAGCGAGAAAGTCCGCGATTGCACTGCCTTTCGCTTTTAATGTGGTGGCGGCGTCGGATTTAATGGATTCGGCGGTAGGGGTTTGTTCAAGCATGGTGGGCTCCTGTGGCGTAAAACATGATGTTCTCCGCGGTGATGTGTTCGTGGTTTTCGATAATTTTCTCGATGCGATGTTGCCGCATGACGATGACGCGGTCGCTCATTCCGACGACTTCGGGTAATTCCGAAGAGATCATGATAATTGAGACACCTTTTGCCGTCAGCTTTCGCATCAAGTCATAGATTTCGGCCTTTGCTCCAACGTCGATGCCGCGCGTGGGCTCATCGAAAATGAGCACCTGGCAATCGGCGTTGAGCCATTTGGCGATGACAACCTTCTGCTGATTGCCTCCGCTAAGATTGCGCACAGCCTGGTGTCCCGAAGGAGTTTTGATGCGGACGCTTTCAATATAACTTTTCACTGTCGCGTTGCCGCGTGCTCCGCTTATCGTCCGAAGCACTGGATGGCAGATCTGCGGTAAATTGGTTAACATGATGTTGTCCGCGACGGAAAACGACAGAATAAGTCCTTGTCGCTTGCGGTCTTCGGGTAGCAGTCCGACACCTGCCGACCGGGAATCAGAAGGGCTTTGTGGAGAGAATCGCTTTCCTTGAAAAGCGACGTCCCGCCTATGGCACTGGTCCGCGCCGATAATGGCGCGGACGACTTCGGTGCGTCCAGAGCCAATAAGCCCGGCGAAGCCAAGAATTTCGCCTGCGCGCAACTGGAAGCTGATTTGTGGCAGGTGCGGTTTGCGCTGTAGGTTGCGGATATCAAGAACGACGGCCCCGGAATTCGTTTCCGCTTTTTGCGGGAAACTGTGCGTAATGTCACGCCCGGCGATCATTCTAACCAAGCCCTCGGTGTTGCATTCGGCGATGGCTTTAGTGCCAATTGTCTGACCATCCCTGAGACATTGGACGCGGTCGGCGATCTCGAAGATCTCATCGAGATGATGTGAGATGAATATCATTGCCACGCCGGCACGCTTGAGATCGCGCATGACACGGAAAAGGCGCTCAACTTCCTGCGAGGTTAGCGTGGCGGTCGGCTCGTCGAGGATAAGGATGCGCGTATCACGTGCAAGGGCCTTGGCAATTTCGACGAACTGCTGCTCGGCAATGCTTAGCTGTGCAACCGGTATAGAAACGTCGAGATGGACCCCGAACTTCCCCAGAAGCTCCGTGGCTTCCCGCTTCATGGAAAGCTTGTCGAGCGTTCCCAGACGGGTTCGTTTCTCGCGGCCGAAGAAGATATTTTCCGCGGCGGAAAGATAGGGAATCAGGCTGAATTCTTGATAGATGATGCTAATGCCCATATCCTGAGCCTCACGCGGACTGGCGAAGGTGACCTCATTCCCTTCAAACCAGATACTGCCAGCAGTCGGTTGATGCACACCGGAAAGAACCTTCATGAGCGTTGATTTTCCGGCGCCGTTCTCGCCAAGAAGAGCCAGAATTTCGCTACGATACAGGGTCAGGTCGACACCTTTTAGAGCGATGACGCCGGCGAAACGCTTTTGGATGCCTCGCAAATTCGAGCAGATTTTGTGACGACTGCGAGGCCTCCGGCGCGGGCTCGCGGTCAGTCGAAGAATGGATCATTGATGAGTATTGTGGAGGGTTACCAGACGAAGCCTTTGGCGTTGTCCTTCGTCAAGAGCGTAACGTCTATTGGGATTTCCTTCGGAATATTAGCTCCCAAATATTTTGCGAGAGCGATACTAAGGCCGATGCGCGCCTGGTCGCGTGGAAGTTGGGCGGATGTCGCCTTGAAAACACCGCCTTCTGCAATGGCAGTGACGGCCTCGGGTTGACCGTCCACGCTGACGACGGCAATGTCCTTTCCGGCGGCTTTGATGGCACTCACTGCACCAAACGAGCCTGTGTCGTTGACGCTGAACAAGCCCGTGAGATCGGGGTGGGCCTGGATTATGTTTTCCGTAACTGAAAGGGCCGTGCTTCGCTCTTGTTTGCCGTTCTGAACATCGACAATCTTGACGCCGGGATACTTGGCAATGGCGTCTTTAAAGCCACGGACACGATCCAGAATCCCGACCGATGGTATGCCGTCGAGAATGGCAACGCTCCCTTTCTCGTTGAGAATTTTACCAAGATAGTCGCCAGCAAGAAAACCGGCGTCGTAATTTTTCGACCCCACGAAGCTGTCGATGGGACCGGCAGCGGGAGCATCCACAGCGACGACAACGATGCCGGCTTGCTTGGCATCCCGCACGGCACCTTCGACGCCGACAGTGTCTGTGGGATTAATGATGAGTATGTTAATTTTTTTCTGGATGAGATCCTCAATATCGCTGGTCTGCTTAGTGACATCGTGCCGAGCATCGGTGACTATCAATTCGGCACCGATAGCCTTCGCCGCCTCGTCGAAGGCACTCTTCATCGCCACGAAATAGGGATTTTCCATTTCCTGGAAGGACACGCCGATTTTCAGAGTTGACTTCTTCTCGGTTGAGCCGGTCGAAGGGTTCGGTTTGGAGCAACTGGAAAAAGCTAGTGCGGCGATCGCCAGAGCGCTGGGGACGACCCGGCGCAAGAGTGATCGGATTGAAACGGATGTACGGGGATGTTTTGTAGCAACGTGTGGTTTTATGTTCATGGAGTAAAACAGGTTCCGGGCTTGGTGGTGGTTTGCCGGGAGAGAAAGTCTCGAGTCTCAGGCAGGCACTTCTTCGTCGAACACGACGGCGACTTTGCCGCAGCGGCCAGAGGACATGAGGGCATAGGCGTCGCTGACGTGGTCGAGGCTGAAACGATGCGTAACGAGTTCGGCAGGATGCAGATTCCAGCGGACGAGGCGCTCGACGAGTTCTTCCATGCGCCAGGTCGAAGTGACCCAGGAACCGTAGAGCGTTTTCTGGTCGTGAATCATGTCAGGCGAAGGATTCAATTCCAGTTTGCCGCCTTCGCCGATGAGCACGATCCGGCCCCATTTGCGCGTGGCGCGAATGGCAGTCGCGCGGGCGGCGTGATGCGCCGAACAATCGACAGCGCGTTCGACTCCGTGGCCGCCGGTGAGAGCGCGCACCTCCGCAACGTTATCGGGGCCCGACAGGAGGACTTCGTCGCAGAGACGAAGGTCTTTGGCGATTTGCAGGCGCTCGGGGAGGACATCAATGCCGATGATTTTGTTAGCTCCCAGTTTTTTGCTGAGGGCCGCCGCAGCCAGGCCGACCGGACCAAGACCAGTAATTAGTACGGCGTCATTGCCGCTAATTCCGATTTTTTCGAGCCCTTCGTAAACCGTTCCGAATCCGCAAGCTACCTGCGCGCCGTCCACATAGCTGAGCGAGTCAGGCAAATGCAGGAGATCTTTCTCCTCAGCAATGAGATATTCGGCCATGCCGCCATCGCGCTGCCAGCCGTAGGCGCGCCGGTATTTTTCGCTGGTGCAGGAAATCATGTATCCGCGTCGGCAATCATTACAGACACCGCAGCCGGAGATATGATAGACGATGACGCGGTCGCCCTCTCCGAAGTGACGGCAGCCGGGGCCGGTTTTGACGATTTGCCCGCAGGGTTCGTGGCCGGCGATAACGCCTTGATAGCCTTCGGGGCCTTTGCCGAGGTGCTCGTGATAGATGCACCGGATGTCGGAGCCACAGATCGTTGAGGCTTTCATCCGCAGAAGAACTTCGCCGTGGCCCGGTTCCGGAACGGCGAATTGCTTGAGGACGGTAGTGCTGTTTCCGGGGAGCAGAGCTCCGCTCATGAATGACTCGATAGTTGGCATGATGTTAGTGTGGGTTAGTGAAAGAATTACAAAATCAGGAGCCGCCGGGCGGTCTGCTGATCGGTCACCAGGCCGGAGATCCAGTGCCCACGAAGGGCAGCCAGGATGGCCTGGACACGTTCTTCGCCGCCGGCAAATGCGATGACGGGGCGGCTAGCCAGCGTTGGCAAAGGCATGCTGGTGACGCGTTTGGCGACCGCTGAGCTAACGAGTTTCCCGTTTCTGTCCAGCGGCCAGCCGAGAAGATCACTGACGGCTCCGAGCGAAACCAAGTCTTCGGCTTCCTGTCGGGTAATGAAGCCGTCCTCCACCATGGGGCATTTCGCTGCGATGGGGCCGATACCGATGAGGGCGACGTCCGATTGCCCGTAAAGAGTCTGAACGCGATGATAGAGTTCGTGGGCGCACCAACGTTCTTTCGCCTCCGGCGATTCGGCTACCAGCGGGACCGGCAGCAGAAAGTGTTTTCCACCGGTTAGATCCGCCGCGCGAAGGCCAGCGTTATAGCGACTGAACGAGCCGTCCGATGCAACACTTCCAGTGATGGATATTACTTTGAGATTCGGAAGGCGTATCTCGGCGGCGCCGTCGATCACGGCTCGCAACGTCCGCCCTGCGCCGGTTGCGAGCACAGCAAGTTTGGGATCCGCCAGGTAACGCTCGAGCACGGCGGCTCCGACGGTCGCGATACTTTCCAAGGGCGAACCGGAAAATTCGGGTTCCAACGGCGCTATTTCACAGAAGCTGAGGCTAAAACGCTTACAAAGGCGCTCTGCAAGGTCCACGCATTCGCCCAGAGGATGATTGAAGCGGACAATGACCAATCCGCGATCGGAGGCCAGCGCGATGAGGCGGTTTACGGTTTGCCGGGATAGATCCAGCGCCGTGGCGATATCCTGTTGGGTTTGTTTGGCGACGTAATACATCCACGCGACCCGGGTAGCCAAATCGTTCTTTTTGTCCTGATTCGATCTCATCCCGTGAGCCAAGGAAAAAATCGCCGGTTGGCGAGCATCCGGTGAACGCCTTTCACGCGAGCCCGGCGAAAGTGTCTTTCCGGCATCAAGCGCGGCTTTGGGCGTGGAGCTGTTGTTCATTGAGGGGGCACCTGCGTGGAATCAATCGCGGCAAACGTGGACTCAATAATGAACCAACGTTCAATGCGTGATGCGATAGTTGCCATAAGGCGGACGATCGTCAACTCCAAGATACAAAATTTCATTTTATGCACACGACACCTTTTGTGACATCGTTGAGGCCGAACTCGCGCGGCTTGCCCGCCACACAAAAGGCTGAGGTGCGTTTCCCCGGAAACCGAACTCGGGATAAGCATGGAAGTCTCGCCGCCATGTCCTCATTTCCCGTTCGAGTGACTTCAGGTCAGAATCGCTCTTGGGATGGTCTCTCTCTTTATTCAGCGCTTGCGAGTTCGGTGACGACGTCGAGCAGTATGTTGGCGCCAGCGAAAAGATCGGCTTCGGGAGTAAATTCCAGCGGATGGTGGCTGATGCCGCCAACTCTCGGCACGAAAATCATCGCCGATGGTGCGATGCGTGCGATTATCCGGGCGTCATGCCCGGCACCCGACGTCATACGCCTGGAGGCAAGACCTCGGCACGCGGCAGTCGTTTCGACCAACTCAACGATCCTCTTGTCGAAGGTGACAGTTTCAAAACGGGCCATCCGCTCAACCGAAATGGTCACCTGCTCCTGCGCTGCCACTTGGTCGAGATAGGCAGCCAGCGTTGCTTCCTCTGCTTGAAGCCTCCGCTCATCGGGATCGCGCAGGTCGACGGTGAATATGGCACGTGAGGGAATGACGTTGACGGCGTCCGGCTCGAAGCGAAGCTTACCAACCGTCGCAACCCCGGTCGCGCAGGAAGGTGATGACGCGGGCGGCCGCGTGACCGGCGCCGTGCCGCATCGCGGAGTTAGCTGGCGAAATCGAGGCTTGGCAGATTTATGTCAGGGATTACGACTTGCTCTACTTCTGCGAACCAGGGAGCGTTGGGTGCGAAGCGCAGCCGCGACAAGTCAGGAGTTATCTGGACTTGGATCGCTTGCCGGTACAACACCACGCTCGATGAGTGGGGCGATCGGCCCCGCTCGGCTTTTCCAAGGTTTCAAGGAATACAATCGAGAAACCCGGCAGGAAGAGCTCTTTCGTAGACTGAAGAAGCGAAGAAGCGATAAGCCCGGCATTGGAGGCGCCGCAGTCATTGCCTGAAACGGTCACCGGGACGTCCGCGAAATGGTCTGCACGAGCGTCTCCCGAGCGCCTTGTTCGTAAAATCGTGCCAACGCCTCTCTGACATGCGTCACAAATCTCGCCGATTGCGCCAATTCCTCGCTAAAGACTTCGCGCACCCCCAACAAGGGCGCGGGGTCTTTGCTCCAGCCAACACCAGCTCGCGCGATCTCGGAGCCATAGGTCTTTCATCGTTATCTCGTTCCCTCTGTCATCCTTCCCGCTCAAATAGCGAAACCAGCACGCTACCGTAAAGCTCAACAGTTCGATCGGACCATCCAGTCTCAGTTGATCCTCAATGGGAATCGACGATAGAGAGAGGGGCATTGGCGCGCCTCCCGCCTTTACGCTTGAAACCTGGCATCGTGGGTTAAGTGGTTAAGTAAGGAGGCAGACTTGATAGGCTGCGGAGCGTGTGACGGCCGGCGGCTAAGTACACGATTCCATAAATACACACACGTATTATCAGGCGGCGAGCATGAGTGGAGTCGAAAGATTGTTGAGGAGCAAGGACAGGTCGCGCCGGGAGAACTCCCAACGAAAAGGTTTGGCGATCTTTTCGTAGTGACCTTCGAAAGCCGCAAGGCGTTGTGAAAGCGCCAATAGAGAAGGGAAGTCGTTTGGAGTTAAAACTTTGCGTTGGAGAATGGAAAAATAGATTTCGATCTGATTGAGCCAACTGGCGTGGACGGGACCATGCACCAGCACCAATTGCCGGTGGCGGGCGGGCAGGCGCTCTGCGCTTTTTTGCCCTCGATGCGAGGAGCCATTATCGACGATCCAGAAGACTCTTCGCGCTTCGCGGTAAGGCAATTGCCCCATGACTTGATCCACGAGCCGATCAAAGGAGGCGATCCCGCTGCGCGCCT
>DATDBU010000082.1:0-13543 GCA_036524675.1 Chthoniobacterales bacterium | reverse complement strand
AGGCGCGCAGCGGGATCGCCTCCTTTGATCGGCTCGTGGATCAAGTCATGGGGCAATTGCCTTACCGCGAAGCGCGAAGAGTCTTCTGGATCGTCGATAATGGCTCCTCGCATCGAGGGCAAAAAAGCGCAGAGCGCCTGCGCGCCCGCCACCGGCAATTGGTGCTGGTGCATGGTCCCGTCCACGCCAGTTGGCTCAATCAGATCGAAATCTATTTTTCCATTCTCCAACGCAAGGTTTTAACTCCAAACGACTTTCCTTCCCTGTCCGCACTTTCCGAACGGCTTGCGGCTTTCGGGCGTCACTACGAAAAAGTCGCCAAACCTTTTCGTTGGGAGTTCACCCGCCGCGGCCTGGCCTTGCTCCTAAATGATCTCTCGGCTCCACTCAAGCTCGCCGCCTGATAATACGTGCGTGTATTTATGAAATCATGTACTTAGTGCTGGCGCCGAGATTGACGAGCGGAGTCATCGTCTTCGCGATTTTGTCCCGCACATCGCCCTTTTGGAGTTTTGTGGGAAGTAATCTTTCAGAGGACTGGTCAATTTCCTGGAGGCGAAGAGGATCATACAAGAAGATTTCGTTCATTCAGCAGGACTCGGCCGCCTCCGAGCGGATGCCTGAAACCGGAAAGCTCGGTCCGGGTCGTAGAAGACGGTGGAAACGGCAGACGGTCTGCTGCGGATGCTGCCCAGTCGGCCTCTTTGCGGGCTTGGTCGCTTTCCAGTGCGCAGCCAGATATGCGTTCCGCCCGTTTTTCGTGATCTACGATGCTCAGCACCTTGTCAGGGCTGTCATGCAAAAACGCGGCGAGTTTGCGTTTCCAAAAGTCGACGGTGGCGGATGAGTGGGGTTCAGGCATGGGGGGCGTGATTTGGATGGCTGTGGCTGTGGCGAAGCCTAGGCGCAAATCTCTTCCCGATCTCATACCGGGACGTCATCACTTCCGAGCCAATGGGGAGAGCGAATTTTTTATCTCCGTAGCGATCTCTAATATCAAGACGATTGTGATTCGGATTCCGGCCAAAGGGCGCGCGGCCCCCAGGGTTGAATCCGTAAGCGTAGCTTTTTAGTTATCCCGCCACGCGGGACCAGCGGGCTTCGACAAGCTCAACGCACTGTCGTCTATTCCACGATAGGCAAATCGCAGCTCGGCGCGGAGTTTGCGTGAGGAATGAGCGCCGAACGCATCGTGGTGTCTCACCTTTCACGTTTTACACATATGCCCGCTTACGCCATCTTCTGCGCACTTTCATGATCTCCCGTCTGGCCCTGACGTTCGTTCTCACCTCATTTGCGGCAATCGTGGCTCCCGAGCCGGCCGCGGCAAAAGAGAAAACCCAAACCCCGGAAAGCAGGGCTGCCCAAGTCGAAAAGAGTCTTGTCCGCATTTCCTGCACGGAACAAAGCGCCGATTACAAGGTCCCCTGGAACCCGGGCAATGTCGGCGGCGGGATCGGCGCCGGTTTTGTCATCGACGGGCAGCGTATTCTAACCAACGCCCACGTCATCAGCGACGCGCGCTTTATCACCGTGGAGAAACAGGGCGACCCCAAGAAATACGTCGCCTTTGTCAAATTCGTGGCTCACGACTGCGACCTGGCCGTGCTGGGTGTTGAAAATTCTGATTTTTTCAAAAATGCCGTCGCGCTGCAATTGAATGGCATTCCTGCATTGGAAACGACGGTCGCAGCGTACGGTTTCCCTATTGGCGGCGATTTGATGAGCGTCACGCGCGGCATTGTTTCGCGTATTGATTTTCAGCCCTATACGCATTCCGGCGTCGACAATCACCTCACCATCCAGATCGATGCGCCGATCAACCCCGGTAATTCCGGCGGACCGGTAATGCAGGACGGCAAAGTCGTTGGCGTCGCCTTCCAGGGTTACAGCGGAGATCAAGCGCAAAACGTCGCCTACATGATCCCGACTCCGGTCGTGAAACGTTTCCTCAAAGACATCGAGGACGGCCGCTACGATCGCTACGTCGACCTCTCGATCAGCTACATGAAACTGCTCAACCCTGCACAACGTGCTGCCTTGGGACTGAAGGATGACGACCGCGGCGTGTTCGTGACAACTGTCTCGTCCGCAGGTAGTTGCGCCGGAGTTTTGCAACCAGGCGACGTGCTTCTAAGTCTCGACGGAGTGCCGATTGCCAGCGACGGTTTTATCGACCTCGAAAACGACCGTGTTGATATGTCGGAAATCGTCGAGCGCAAATTCAAGGGCGACACGGTCACCTTCGAAGTCTTGCGCGATGGGAAACCGATTACTGCCAAAGTCACGCTCAAGTCCGCCTGGCCCTATCTCATGCAGGCGAGCAGCTACGATACTGCACCGCGTTTTGTTCTCTTCGCAGGCCTGCTTTTCCAGCCGTTGAGCCGGGATTTTATGGCGGCAGCAGACATCGACGACCTTCAGATGCGCTATTTCTACAATTTTTACGTCAGCGATGAGCTTTACCAGGAGCATCCTGAAGTGGTCGTCCTCAGCAATGTTCTGCCCGATCCGATCAACACGTATCTTTCGCCGTTCCGCGGCGACATCGTCTCGAAAGTAAACGGCAAACCCATTCGGACCCTCGAGGATATCGCAGCGGCGTTCGCGGCACCCGTCGATACGTACGTGATCGAATTCATCGGTGGAGGACGCCCTGCCGTCCTCGAACGCACCGTCGTCGAGGCCGCTCGGCCGCGCATTCTTCAACGTTACAACGTCACCAAGGAACAAAATCTTGAAAACCCGCCAGCTCGCTAAGTTCGTGAAATATCTGCTCCTTGTCGCGCTGAGCCTAGCGGGTGCAATGCCCATTGTCGCCGAGGAAAAGCCGGTCGATGGCGGACGGCCACTTGCTGTTGTCCGCGTAAACGCCACGACGCAGGCCCACGATTTCTTTCGACCGTGGGGCAAGAAACCGCCTGTTTCCCGCCGTGCGCTGGGTGCTGTTCTAAGCGAAAATCGCGTCCTGGTCGCAGCGGAACTCGTCGCAAATCAGAACTACGTCGAGTTGGAAAAAGCGGCCTCGGGAGAAAAGGTCGCCGCCACTGTCGCTGCGGTCGACTACGAAGCGAATCTTGCCGTTCTTATCCCGACCAACCCAAAATTTCTCGAGGGACTTGGCCAGCTCGATCTTTCAGGTCCCGTAAAAACAGGGGACCACGTCGATATCTGGCAGCTTGAATCCAGCGGCACCCTCGTCGCCACGGAGGGGCTTGTAACCACCACTGAAGTAGGGCGTTACGTGCTGGATGACTACGGCTTTCTCCTCTATCGGGTCACTGCCGCGATGCAATATCGCGAGAACAGCTTCTCGGTTCCCATTGTCAAAGACGGCAAACTGGCCGGGCTCCTCATGCGTTTCGATCCCCGCTCACAATCTGTCGATGCCATTTCGCAGCCCGTCATCGAACATTTTCTCAAGGAAGCTGCATCGAAAACGCCGCACGGATTTCCGCGCGCCGGCCTTCAATATCAGCCGACGCGCGACCCGCAGCTTCGCCGCTACTTGAAACTTAACGGCGGTGCCGGCGATGGCGGGATTTACCTAAGCCGGGTCGATGCAGGCACTTCTGCCGCAAAAGCCGGTCTGCAAATCGGCGATGTCATCCTCGAAGTCGCCGGGAAAAAGATCGATGCCGATGGCAATTATGACGACGAGGATTACGGCAAAATCTCCATCAATCACCTCATCAGCACACGGCATTACACGGGCGATTCGCTGAAGGTAAAATTTCTGCGCGGTGGCGAAATCAAAGAAACCACTGCGATCGCAGCAGATCGTCCGCCACAAAGTTTTATCATCGAGCCGTATGTCATCGATCGCGCGCCGAAATTCGTGCTGCTCGGAGGACTCATTTTCCAGGAATTGAACCGTCAATATTTGCGGGAATGGGGCAACGGATGGCCGAAAGACGCGCCTCTGCGATTCGTCTACATGGACCGCTACCAGGCAGAGCTTTTTGGTCCCGATCGCGGGAAAATCGTCTTTCTAAGCCAGGTTTTACCTGCGCAAAGCGCGATCGGGTACGAGCAACTTGCCTATCTGATCGTCGATAAGGTCAACGACAAAGCCATTCGCGGAATCGCTGATCTCGACGAGGCGCTGAAGACGCCGGTGAACGGTTTTCATAAAATCGAATTCACGACAGATCCGCGGGCCATTTACCTGGACGCAGCGACCGTCGTCCGCGATACCCAATCGGTTCAGAAACAATACGGTTTGCCCGTGACGAGCCGTTTGACGGAATAAGCCAGCCCGGAATGCAAATTGACCACGGGCGAAAGGTTTTCCTTTGCGATCCCGCTGAACTTTGCGGTTATTGAAATCCTTGAATCCGCACGATCCCATTGGTTTTGCCCTGGCCGAAGACATTGGCTCCGGCGATTTGACGGCCCAGTTCTTCATAGACCCTGTGGCGACGGCCCGGGCCCGGATTTTTGCCAAGGAACCACTCGTTCTTGCCGGAGTGGAAACGGCTGCCGAGGTATTCCGGCGGGTGGATCCCTCGCTCCAAATCGAGGTCGTCGCCAAAGACGGCGCGAAACTCATCACAGGAGACACGGCTCTCATCATTTTCGGAAAAACCGCCTCCATTATCACTGCCGAACGCGTGGCGCTGAATTTCATCCAGCGCCTCTCGGGTGTGGCGACCCTCACACGACGCTTTGTAGATGCGGTGACAGGCACGAAGGCACGCATCCTCGACACACGCAAAACCACGCCTGGCCTGCGTGCACTCGAGAAAGCAGCGGTTGCCGCAGGCGGCGGAACGAACCACCGCTTTGGCCTGTATGACATGGTGATGGTGAAGGACAACCATCTGCTCGCCGGTGCCGATCTCACCCACCTCCAGGCCGCCATCGATCGCCTCAAGACGGCCCATCCCAATGTCCGCGTCGAACTCGAAGCGGATCGCCTCGATCAGCTCCGTGGATTTCTCACTCTCCACGGCGTGGATGTCGTCCTTCTCGACAACATGCCGCTCACGGAAATGACAGAAGCCGTTGCCCTTACGAAAGGACGTTTCTTGCTCGAGGCCAGCGGCGGCGTGAATCTGGACACGGTCCAGGATATTGCAAAGACCGGTGTCGATTTCATCTCTGCAGGCGCCCTCACGCATTCTGCGCGAGCGATGGACTTTTCCCTGGAATTGATCGAATGACTTTTGGTCTCGATCCCGACAAGATTTCCGCGCGGTTTTCGCCTTCGATCATCGGCCGCGAAATCCAGGTTTACCGCGAAACTGCTTCGACCAACGATGTTGCCATGAGGCTTGGACGCGCTGGAATGGCCGAAGGTGTTGTCATTTTCGCGGAATCGCAAACGGCAGGACGTGGGCGTCTCGGGCGTCAATGGAAATCTGCTGCGGGACTCGGGCTTTGGTTTTCAGTGTTGCTGCGCCCGAGATGGGCCGATTTCTCACATCTCAGTCTCGCAGCTGCTGTCGCGGTCGCGCGCGGGATTGACCCTTTTCTGCCGGAGCGCGCCCGGATCAAATGGCCGAACGACATTTACCTCGGGGAGGACCGGAAAACCGCCGGGATTCTCTGCGAATCCAGCCGTGATTTCGCAATCGTAGGTGTCGGACTCAACGTGAATCACTCATGGAACGATTTTGACGGCGAAATCGCCGACCGCGCGACGTCGCTGGCGTTGGTTTCCGGGCAGCACTTCGATCGGAACGAAGTCGCCGCATCCGTTCTGGCTGAATTCGACCGAATTTACCAAACCTTGCCGAATGGCTTCGAAGCCGTTGTCAGCGAATGCACAGAGCGCAGTGTCCTGCTCCATCGATTTGTCCGGATCCAGAGTGGCGGATTCTCCGCATCTGGCATGGTCACAGGTATCGATCGGGATGGTGGTTTGCGGCTGCGCCTTGAGAACGGGTTCGAAAAGATCGTTACCAGCGGTGAAGTCGTCGCCATGGAAATGCTATGACGCCCGCCATCGTTATCACGTGTGGTCCGGCGTCGGAACCGATCGATCGGGTCCGGAGGATTACAAATTTCTCCACTGGGGAACTCGGCGTTCTGTTGGCAGAAGCTTTTGCCCAAGCCGGGCACCGCGTCATTTGCTGCAAAGGGCACGGCGCGACATGGCCGAGTCCAACGCCTCCCATTACAGTCCGCCGCTTTATTACGAACGATGACCTGCTGTCCGTTCTCCGTAACATTTCCCAGACGGAAAACGTGAGCGCCATCTATCATGCTGCCGCCCTCACGGATTTTCGCGTCGTCGAAATCACTGGTGACGGCGGCAAACCTCTTCCCGCAGGAAAAATCCCCAGCACCGTCTCCGAGTTGACCCTTAAGCTCGTCCCCGCCCCGAAAGTGCTCGCCTACCTCCGCGATCTATTCCCAGCAGCGACTATTACAGCGTGGAAATACGAGATAGAAGGTTCCCGCGCTGAGGTCGTTGAAAAAGGCCGCCGGCAGATCGCAGAGAATCGCATTGACGCATCGGTCCTCAATGGCTCAGCCTACGGCCCCGGCTTTGGCATACTAACTCCCGACGGCAGCCTGGTCGAATATAGAAACAAAATAGCTCTGGTGGAGAGGTTGATACATTTCTAGGAGCCCTTTTCTCGAAACAACCTGCCGAAACTGCCGAGAAAACCCGGAGTCAACGGAACCGTGCGGGCGGATTAGTGGCCCGCGAGTTCTGGTTCGTGCTGCAGCGACGTCCCACGGCGGTTTCATCGAAACCGCCCTACCAGCTCGGCAAGATGAAACGCCCCGGATGAAACCCGCAGGGTTGAACGATGCATAGCTGGTGGTGCCCTAGAAACGCAAATTCGGCTCCACTGCCGCCGCTGCGCTCAAACTCATCGAGGATCGCTTCCCGCCTGGCACGATCCGTCCGCACCCGGCCCAGCGAATCCGTTTTCAATATTCCGCCGCCTGACCAGGTGCCAAAGGATGCCTGGACGCAGCGCGGTGCGCTGGGTGGTGACGAAGAGTTTTTCCACAGCCCCGCGACCTGGATGGCTGCGGAACAGGATCGGGCGCACATGAAGCAGGTATTCGCGCAGCCAGGCGGCGCGGCCGCCGCCGGGTGGCTTGCTGGTTCGGTCGGGAGGCTTGGCGGCTGGCCGCGGGCGGTTACGGCTGGAGAGCAGGGAACGTGACGCCGCATGATCCGGCGGGATCATTTTTGTCGGCGAAACAGAATGGCCTTTATGACGCGACTTGGCAGTGCCACCAACGCAGCTACGCCGACCGAGTATAAGAAAAAAAACCACGCATGGAAAGCTTGCTAGAAGCAGAGGAAATCCGATGTCGCGTTGCGCGAGCAGGGAGGGGATAATAAAAACAGAAACTACGCCACTGGAAAGACTACCTCGACAATGCCGAGCCAAAGCATTCCGACACTCGGCCGCCAGACAGTCAACGCGCCAAGCACCAGCCCACTAATAGTTGCGGCAATGATGAAAGCGACGATCGGTGATTCATCCGAATAAGAAGACGGAAAATTCATCGTTTACAGTAAATGGCGGATGTGATCTCGCGTAGACTATAAGCCTCGACACCGTGTCTGTATCACGAGGTGGAAGTATAATTATTAGGCGGTTCCTATGAATGAAAATGCCCATGATTTAAGGGTCGTTGATCGGACCGGTGAATTTCAAATCATTAAAGAGATTATGCTTAACATCAAACTCCAAAACTCGTGAGTTTTGTATCGGGTTAAAATAATACACGAATCTGTAACCAGCGGTATAAATTTTCCCGTAATGCGCGGTAATCACCTTTCCGGCATTATCAACAACCGTCCTTACACGGAAAGTGAAACAAAGCGGGCGATCATTACCCGGTTGCCCTGGTATTCGCCCTTCGCCGTCAACCGTAACATGTGGCAAATAACCGTCGATAGGTGCCTTTGCGGGTGAGGCCAGTTGACTACGGGGCCCGCCATCATAAAGGTGAACCTGAATGCCATCGCCGACATTGGTGAAGGTCCACATTACTTTGTAATCACCTTTTTCAAAGGTGCCTGTGCCGGAGAAAATTAAGTCGGCGACTTTGCCCTTTCCATAAGGCGTGAGCCAGTCGCCTTCTATAAAGTCGAATCCTATTGCCGTGCCATCTGCAACTGGCGGAACAATGTCTATACGCTTCGCATACATAGGAATGGGATTACCCTTTTTCTTTAGCACCACTTCGACAGTTGGGTTCCATGGCTCCCATTGACGATTTGCCCATTCAGTAATGTCGCCATTCATCGCACCTCTCTTGAACCGATATACACCCCAACTTGAGTAATATCCTTCGCAACCAGTCGAGTAATTGAGAAATCCAAAAGACGGCATTTGACCGGTAAATGTGCCATTCTGATCCGACTTGCCATTCTGCTTTTGAATGTTATCCTTATCGGCTGCTCTAATGGAAATTCTTGCCCCTGCGATAGGTTGAGCGAATTCATCCAAAACTTTAACTGTTAGAGCTGCCTGGGGTGGCGAAATGCCTCCTCGTCCAGTTGGAAAAGCGATAAAAGTTAATATTGCAATCAGGAATATAATTTTCATTTAAGTCCTCCCAATTCCACCCATTTATCGAACAGCAGAAAAACGTAGGTGTAGCTGACATCTTTTAGATCTCCATGCCACCAAGCAACAGGGTCATCATTGCTGGTTCTTCCAGCAGGCCATCCGAGATGCATTTGATCCTGCATGTCTATGTTATTTTGAAGTGAATATCCAGAAACGGGATTTCCACCCACTGCCAAGCTGAGTGCGGGGATCATTTCTGATAGTAGCGTGTTGCGATTCTGAGTGGCATAGGAACTGCCATCAGAGCCGTATAAGTCAGTTGGATAATTATCATCAAAAAATGGCATGCCTCGCAGTTTAGGATTAGTGAGCTGCCATGTTTCATCTGGCTCTGGAAAGTGGGGGTTTCCGCCATTGACCGGATCGTCGAAAACAAACCAATCGATATTGAATTTCCAGCCTCCGTAAGTGCCTCCCATTGAGGGTAAGATAAACTTTCCTTTCAATCGTTCTTGCAGGCAAAATGCGTGACTTCCGTCCGAATCACCGCCAATGAAAGCACCCCAGGCGGCGTTTAGCTGGATGATCGCATCATCTTGATATGCTTCTGGTGGAGTTCGCATCACATGATCCCCAAGACCGCCTGATACATCAGAGTAAAAGTTTACTCGCTTACCGGTGTAAGCAGCACAGCGTCCCCTCCATGTCAGGTTGCTCCGTCCGTCACTCATTCCTGCAAAAAGAGAATGCCATTCCGAAGGCCAGAGCCGTGGTTTGTAATCTGCCCAGCCATCTCCGATCATTCGTGTATCAGATGCTGTATTTGCATTGAGTTGTTCCAAGGACATAGCCGCATTTGTCATGAAATAATTGGCGACGCTCATTCCCCAGTCACTTTGAGCGCTGGATGTCACGAGATTGCCTAGGCTGTGGGCTGCAATGGTGGTTTCACCATTAAGTCCCTGAACATAGTTTTTCAATGCATGGGCAGATGCAAAGGCGTCATTCACAGAGTTGTGAAAATTTGGCGTCCTAAGGCCTAGTAGCGGAATATTCCACTGTCCACGATCTCCGGACCAGCTCACCCCATGAAACTTCGCGCGGCTTCCAGACCAAAACATACGCTTGAAAACTTCTGCCTGCCAGCCACGAGCTTGCTCTCCGTTGACATTGTAGCCATGCACGAAGACAAAGTTTTTGTTGATGCATAGGTTGTCCGGGTAATTCTTCGGGCCATAACCACCGGGTTCACCGTCATAATCAGCCCGCCCCGGCACTTGGCCGCTCCATTGCACGACGGATCTGATGTTTTTGTGCCGAAACATCGTTTCCACGTCGTCGATGGCCAAGTGGAACTTCACCTCGCAGACCTCTTGCCCCAGCGCGTTGCTGACCTCCAGGATTAGCGGCTTTTTATCCACAGCCGTCACTCTCGATCGCCCCTCAAGCAAAATCACACCGCTCCCGTTGTCCTTGATCTTGTTCAAAAACTCGGTGGTCAGTTGCACACCTGTAGCGGTGATTTGAAATGTCTGAACGTCCTTTAGTTGCTCCGCTGCTGACACATTCTTCAGATACGCTCCCGCGCGTTCGTTCTCCGCCCCGGCGGGCTTCAAGTCGGTGTAGGCGAAGTTTAATGCGCCGGTCTCGTGTTTGAGTTTGTAGATAGCGTTGGCACCTGGGGGCAAAAGTTCGATCAGTTTCTTGATGTCGAGAAATAGCGGGAAGAAATCCACGAGGTCACGGATGCCGTTCACGGTCGGCTGCCCACTCATAATTTGGCCATAGTCCGGCCCGGCACTTGTCGGCACTCCTGCGCTGTAGGTCACCGTGGCCCCCGGAATATCGTCACCGCCCGTCTCCCCCGAATCGGCATCATCATTGATCCAAAACCGCCACGGCTCAGTTTCCGTGACCTTCCCACGGTCTTTGTCATCGATGACTCCATCCCGGTTAAAGTCCGGGACTATCTCCACTGGCAGGAGGAGCACGTTCTCGCCTGACCTGTTCCAACCGAGGATAGTCCCATGATCGTTAATGCTTACTGCCACGGATACTTTATCCCCATCGACCGCGTCCGGCAGCAATTCCTCCAAAGGCTTCGCCATGGCGTTGCGCATTAGCAACGGTTTGCCGTTTGCGGCGCTTGTCGCAAGAATTTCCATCCGTCTGTTAATGTCGTGATGATAGTTAACGGCGGAGCAGATGGAGCTGGATTTGGTGCTTAGTGGTACTTTTTTGAAACCATTGTCAGAATCAATCCATACAGCCGCGTACAACGCACTTTGATAATCTTGATAAGTCTGGGCTGTGGCGATTCCAAAGATGACTTTTCTCCCATTGTCATCAATCGTGATGTCCAGTGGGAATCCGTAGTCCAGTGCGGTAATGCCATAATCCTGCCCCCAAACAATGCCTCTGTAGACTTGTGTTAGACCATCGGAATCAATACTTATCCCGATGAGGGTTCCGTCGTTTGCGAGGTCCGTCACTTGGCTCCGGTCATCCACACCATTGGTATTATCGAAAGTATCTTTCGCGGTAAGTGGAGGATCGCATGTTACAATGGGATCAGTCTCAATCAATCTGTCATTCGAATCGCGATAGTTCCCAAGATCAACCACTGGGTTGAAAATTACCGCTCGCCCTCGCATCGGCCCGGCGACTGTCCCCGAAGCATTCATGCAAAGGTCTTCAAAACTCTCCTCTATAGTAATGGTATCAAATTCGAAGGTTGTTGTAGAGGAATGCTTGGGGCCTTCGCAATAATTCGTTACTCGATCACTTGGAATTTCGATGGAGTGCCCCAAAGTTGTCCATCCGCTATTACCAAATCGATGAACCCGACTTGGTTTTGGGTCGCCTGATTCGTCCCAGCCACCTGAGATCGCCAGGAATTGCCCATTATCGTTGAGATTGTTGACAAAGATAATGTCTTCTCCCCACCCTCCGGGAATTGGAATGCTAATTTTCTCCCCGGATTTCCAGATTGCCACGGAGACGAGTTCCGAATGGTCCCATTCCGCCAACAAAACTTCATTCTTGTTATTCAGGCCACACGCGTGGCCACCTATTTTGATCGCCACATAACTGAAATCCGGCAGTCTCGGAGGACTCAATTCAGGAGTTAAGGCCCAACCATCCTCGCCATCGTTTACACCATCACCGTCGGTGTCAGGGTTGTTGGGATTGGCGCCGATTTCAGCTTCTTCCTCATCGAGAAGGCCGTCGCCGTCGGTGTCCCCGGAACGGCTCGGAGCATTGGGAGAGGGAGAGTCAGCAGCGCGAGTGATCGGGACGACCATAGAAACCAGCATCATCCAAAGAACGATTAGGACGATGGCGCGAACGTCCAGCCTGGACTGACGGCGAGGTGTGGCTGTCGAAACGCGGGCAGCAAATACTGAAAGCATCATTTTGTTTCTCGGTTTGAATCAGTTATGCGCAACGACCCTGTAGACGTAGGCCCAACCCGGAGTAAGTTCGTGGTCCGTCCAAGCGGTCGTGTTGGGCGGTAATGTGGCGCGCCGGGTCCAGTTGACGCCGTCCTCGGTGCGCTCGACGTAAAAGGCTGTTTCGTTGCTGGATTTGTCGACCCACTCGACCAAAGCCTCGGTTTCTTCGTTCTGAAGGGATATGACCGGGCGTCCGGGCGCGGCGGGCGCCGTCGTTGAGGTGGTCGAGGTATGCGCAGAAAAGGTTATTTGGGCAGTGGCTGCGCCAAGGCCTGCGGAAGCTGCGACAAAGACCGTCGCGCTCGGAATATCCGGAAGGATGTGCCACACAGAGACGGCGCCGCCGGGACCGGTGCGGAGGTTGAGCAACTGAGCCGTAGTCGAGCCATATTCGCTGGCCGAGAGTGAGCCGCCGCCTTGAACCGGACCGAACCGGACGGGCGCATTTACGAGAGGGGTTCCATCCGAGTTGGTGATCTTGATGGCAAATGATTGGGGCAGGATGGTGCCGGGAGCGCCGGTCTGGCCATCGCCACCGAGGACCGAGAGAACAGGTGCCTCGCCGTTGTAATAGTTCTTTGGGTCGCTGCCCTGCTCGCGTTCCTGGAGATTGGTGAACCCGTCGCCATCAGGATCTGCGTTCGGGTTTACGCCCAGATGTCCGAAGTTTGCCAATTCCCACCAATCGCCCAAACCGCTATTGTCACTGTCGTAGGCGACGTGGATTGCGACGATATCCGAACGCAAGGAAGTGGACCCGCTGCTGTCGGTGGCAACGGCCGTGATTTGGAAATCGCCCCATGTATTCGGTGTCCAGGCCCAATCGAAAGGAGTGACCGTCGATGTCCCGATCTTGGTTCCTTCGTTAAAGAAATTCACCTCGGTCACTGTGCCTGCGGTGGCGCCGGTGCTGACCTGAAAATGGATCACCTGCCCCAGGACGGCCGTCGCATCGTTCGCCGGGCTGATAATGGAAACCGTGGGGGCCCCAATCAGCAAATTGAAGCCGCGAACCGGAGAAGCGATCGACGAGGATCCGCCAATGCCGATGCCAAGCTGGCCAAAAGAACCGTCTCCCCAACTGGTGAGGGTTCCATCCTCCTTCAACACGATAGTGTGGCTGGAGCCGGCAGCGATTTTCGATACTCCCCCAACGATACTCACCTGAATCGGCGTCGGACTCTCGGTCGTTGTGTTGTTGCCCAGTTGACCGGACCAATTGGCACCCCAGGCCCAGACGCTTCCGTCGCTCTTCGACGCCAGGGAATGACTGCTCCCGGCAGCTACAGCAACCACATTTGTCAATCCGTTCACCTGCACAGGCGTCACACTACCCGTCGTCGTGTTGCTGCCCAACTGGCCAGATCCATTGGACCCCCACGCCCAGACGCTTCCGTCGGCTTTTAATACCATCGAGTGATAATCACCGGCAACCACAGCTATTACGTCTGCCCATCCATTCACCTGCACGGGCACCACGCTCCGAACCGGAGTGCTGTTGCCCAATTGCCCGGATCCATTGGCACCCCAGGCCCACACGCTTCCGTCGCTCTTTAACGCCAGTGAATGACCGCTCCCGGCACTAACGAACGTCAC
>DATDBU010000081.1:0-2578 GCA_036524675.1 Chthoniobacterales bacterium | reverse complement strand
CCGTCCGTTTTCGCGCACGAGCGGCGTCACGCCCCGATCCGGCGCCGCCAGTGGTGTAAGCGCCTCCCAACCTTTCGGGCAAGCCATTCCGATGTTAACCGGATATTCGGGATTTGTGCTGAGATTGATAGCCTGCCCGTCTCGGAGATGAATCTTGAGCGAACAGCCCGTCGAGCAAAATCCGCACACGGAATGGACAGTCGCATCCGGCTTCAATCGCTCCGGCACCCGGCCGAGGCCAAACTCCCCCGGCGTCTGCACCAATTCAGTGGTCAGCGGTCCTTTCCATGCCCGAAGGAGTGGCTCCATGAAATCGGTCAGCGGCTTCATCGGCTAGATTCCTCCCGGCATTTTGGGCGCGGTCACAGCCCGGAAAAACAGATAGCGTTCCACAAGTTCACCTAAAAGAACGCACACGGCGCCCACTCCTGCCAGCGACATGTTTCCACATAGAAAAATGCCCGCTGAAGCCAGCATCAACCGCAATATTAGAGCACCGCACAACGGCCCCAGGATCGCAAGCGCCGACTTTTTATCCGCCGACCATTCGGCAGCGCGGGCGTGGCGCAGAAATGCAAGTTCGCCCGCTATCTTGAGGATAACACCGATGCACAGAATTGCGTAGGCTGTATTGGACGGCTGAAAAACCAGCGTCCCGGCCAGTCCCGCGACCAGGGTCGTTCCAAAAAATTTGCCTCCGGTCCGCCGCAGATTCCAAAACGACCGCCGCGTATCCGCGTAAACCATTACCGAGCAGAAAACGCACAGCAACCCCATGAATGCTCCGGCGACCGCAACGCCGGCGCCAAAATTTCGGAAACGCTCCAGCATAGGCAGCCAGTCCAGAGCGGAAACCGCTAGCAGAATCGGAGGTAGCATCCCAAAACCAATCACTTCCCTGCTAAGCCATGACGTCCGCAACCCTAGAAAGACCCTCCATGCTTTCAACGGCTGCCCAAGGTGCAGGATGCTGGCGATCAATCCTACATGAAAGATCGCCACCGCCGCCAGCCACGTCCACGAATTCGCCGTGCCGGAGAGTCGCTGGAGCGACTCCACCGCCGTCATGCCGACGGCGGTTTGCGTCAGCGTCAACATGATCACCAGCGGCCAATGCGTGTGCTCGAGATGAATTTTATAGGCATCCGCGGGCCGCAGTTTTTCCCGGTCAGTCCGTGTGCTGATATAACGCGTGCTGGGCAGCGTATAGCTGGAATCGAACGCGCCGGCCACCAACGTCCCGGTCTCCGCCGCCCGCGCAAGAATCTCTTCACGCGAAATTTTTACGATCTGGATCGCCTCGTTTGGGCACGCCTGCACGCACGCGGGCGCTTCGCCCACAGCAAGGCGCGAATGGCACATGTCGCACTTTCTAACAATCCCCTTCTTCTTCGAATACTTCGGCACGTCGTACGGGCACTTCAAAATGCAGTACTGGCATCCGATGCATTGGTCATCGAGATGCCTGACAATTCCCGTTTCCGGGTCCTTGTCGTAGGCCATCACCGGACAGCCATTCAAACAGGCTGGGTCGTCGCAGTGATGGCATGCCGTTGTCACCGTCTGAACCGCCGGCTCATCCGGATCGCTTCCATACAACAACCCGACATCCCGCCACGTCTCGTCGTCGTCCAGTCCGTTGAGGCTGTGGCAGGCGCTCACGCACGCCTTGCAGCTCGAGCATGCATCCAGATCGACTTGAAACGCATACTGCTCTCCCTGACCGGGTTTGGTTAGCGGAATGAGGTTCCGGTAGTATTTTGCCTGCGCCGGTTCGTCGTGACTCTCGTGCCAGCCCGCAAACGTCCCCGCGGCAGCCTGCATATTCTGCTGCTCGGCAAGAAGTTCATCGACGAGGTTCATCGCGTTCCGTTATTCGTTATTCGTGAAAATCGCCTGCAACGCGCCGATCTCGTGCCGATTGCAGAAACTTTGAAAGCTCTCCGCGCCCTCGCGCCGGCGGAGATAGCCCTTCAACATGTTCTCCACCAGCGGCTTGAGTTCGTTGTGCGCGATGTTCTGGAAAATCTGACGACCAACTTTCTGATTCTCCTTGAAACCGCCTCCAATGACGATGTGATAGCCTTCAACGGTGTCCCCCGCCTGCTTTACCTTCGTGCCGAGCATGCCAATGTCGCCCATGTAGTGCTGGGCGCAGGAATTCGGGCATCCGGTAAAATGGATGTTAACAGGCTGGTCGAGTGTTATTTTTTTATCGAGATAGTTCATCAACTCGATCGCATGGCCTTTCGTGTCCGTGGAAGAAAATTTGCAGTAACGATTGCCCGTGCAGGCTATGACTCCACTCTTGAGATTCGATTGTTCGGTCGTGAAACCCATCCGCTCCAACTGCTTGCAAACCGTCTTCACATAGGCTTCGGGCACGTTGGGAATCAGGAAGTTTTGCCAGACAGTGAGGCGAATTTCTGCTGTTCCGTAATTGTCGGCTAGATCGGCGATCCAGCGGAGCTGCTTTGAGGTGATCTGCCCGACAGGCACGTTTGCTCCGATGTAAGAGAGGCCCTTCTGCGTTTGCGGGAAAACTCCCACGTGCGAATGAGGAATAACGGGCTTGTCT
>DATDBU010000080.1:0-87846 GCA_036524675.1 Chthoniobacterales bacterium | reverse complement strand
GCAACTTCCCGTGGGCGAAAGCATGAAAGCACCTTGGTCCGAAAGCCGGATGCGGGAAAACCGCCCGTCCGGTTTGATGAGCGGGGAGTGGAAACGGAGCGACAATCGACGCCACCGCGCCACTCCTCGACTCTACCCATTAAGGACAGCATACCCGCCATTCCAGAAGTGACAGAGTACTAGCAGGTGAACGTGGTCTGCCACGCCTCCCACGCCGCTGGTTTCTCCGCCAAGGCCGAGAACAGTTCCGCCGAGGTATTCGTGAAGCTGGTGCCGAATCTCCGCGGCCAGCCACGGCTCGCGGTATTTGGTGCTGAAAACGATGTGGTAATGCAGACTCAAATACGTGGACATCGTGAGGGGTGTTTAAAGGGCCGGCTGCGATCCCGTCGGGATCGGGACCTTTTTTGGATTTTATCCGGGGTATTGTCGGACTCAACCCCCGGCTGCTGCGGTTGCGATGGCTTTGCCATCTGGAGCAAGCTTGTATCATCCCGGCTTCACAGGTGGGTCCGCGAGGCGATTCGCCGCGCCAAAATTACCGAGTTGAGCAGTCAGGTCAGGATCGGCATCGAGCAGGCTGACCGAGGGGATTTCGTTGATTTCACAGCCGAAGACGTAAAACCTGAGGGACGCAAACGCATTCTCGCGCAACAAACGGCGCGATAATCAGTTCGACTAGCATCCCGCGGATCCTTCCCAACACCCCATCACACGAGGCTTCCCAGGCGCGTGAGGCGCATTACAGGGGCGCCGGTGGCGCGGGATTCGGCCAGGTCGACTTCAAACTCAGCGACCCAGTCGTTGGTTTCCTCCGGATCAATTAGCATTTGCTGGACACGCCAGTGGCGTTTGTCCTCGGACGGCGTGACGTAGGTGTGGCGCAGGTTGCGCGCGGCAGGATCGAGGCGAATGAATTGGTGGCTGGCGTGGTACTCGTCCAGTGTTTGACGAAGGCTTTCCGCGGTCCAGTTTTCGCCGGCAACAGCGAGCGCGGCTTCGAAGTCGCCGCCGGAATAAGCCCGTAAAAATGTGAAAATGCCGTTCCGGATGGCGGCGGTGAAAGCTTTTGTGTCGCGTGTGATGTCTCGGGCAGCTTCTTCGGCGCCGGGTGGACGAATCTCGGCGGATTCCTGACGTGGCACGTAGTCCGGGTCGCGCATTTTTTCCCATTCTTCGAGTAAACTGGAATCGATCTGCCGCAGCATGGTGGCCAGGTAGAGCTCCATCTCGCGAACGGCATCGTTCTTGGCAGCGTCGGGCACCGTTTGCGTAAGAACTTTGTGGACGTTCGAGAGATATCGCAACAGGACGCCCTCAGCCCGTTGCAGCTCATAAATCTTGATGTAATCGGCAAACGACCGGAATTCCTCGAACATCTCCCGGGCGATGGATTTCGGTCGGATGTTTTCCTCGCCCACCCACGGATGCCGATCGGCAAAGGCATTGAAGGTCGAGTAAATGAAGTCGCGGTTTGGTTTGGGATACTCGAGCTTTTCCAGCTCCTCCATGCGCTGGTCGAAATCGATCCCCTGCATTTTCATCTCGGCCAGGGCCTGGCTTTTTACTTTGTCGAGCTGCTTGCGCAGGATGAGATCCGGGTTTTCGAGGATGGACTCGACCAGGGTCAGGACGACGAGCGCATAATCCGGCGCCTGCGGATCGATAAGCGGCAGCGTGTCGTGGACGTAGAGCGACAACGTCTGGTTCATCGAAAAATCGTCCTGCAACTCCACGTTTACCCGAAGCTTCGCCCCTTCCGCGGTTTGCGGGATGAACTCGATGATTTTCCGCTCCACGAGCGCCCGGAAAAGCTGCCAGCCGTGTCGCGTAAGCGCTTTCTTCGATTTCGGTGACTCGTGGCAGCGTCTGATGAGCGCCTGCATCGCCGCACATCCGTCATCGGGCCGGCTGAGAACGTTGAGCAGCATGCCGTGCGTGACCTGAAATTGGCTCGTCAGTCGCTCGGGTGGCGCGACGATCAGGCGGGCAAACGTCTGTTTGTCCCAATGCACATAGCCTCTTTCAGGCGGCTTGCGCCTGACGAATTTCTTTCCCTTGCCCGCCTGCTTTTCTTCAAGCTGCTGATTCTCAATGACATGCTCCGGCGCCTGCGCGACCACCCAGCCGACGTCGTCGAATCCCTTGCGACCTGCGCGCCCGCTGATCTGATGAAAATCTCGAGCACTCAGGATACCGGTTTTCTGTCCGCTGTATTTGCAGAGCTGGGTAAAAAGCACCGTGCGAATCGGAACGTTGATGCCGACGCCCAAGGTATCCGTGCCACAGATGACTTTCAGCAGGCCACGCTGCGCCAGTTGCTCGACCAGGACGCGATATTTCGGGAGTAAGCCGGCGTGATGCAGCCCGATGCCGTGCCGGAGCCATTTCCGGATCTCCGGGCCGTAAGGACTTGTGAATTTGAAGCCCTCCAGCGCATGGGCGATCGCCGCTTTTTCCTCGCGCGTGCAGACGTTCGTGCTCATGAAATCCTGTGCGCTGCGCGCCGCTTCCAGTTGCGTGAAATGAACGACATAGACCGGCCCTTTTCCTCCCGTGACGAGCTCTTCGAGGGTCCTCGCCAGGGGCGTTTCGGCATAGGAAAACTCCAATGGCACCGGCCGGTCTCTGGACGAAATGGTCACGGTTTGGAGGTCATTAAGGCGGGTCAATTCCTCCTCGAAAAAACCCGTCTCGCCGAGTGTAGCGGACATCAGTAGAAAACGCGTTTGGGGCAGTGTTAGCAACGGAATCTGCCAGGCAACGCCGCGTTCACGGTCCGCGTAGTAATGGAATTCGTCCATGATGACATCGCGGATGCTGGCTCTGGAGCCTTCGCGCAGAGCGATATTGGCCAGAATCTCTGCCGTACAACAAAGGATGGGCGCGTCACGATTCACCGAGGCGTCTCCGGTGCTGAGCCCAACGTTTTCCGGGCCGAATTCCCGGCAAAGCGCGAGCCATTTTTCGTTGACCAGCGCCTTGATCGGGCACGTGTAAACAGACTTCTTCCCCTGTGCGAGGCTCTTGAAATGCAGGGCCGTCGCGACGAGTGACTTGCCGGAGCCGGTCGGTGTGTTCATGATGACGTTTTTTTCGTCATACAACTCCAGAATTGCCTCCTCCTGGGCCGGATAAAGCTGGAGCTTCCTGCCTTCGATGGTTTCGAGGAACTGGCCGAGCAAAGTCCCGTTGTCCGGGGGAGGATTTTGCGAAGGAAAATGAAGGAGCGTTGAAGGCACGGAGCGCTATTATGGAAGGTGCCGCGCGATGAATTCCCGCGGGCTGATAGGCTTCGGACGAAAACCAGCGTCTACTAACGGTGCAAAATGGTGATCCTCCGTCACGACATAATCCGCATCCGCAGTAATGGCGCAGTCAGTGAAGATATTGCAGCACATTGAATGGATGCCCGGCGTCCAGCGCTTGCAGCAGCGTGTTCGTGTCGATGCAGAATTTCACGGAGCCCGCAGAGCGGCGCGAGCTTCGAGGATGATTTTGTCGAGCCGCTCGTATTTTCCTTCCAGGCGGTCACGCGCGAACTCACCTGTCAACTCCCTGAAAACGCGGTCCCGTTCCAACCGGACGAGGACCGCCTGCAGCAACGACAAATCTTCATCGCCCAGGTTTTGCACCTTCTCGATCAAAGCTGGTCGCAATTTTTCAGGTTCGAGTACGTTGACGCTCATCCTTGAAAATTACCGGACGTCCCCGGCGTGTCACGCCGAATTAAGGGCGAATGAACCCAATAGTCCGCGAAATGAGGGAAAGTCGATTTTTCCCGTACGACCTCAATCGAGAGTCAGCGAGTCTCGCATGCCGAAAACGGCCTTGCCGGCCCATTTTCGGTGTGTTCGCGAGACGCGAAACACGGCAGGCGGACCCCTGCCCTACCCGGAACTGAATCGCCAGAATCAAAAATCGAGAATCGAAAATCCAAAATCTCGTCATCCCGTGGTAACATCACCGCTCTTTTGCGAGACATGTCTACCATTCGTTATCCAGCCGAGCTGCCGATCACCGCGCGGCGTGAGGAAATCCTCGCGCTGTTGCGCGGGCATCAGGTCGTCGTTGTGGCGGGAGAAACGGGATCGGGAAAAACGACGCAATTGCCCAAGATGTGTCTTGAGGCGGGTCTTGCGGAACGGGGACGGATCGGCTGCACGCAACCGCGACGGGTGGCAGCATTGAGCGTCTCACGGCGGGTGGCAGAGGAACTGGGAGTCGCGTGGGGACGCGAAGTGGGATGCAAAATGCGGTTCAACGACGACACGGGACGCGCGACGCGGATCAAGTTCATGACTGACGGCATCCTGCTCGCGGAGATCCAGTCGGACCCTATGTTGCGTGCATACTCGGCGCTCATCATCGACGAAGCGCACGAACGTTCGCTGAACATCGATTTTCTCCTCGGTTACTTGCAGGGGCTCCTGCGGAAACGTCCCGATTTGAAATTGATCATCACGTCGGCGACGATCGATACGCAGGCTTTTTCTGATGCTTTCGGCGGGGCGCCGATCGTCGAGGTGTCTGGACGGCTTTGGCCCGTCGAAGTGCGCTATGCGCCAGTGGAATCTTTCGCCGAATCCGAAGACGACCCCAGCCACATCGAGGCGGCGGCACGCGTGACGGAAGACGCATTGATTGAGTCGGACATAGGCGACGTGCTCGTTTTCATGCCTACGGAGCGCGATATCCGCGAAACTCGGGAACTGCTGGAGGGCAGTCTGGGCGCTGGGACCGAAGTCATCGGACTTTTCGGGAGAATGCCAGCCGCGGAACAGCAACGGATTTTTACACCAGGGCCGCGGCGACGGATCATCGTGGCGACGAACATCGCGGAAACATCGCTTACCCTTCCGCGTATCCGCTATGTGATCGACGCCGGATTCTCACGGATGAGCCGCTACAACCCGCGCACACGGACGAAGCGGTTGCCGGTCGAAGCTATCTCGCAGAGCAGTGCCAATCAGCGCGCCGGGCGCGCCGGTCGTGTGCAGGATGGAATTTGCATCCGGCTCTACAGCGCGGACGATTTTGAAAAGCGTCCGCGTTTTACCCAACCGGAGATTCAACGGGCAAATCTCGCGGAAGTCATTCTGCGGATGAAAGCGTTTCGGCTCGGTGAGATCGAGACGTTCCCATTTCTCAATCCGCCGCAAATCGCTGCGATTCGTGCAGGCTACAAGCTTCTCCACGAACTTGGCGCTCTCAACGACACGAATGATCTGACTCCGCTCGGACGCGAGCTCGCGCAACTGCCCGTCGATCCGACCCTGGGCCGCATGCTGCTTCAAGCACGTCAGGAAAAAGCGTTGCCGGAGATGTTGATCATTGCCGCGGGTTTGAGCGTGCCTGATCCACGCGAACGACCCGAGGACGAAAAAGAAGCCGCAACAGCTGCGCACCGGGCGTTTGCCGATCCGGATTCGGATTTTCTTTCCTTGCTGAAAATCTGGCGCGCCTCGCCAGATGCCGAGATCCGCGGCAGCAACAATGCGCTCCGGCGTTTCTGCAAAGCGAATTACTTATCGGTGTCACGGATGCGCGAGTGGCGGGACATTTATCGTCAGCTTGCCGACGCAATGGACGACAGCGCGACGCCCACAACCGCTCCAACACAAGAAGCCAGTTATGAGGCAATCCACCGCAGCGTCCTTGCCGGGTTGCTTGGGCAGGTTGCGCAGCGTCAGGAACGGAACACTTACAAAGCTTCGGGCGAGCGCGTGGTCACGCTTTTTCCCGGCTCAAACCTTTATGAGCGCCGCGAAAAACCGCGAAAAAAAGGAATCCCTCTGCCTACTCCCGCGAAGCAGGCAAATTCGGCTGACAAAAGCAGCCAGCCGCAGTGGCTTGTCTCAGGCGAAATTGTCCAGACATCGCAGCTTTTCGCCCGGATGGTCGCGAAAATTGATCCACTGTGGATCGTCGAGCTCGGTGCGCATCTCTGCCAGTTTCGCTACGTCGAGCCCCGGTGGAGCGCCAAAGCCGGGCGGGTGCTCGTTTGGGAAAGGGTGCTGCTTCACGGGTTGGAAATTTCGCGGAGGCAGATCGACTTTGGCCGCGTCAGTTCCGTCGAGGCGACGGAGCTTTTTATTCGTGGCGCACTGGTTGCCGAAGAGGCTCGTATTCCGCTTCGGTTTTTCGCAGAGAACCGGAAAGTTCGTGACAAGGTCGAGACGGCGTTCACACGGGTTCGCAGCCGGCGCGTGGAGGATCTGGACGAAGCTCTTTATCGATTTTACGCCGCGCGCATCGAAGGCGTTTCCTCGGTGCATGACCTCAATCAGCTCGTGCGCTCCCGCATCGGTCGCGAGCCGGATTTCCTCTGCGCCACAGAAGCGGATCTCATAGGCGAAGACGATACGGCGTTCGATCGCGACATGTTTCCCGATCAAGTCTCGTTCGGCAACACCGTCCTGCCTGTGACCTATGCTTATACGCCGGGTCACGACGCCGACGGCGTCACGGTTCGTGTGCCGTTGCCTGTCGCAGAACAACTCACCACGGGTCAGCTCCATTGGATAGTGCCTGGATTACGCGAGGAGCAAGCCGGTGTGCTGCTCCGTGCCCTGCCGAAAAGCATACGCAAAACGCTTCTGCCGCTGGAGCCGAAGACCCGGGAAATCGCCAACGAATTCCAACCGGGTCGCGAGGATTTCCTTGTGGCGTTCGCAGAATTTCTGAGGCGCAGATATGGGGCGTCGGTGCGCGTTGAGGACTGGCCTTCACAAAGCTTGCCGCCGCATTTGAAGCCGCGTGTCGAAGTCGTCGATGCCCGCAACAAGACAATAGCTGCCGGTCGGGATCTCGCATCGATCCAGGCGCAGATGGAAGGCGGAGATGTGCGATCGGCCGCCTGGGAAAAAGCAGCCCGGCGTTGGGAGCAGCGCGCGGTTGCTGGCTGGTCATTTGGCGATTTGCCGGAAACCGTCGTCGTGGAAGAGGTTGCCGGTGTTCCGGTGCTGGCATTCCCCGGATTAGCGCTACGGGACGCCGAAGTGGACGTGCGTTTATTCCGCAAACGCGAGGAGGCAGAAAGAGTCTCAGCGTCCGGTGTGCGGGGTCTGGCGGAGCTCGCTCTCAAGCGTGATCTTGGCTGGCTCCGGAAAGATCTTACCGGTTTGGCACGTCAGGTTCATGGTCAAATCCGCCAGACAAACGGCTTCCACCAGGCGCTGAATCAAATGAGCGTGCAACTACATGCTCCGGCAGCGGTGTTTGCTTCGCCCGAGTTGATCGAGGAAACGGCTTTGAAGCATATCATCGACCATGCGCTCCGCCTCGCTCCCGTTTTCCCACTCGCGGAAGCCAGATTTCTCACGATGATCGAAGCCGCCCAGCGCGAATTGCCTGCTCTCGCTCATCGGACCGGCGAATGGCTGAAGCAAATTCTGGATCTCCGGCGGAAGATTCTCATCTTGCCGAAGCGGTATGCCGGTTTGGAGCAAGACCTGCAGCGTCTCGTACCCGCCGATTTTTTGATTCGTACTTCGCAGGACCAGCTGCCTCATCTCGTCCGTTACCTGCGAGCCATTCAAATCCGCGCCGAACGCGCAGCTCTTAGCCCCGCCAAAGACACTGAGAAAGCCAGGCAACTGGCGCCTTTTGCCGATTGGGAAACCCGCGTGCCGGCTGCCCAACGCGAGTCATTTCGCTGGATGCTCGAAGAATTCCGCGTGTCGGTCTTCGCGCAGGAACTCGGCACCGCCCAACCGGTGTCCGCCCAGCGCTTGAAAGCGCTCGGCGGATTCTAATTCCTTGCTCGCGCGTGATGAAATGACAGAACTACGGTAGAACGTGTTTTTGCTCGCGATGCGCGTCTCTCCACAAAGACGATCAGACTTCGGTTTCGGCCAACTGTGGCAACGCTGTGTCCGGGAGCAATCGCAGGGTCCGCAACGCTTCGGGCTCTTTATAATGGCGTTTCAATCCGCTTTCCGTGAGCATGGATGCCGGCACGTGCGTTATGAATTCGGCGAAACATTTCTCCACGCGATCTCGCTGAAGCTGCTGGCCTTTTTTTGTCTGCCAAAACTCCTCCTCGATCCGGGCAAGCGCCATTCCGGCTTCATCCGGGCCGATGTTTTCGCGGCGCGCAAGGACCCAGACCAATTCCGGATCATCCGGCAGCACGACCGGGAAAGGAACAAAGGGCGCCTTCGGTTCCTCCTCCAAAGCGGCCGCAGGGTCGACTTTCAGTCTGGTGCTCACGGTGCGATCGGGCAGCGCGATTTCCACCGCCACGCTGGAGCTATCTTCGTCGGGCATAATGGCGACATTGGTTTCGCCGAATTTTCCCGACAGCTCGGTCTGCAAGTTGGACACCGTTTCCGGTTCCAGATCAGGCAACGCGCCTTCCTCACAGAACTTCTCGAATGACGCAATGTTCTTCGCCAGCTGCACTTCCTTGACTACGCCTTCGTAGATAGCGTTGACCAGGAGCGGATCGTTGACGGTGGCCGGCAGCACTTTTTGGAGCAGGGAGAAAAATTGCGCTTCGTTGATTCCTTTGGTCTTCATCAGTTCGGTTCGGTCGTCGGGTTGCGGTTGATTTTGAGGGGCCGCCTTTGTAACGCGAACCCGTCTGAGTGCAATTCCTGTTTTTTTTGCCGGATCCCAGCTGGGTGGGAACTCGAGCGCCTTGGTTGCCACGAATCCGCTGACTGATAATTTGAGGGAATGCGCGAGCAAATTTTGAAACTGGTCCAGGCGAAGCCGTTTATCCCGTTTATCGTGGATGTGGCCGAGGACGTTTCCTACGTTGTACCTACGCCCGATGACATCTTCCCGGCTTCTCCGCGGTTGCTTGTGATTATGGCCGACGACGGATACGTAAACGTCATCCCTTACGACCATATCCGCCGTCTCGTTTTCAAGGAGCGCGGAGCGGACGTTTAGTTTTGGGCATAGAGCTCCTTTGAAGCGGATCCAGCGGAATCAAAGACGAGCACAGGCAGTCCCTCGCTTTTCGCTTCCGCTGCGAACGTTTTTCGGTATGTTCCGCGTCCCCATGTCGCAAATGACCACCTATCGCACTCACTCGTGCCAGGCCCTGCGCCCGGCAAACATCGGCCAATCCGTTACGCTCGCCGGGTGGGTGAATTCGCGCCGGGATCACGGCGGGGTCATTTTTATCGATTTGCGCGATCGCGAGGGACTGACCCAAGTGGTGTTTCGTCCCGAGGAATTTCCAGCGGTCGCGGAAGCGGCTCACGGGCTTCGTTCGGAGGACGTGCTGCAGGTCATCGGGACTGTCGCGGCTCGCCTCCCCGGCACGGAGAATGCCAAGCTCGAAACGGGCGCCATTGAGGTGATTGCCTCGGAACTGACGGTTCTCAACAAGGCCGGCGTACCGCCCTTCCCGCTCGACGACCCGAAGGTAAACGAAGATTTGCGGCTTGAGTACCGTTATCTGGACCTGCGCACAGCTCCCATGCAGCGGAACCTGAAACTGCGCCACCGCATCGTAAAAGCGACCCGGGATTATCTTGATGAGCAGGGTTTTCTGGAGATCGAGACACCGATTTTATCGAATCCCACGCCGGAAGGCGCACGGGATTTCCTCGTACCGTCACGCCTGTCGCCAGGCCATTTTTACGCGTTGCCGCAGGCGCCCCAGCAGTACAAGCAACTCTTGCAGGTGGCAGGTCTGGAAAAATATTTCCAAATCGCCCGATGCTTCCGCGATGAAGACTTGCGAGCGGATCGCCAGCCGGAATTCACACAGATCGACATCGAAGCGTCGTTCGTGACTGAGGCCGATATCCAGGCTCTCGTCGAAGGATTGATTGCACATGTGTTCCGCGTCGCCAAAGGCGTCGAAGTGGCCCTCCCCTTCCCCCGGATCACGTGGCGCGAGGCGATGGACCGTTATGGATCGGACAAACCGGACACACGTTTCGGCGTGGAGCTGGTCGATGTCGGCGATATTTTTGGGGAGTCGCAGTTCAAGGTTTTCCGGTCGGTGATCGATGGAGGCGGCGTGATCAAGGCGATCAACGCCAAAGGCGCGGCGGCATTGCTGAGCAAGGAGCAGCTGAAGAAATGGGAGGAATGGGTCAAAACCGAGTTTGGAGCGAAGGGACTGGCCTATATCCGTTTGAAAGATGGCGAGTGGGAGTCGCCCATCGTGAAGTTTTTCTCCGAAACCGAAAAGGCGGCACTGGCTGCGCGGATGGGCTTCGAAGACGGGGATGTCCTGTTTTTTGGCGCGGATCTGAAATGGCAGAACGTTTGCGAAGTGCTGGGACGCGTGCGTCTGCGGGTGGCGGAGTTGCTGAAGCTCACAGAAGGAAACGACGCGCTAAACTTCCTGTGGGTGGTCGAATTTCCGCTGCTGATGTTTGTGCCTGAAGAGAACAAATGGGCCGCAGTGCATCACCCGTTCACCCGTCCGAAAACCGAAGACATCCCATTGCTCGAAGCGGGCGAATACGAAAAAGTGCGCGCGGTGGCGTATGACGTCGTACTCAACGGCACGGAGCTTGGCGGCGGCTCGGTGCGTATTCACGAAAAGGATTTGCAGACAAGAATGTTCGAGGTGCTCGGTGTCGGTCCGGAAGAACAACAGACAAAATTTGCCCACTTGCTTCGTGCCTTCACTTTCGGCGCCCCGCCGCACGGCGGCATTGCCTTTGGCCTGGACCGCGTCGTGATGTTGGCTGCGAACGCCTCCAGCATTCGCGAGGTGATCGCTTTTCCGAAAAACAATCGCGGCCTGGATTTGATGACTCAATCGCCGCTGGAAGTGGAACTCAAACAACTGCGCGAATTGCACATCCAGACGACGGTAAAGAAGTCGTGACCCGCGCCAGCGCCATTCCTTACCAACTGTGGTAGGCGGTTTCGACGAAACCGCCTGGCGAACGAGGCCAGGCGTCACGGGATGCTTCGATGAAGCCGCTACGGGGAACGGAAATGCTCCTGCTTCAGTCTACTTCCGCTTCACGTTTGACGTGTTTGATGAGGATTTTGCTCTTGCGGCCACTCAATTCGTACTTCGCGCGGCGCGCTTCAGGAAGAACATCGGGAGTGGTCTCGATGAATCCACCTTTTTGCTGGAGATAGTTGAATGCCTGGGTCGAGAGGGCAAAGACGTCACGGATGCCTTTCTCGCGAGCCAGATCCTCGACGAAAGCCATCAATTTTCGGCCATGACCGTGGTTTTCGGCAGACTTGCTCACGTAGAGGCAGGCTAGTTCGGCTTTTGACTCCTCGAGGAAAGGGTGAAGCGCGATACAACCGACGAGCCGGCGGTCGATTTCAAGCACCCAATAATCCTCAATGTGATTGATAATATCTGCCCGGGTGCGGAAAATGAGCTCCTCATTGTTCACAGATTCCCGGATGAGATTCATCACGCCGCGGACATCCTTTTTATAGATGCGCCGGATCTGCTGATAGTCGTTCGAATAGACCATCGTCCCGATACCTTGATTCGAGAAAACCTCTGTCAGGAGGGCTTCGTTTTGGTGGCCGTTGATCAAGTGCACGCGCGGAACTCCAAGACGGCAGGCACGTGCGGCGTGCTCGAGTTTTGAGGCAAGTCCAGACGGGAGTTTGGAGCGATGGCTTTTCAGCAGTTCCTCAGTCTCCGGAACAGAAAGCTGGCCGACGAAGCGCCCATCGATTTCGAGACCGGAATGTGCCGAGACAAAAATGATCTTTGCGGCGTGCAACGCTTCGGCGACTTCGAGCGCAATGGCGTCAGAGTTGACCCGAAACGTGCGCCCTTCGCCATCAAATCCCATCGGTGGAATAACGGGAACGATGCCTTCGGCCAGGAAAAGTTCCAGACAACGGTCGTCCACACGTTCCACACGTCCGGTATTTCTGAAATCGACGGCGTGCAGAATACCGGCCGGATGCGCAATGATGGCGTTCGCGTACGCGGCACGCAGGTCCACATCAGTGAGCCCCTGCATGACTTCGTTTGTAAGACGTATGGCGACTGCTGTTGCCAATTGAAGCGTCGTTTCGTCAGTAATCCCCGTGCCATCGGCGTTGGAAATGGCGACCCCGCGCTCTTTGGCGGTGCGCTCGATTTGAAACGAGGCGCCATGAACGATCACGACACGGATGTTGAGTGAACGCAGAACCGCGATATCGAGCAGCAGATTGGAAAAATTCGACGACGCAAGAACTTCTCCATCGATTGCAATAACGAATATCCGCTCCCGGAACCGGGGAACGTATTGCAAAATGCCGCGTAGATCGGAGACCTTCATGGAGAAAAAGTGGGGCGTGTAGTGAATAGCGGATTGGGGCCGCGTGCAAGGAAGGATCGCAGTAAACCTCGCCGGATCTCAATGAGATCACGAGTTACCCCACTCAGCGACTGCTCTGCCGTGCAGCATGGCGACAATGATGCTACCCCTAGCAACAGTCTCATGGAGAGCAGTAGCACGCCGAATTATCGTTCCAATTGGTAAACCTTTAGAGAGTGATCAATGAGCGCTACGACATCGCCCACGGGAATGGAGCGTGCCCGGCTAACGAAACCATCCTCGGTTGCAGTGTCCAGAACAGGTTTCCAAAACGCGCCTTGCGGGCCCGCCAGTTTGAAGGAGACCGGTTCATGGGACGCGTTGAAACAAAGCAAAAACGTGCCGTCACGGTAACGTTCCCCATCGTCACCGCGCAGGAGCGGCGCATCCCCGCATAGGATCATGGCCAGGGTGCGGAGATTGGCGTCGTGCCATTGGGGCTCAGTCATTTCTTCGCCCGTAATATGCAGCCACGTGACGTCCTTCAGACCCACCTCCTCGATCATCCGTCCATTTAGAAATTTCGTATGGCGAAAAACGGGATGCTGTTGCCGAAACTTGATGAGGCGAGACGTATAACGCTGGATTGCGGCCGCTTTTGCGTCGCGCTCCCAGCTGAACCAGCCCAGTTCGTTGTCCTGGCAGTAGATGTTATTGTTTCCGTTCTGGGTGCGTCCGAATTCATCGCCGGCATTGAGCATCGGCACGCCCTGGGAAAGAAATAGCGTAGCCAAGAAATTGCGGCGTTGGCGGTCTCGAAGCGCATCGATCTCCGGGTCATCCGTAGGCCCTTCCACGCCGCAATTCCACGAAAGATTGTTGTTGTCCCCATCGCGGTTTTCTTCGCCGTTGGCGAGGTTGTGTTTTTCATTGTAGCTCACCAGATCTGTGAGCGTAAATCCGTCGTGGGATGTGATGAAATTGATAGAAGCGTACGGGCGCCGTCCCGATATCTGATAGTACTCGGGACTGCCACTCAGTTTGTAGGCCATCTCCGGGATCAAGCCCCCATCACTTTTCCAAAAACGCCGGATACCGTCGCGAAATTTGCCATTCCATTCACTCCAGAGGATTGGAAAATTGCCGACGAGATAGCCGGCTTCACCGACGTCCCACGGTTCCGCGATGAGCTTCACGCGGGACAATACGGGATCCTGATGGATGGCATCGAGGAATGCTCCCCGCATGTCGGGTAAGTGCGCTTCGCGCGTGAGCGCAGACGCGAGATCGAAGCGGAACCCGTCCACATGCATTTCCTGAACCCAGTAACGCAGGCTGTCCATGACAAGCTGGAGCATGCGCGGATGGGTGACGTCGGGCGTATTTCCGCAGCCAGTGTAATCACGATAAAATCGTGGATTATCCGGCATAAGCCGATAATAGGACGCATTGTCAACACCGCGGAAGCTAAAGGAAGGACCGAAGTGGTTGCCTTCGCAAGTATGGTTGTAAACAACGTCGATGATGACTTCCAAACGCGCGGCGTGCAGGTTCTTCACCATCTGTTTAAATTCCGTTACCTGTTGACCATGAGTGCCACTCGACGAATAGGCGCCGTGCGGAGCGAAAAAACCGAGGGTGTTGTAACCCCAATAGTTCGACAAACCGCGCGATTCGAGAATGCTCTCATCGACATGTTCGTGCACGGGAAGCAGCTCGACGGCGGTAATTCCTAACTTTCTAAAATAGTCGATAGCCGGCTTGCTTCCGATTGCGGCATAGGAACCGCGCTGATGTTCAGGAATCGCGTCCCACAGCTTTGAGAAGCCAGTCGTATGAACTTCATAGATGACCGTTTCTGACCATGAACGTTTTACCAACTTGTCGTTGCCCCAATGGAAAGCTTTGTCATCAACGACCACTGCTTTTGGGACAGCGAACGCATTATCCCGCTCATCAATCGTTAAGTCGCGGTCGTCCGTCTTGGCAACTGCGTAAGGCATAAGTTCCGGACACCATTGAATGTTGCCAGCGATGGCCTTGGCGTACGGATCGACCATCAATTTGGCCGGATTAAATCGAAAGCCGCGTTTCGGGTCGTATTCGCCATCCACCCGGTAGCCGTAGAATTGTCCGGCACCAATACCGGGAACAAAAACGTGAAAGACGTTTTCGGTGCGTTCCTCGAGGGGAATGCGGGTGGACTCGGTGGCTAATTCGGGGGAATTAAAAAGACAGAGTGTTACAGACTTGGCGTTGTCGGAGTGGATGGCGAAGTTAACGCCTCCGTCCATGACAGTCGCGCCGAGGGGGTGCGGGAGACCGGGTTTGGTAGTCATAGGATCGAAGCGGTTTCCGGCCGCACGGGCAAGAGAAGCATCCGATTGTTTTTCCACAAAAAAGGGTGAAAAGCGTTTTTACAAACGCCACACGACCTCGCTTTTTTTGTAATCCCCATATCCCTGTTTCCTTCTATTCGTCAGCAAGAAGCGCGAGCGCTTTTTTGATGTTACTCGGACGCAAAATCATCAAGCCCTTTTTCGATTTCGGGCTGGTCGCAAGATAGGCATACTCAATGTTAATATTCTTGCTTGCGAGCTTTTTGGCGATGCGTGAGAGCGTGCCAGGTTTGTTATCGTTTTCGATCATCAATACTTCGTTTTCGACAACAAGCGTGCCGTGCTCTTCGAGCAAGAGGAGCGCTTTTGCCGTATCGCTGACAACCATCCGGACAACGGCATGATCCACTGTGTCGGAAATGGTCAGGGCATAAATATTGATGCCCTTCTTTGCCAGCTCATCACAGACCGCGGCGAGCGTCCCTGGTGCATTCTTTAAGAAAAGTGCAAGCTGGGTGGTTGTTTGCATGGCTAAGCCTACAGGAGCGCGGCAGCAATTGAAAAGCCAAAGAAAGAAAAGCGCATCACAACCCCTTTAAGAGGAAGGGCTTCCAAGCAGATCCGCGCAGAAACGACTTCCACTCAAAGAGGCTGGATGCCTCCTATATATCTATGCTGGTACCGGTTCGGATGCTTTCGCCGAAGTCTTTTCCTCGATCGGCTCTGCCGCCGCTGCTTCCTTCTTGATGTTCGATACCGGGTGAACTTTCCAGAATTTCTCCAGAAAGGACGGCCAATCCGCTAGGATTTCCCAAGCTCGCGGGCTTTCGGTTTGTTCCAGATGCCGATAAATCAAGCTGCGAACAAGAACCAGTTCCTCCGGAGACGTGATGCGCTCGTGAACAATCAATTCCGCATTGTAGCGCTCTGGGAACTTGTCTTCGAGATCGAGCACATACGCCACGCCACCGGTCATACCGGCCCCGAAATTCTTCCCAGTTGGGCCAAGGACGACGACGGTTCCACCGGTCATGTATTCGCACCCGTGGTCGCCGATACCTTCCACGACTGCGACGCCGCCTGAGTTGCGCACCGCGAAACGTTCCCCTGCCCGGCCATTCAGGAAGAGTCCGCCGCCAGTTGCTCCGTACATCACCGTATTACCGGCGATAACGTTGTCTTGGGGCGCAAATCCACGACGCGCGGGCGGGCGGACGACGATTTCACCGCCGCTCATGCCTTTACCGACATAGTCGTTCGCTTCGCCAGTCAATACGATACGGATGCCCGGTGCGAGGAAGGTGCCTAGTCCCTGCCCCGCTGAGCCAGCGAAATTCAGCTCAATAGTGCCTTCGGGCAGTCCCGCTTCGCCGTATTGATAGCCGATTTCACCCGAAACCCTCGTTCCCAATGAACGGTTGATATTTTTGACCCGGTACGACAATGAAATCGCCTCGCCGTCAGTGATCGCTTCCTTGGCGTCCTGCAAAATCACGTCATCAAGCGGTCTGTCATGCGCACCATCGTTGCGGTCACGCGTCGCGTAGCGAGGGATCGTGTTATCATCCTTCGCCACGTCGAAGAGCAGCGGTTTCAGGTTGAGCAGGTTCGCTTTTGGATGCCCCGGGATTTCTTTTTGGCGCAGCAGATCGACCCGGCCGACCATTTCGTTAATCGTCCGGAAACCAAGCGCTGCCATGATCTCCCGCATCTCGTTGGCAACGGCGTTGAAGAAATTGACGATGTATTCCGGCTTGCCTTTGAATTTGGCGCGAAGTTTTTCGTCCTGCGTCGCAACGCCGACCGGACAAGTGTTCACGTGGCATTGCCGGACGTAAACACAGCCCGAGGCGATAAGTGCGGCGGTTCCGAAATTGTATTCTTCCGCTCCGAGCAAGGTCGCGTAAATGAGATCCTCGCCCTTGCGCATTCCGCCGTCGGTTCGCAGGGTGACGCGGTTGCGCAAACCGTTGAGCATGAGCACTTGATGCGTCTCGGCGACGCCGAGTTCCCAGGCGCTGCCAGCGTGTTTGACGGAGCTGAGTGGCGAGGCGCCGGTGCCGCCTTCATGACCGCTCACCAGAATGATATCAGCGTGAGCTTTGGCGACGCCTGCAGCGATGGTTCCGACCCCTGCTTCAGCAACGAGCTTCACGCAGATTCGGGCGCGCGGGTTGACCATTTTCAGGTCGTAGATCAGCTGCGCCAAATCTTCGATCGAGTAGATGTCATGGTGCGGCGGCGGCGAAATCAGCATCACGCCCGGAACGGTTTTCCGAAGTTTTGCAATCGTAACGGTTACCTTCTGGCCGGGTAGTTGTCCGCCTTCGCCAGGCTTCGCGCCCTGAGCCATTTTGATTTCGATTTCCTTCGCGCTGGCCAGATACGCGGCATCGACACCAAAGCGGCCCGCGGCGATTTGTTTAATCGCGCTGTTGGCCAGGTCGCCGTTTTCGCGCCGGGTGAAACGCTCGGAATCTTCGCCGCCTTCACCAGAATTCGACTTGCCGCCGATTTGGTTCATCGCGATGGCAAGGCATTCATGCGCTTCGGGACTGAGCGCGCCGAGCGACATGCCCGCGGTGGTAAACCGCCGGCGGATGTCTTCAATGGGCTCCACTTCGTCCAGCGGGACAGGACCGTCCGGCGATGCAACAAATTCGAGCAAATTGCGCAGTGAATGCGGCTGTGAATTCAAAAGCGCTTGAACATAAGCCTTATAATCTTCCGCTTTGTTCGATTTAACGAAGGTGTGGAAGTTTTTGATGACTGGCGGAGTGACGGCATGGAGTTCGCCGTTTCGCCGGAACCGATAAAAGCCCGGATCGCTCAACGAGGGTGGCTTGACTGGTTCTCCGGGATTTGCAGGCGGCCCGAAAGCGAGCTGGTGCCGGGTAAGGCTTTCGATGGCGATTTCCTTAAAGCCGATGCCGGCAACTTGGGACGAAGTCCCTTCAAAACACTTTGAAATCACTTCGTCGTTAATGCCGATCGCTTCAAAAATCTGCGCACCCCGATAACTGCTTACCAGCGAGATGCCCATCTTGGACATGATCTTGAGCAGACCTTTTTCGATGGCGCTGCGATAGTTCTTCACGGCAACAGCGTAATCCGTTACGGCGCCGCTTTGGCCGCGCTCGATGATTTCGCGAAGAGTTTCGAAGCCCAGATACGGATTAACCAAGCTTGCGCCATAGCCGATCAGGCAGGCGATCTGATGGACATCGCGAGCTTCGCCGGTCTCGCACAGGATGCTTACCTTCATGCGTTTGCCGACGCGTGTCAGGTGGTGGTGGACCGCACCGGTGGCGATGAGCATCGGAACAGCGACGCGATTGGCATCGACACGGCGATCCGAGAGCAAAATGAGCCTTGCACCCTTTTCGGCAGCCGCTTCGGCCTCAGCACAGATCTTTTCGACGGCTTTCTTGAGGCCATCCGGACCTTCAGATACCGGCCAGAGCGCTTCGATGGTTTGGAGCTTGAACGCGGGATCTTGGAAATTCTTCAAGAACTCCAACTCGTGATCGAGCAGAACCGGCGATGGCGATTCAATAAGCTTGGCATGTTCGGGTGTCTCGCCCAGCAAATTGCGACGCCAGCCCATGGTCGTATTGAGCGACATGACAAGCTTTTCGCGAATCGGGTCAATCGGCGGATTCGTCACCTGCGCGAAAAGCTGGCTGAAATAGGTGTAAAGCAGCCTGGGCTGAAGTGAGAGAACGGCCAGGGGAGCATCGTCGCCCATGGAACCAATGCCCTCGGCGCCTTCCTTGAGCATCGGTTTGATGATCATTTCCAGCTCTTCGGACGTGTACCCGAAGGAAATTTGCTTCTGCGTGAGCGACAGAATGTCCAGTTCGCCCTCTGAGAGCGTAATGGGACCGGGGGCTGCCTTTTCGAGCCACACCATGTGCTCTTCGATCCACTGCCCGTAAGGTTTGTCAGCAGCGAGCGCCGTTTTGATTTCCCGGTCGCTCAGAAGTTTTTTGGCCACGGTGTCGACGGCAATCATCTCCCCGGGTCCGAGGCGACCTTTTAGAGCGATATTGGCGTCGTCGATCTCAAAACAACCGACTTCGGAGCCGAGATGGAACACACCATCCTTGGTAACTTTATAGCGCGCTGGACGAAGTCCATTGCGATCCAGACATGCGCCCGCTGTGAGGCCGTCGTTGAATACAAGCGCGGCCGGACCGTCCCAAGGCTCGTTGAAGCCGCTGTTGTATTGATAAAAGGCGCGGAGTTCCGGCGAAAGCGTCTTGTCTTTGCGCCAAGCTGGCGGAACGAGCATGGCCATGGCGTGCGTGATATCGCGACCGGACATCACTAGCGCTTCCAGCGCATTGTCGAGGCTGGCGGAATCCGAACCACCGGGTTGAATGATCGGTTTGAGAAGATCGATGTCTTCGCCCCAATATTCAGCAGTGAGTTCTGCTTCCCGGGCTTTCATCCAGTTGCGATTGCCGCGAACGGTATTGATCTCACCGTTATGCGCCATCAGCCGGAAGGGCTGCCCTAAAGACCACGTCGGGAATGTGTTCGTGCTATAGCGCTGGTGGTAAACGCAAATCGCCGTTTCGTACGTTGGATCCGAGAGATCCTTGTAAAATTTTTCGAGCGACGGCGAAATGAGAAGACCTTTGTAACAGATGATCCGCGACGAGAACGAGGCGATATAAAAATTTTTGATCCCGTCGGTCGCAGCGATCTTTTCGATCTCGTTCCGAGCCAGGAATAGACGCCGTTCGTATTCGTCACTGGACATCCCTGCCGGACGGCCCAGGAGCACCTGCTCAATGCGCGGCATCGTACTCTGGGCTTTGGCACCGAGCACACGAATGTTGATCGGCACTTCGCGCCAGCCAAACAGGAAAATCTCCCGCTCCTCGACAACCTCCTCGATGATGGCCTTGGCGCGCGCCTGCTGATAAGCGTTGTCGTGCGGGAAAAAGATGAATCCAACAGCAAGATCCTCATCGTCGTAGAGCTGTTGACCGGTCTTCGCGAGTTCCTTGCGGAAAAATTTGTACGGAATCTGCGTCTGGACACCCGCACCGTCGCCCGTTTTTTCGTCGGCATCCAACGCACCACGATGCGCCAGACGGCACAATGAAGTCAGGCCGGCGCGCAGGATGGAATTGGAACGGCGGCCTTCGATATCCGCTACGAGACCGACACCGCACGCGTCGCGTTCATGCTCAGGTCTGTAGAGTGAACCGGCGTGAATTTCAGCGATGTCAGAGGCAGTTTGGTCAAGTCTCATGGGGTGGTCTGGCTGGTTGGTGGATGTGGTTTGGGACGAGGGTATTTCTCCACTGTCCTCTATTCAAAGAAAAAGTAGCGTATTTCACTCAATTTTCTGAATCATTTTTGAGAAGAAAATGACTAAATTTTAACAGTTCCCCTCGAGAAAGCCGCTTTTTGCACACTCAATGGTGAAAATTGAGCAAATTGACGGAAGAAAAACTCGGATGTTTGCTCATACATACAGATGATGCTACCCAACTCCGTGAAGCTCTGCCTGCGGTTGTTCCTCATAGCAATGCTCATGTTTCTTGGAACTCTGAGCATGGCGCATGCCCAGATCTACAAGGGCAAGGTTCTCGTCACACCAAAATTGGTCGCAGACACAGCGGCTGTGGAAGCCGGTAAACCGTTCCGGATCGGGTTGCTACTGAAAATGGCGCCCGGCTGGCACACTTATTGGAAGTTTCCCGGCGATTCCGGGACGCCAACCAGAATCCAGTGGACACTCCCAGCGGGATTTACCATCGGCGAGTTACAGTGGCCGGTGCCTTCGAAACACACCGATCTCGGAGACATCGACACATACGTTTATCACGACGAAGTGCTGCTTTTCGCGACGGTGACGCCGCCAAAGGAACTGCCGGCTGGCCCCTTGAAGTTCCGAGCAAAGGCGGATTGGCTCGTATGCGAGCAACTATGCGTGCCTGGTAAAAGCGAATTGAATCTCGAATTGCTGGTGGGAGCCGCCGGATCCGGCCCCGATAGCCCGACCTTCGAGTCGTTTGCAAAGCAGATTCCCGCAACCGCCCCCCCTTCATTCGAAACCAAATGGACGGCTACGGATCAGCAAGTCACTCTGACCATTCCCAACTGGAAATCCGACACGGAAGCTGCTTTCTTTTTTCCCAATCCGCCACTCGATGCCGTCATCGGCCACCCCAAAATCGAGGTAAAAGGAGCTGATTTGGTGGTGACAATTCCGCTTTTCGAGGGTGGAACAAAGCCAAAGATGATTCCCGGTGTTCTAAAAGCGGGAAATCAAGGATGGGAGATTGGCCAGAACGAAGTATCGACGATATCCCCTCCCCCTTCTGCGACCCCGGCCAGAGCTCCGCAAGCGTTTTCCATTTTCACGGCGCTCGCTTTCGGCTTTTTGGGCGGACTCATCTTAAATCTGATGCCGTGCGTGTTGCCGGTTATATCGCTGAAGATTTTCAGCTTTGTCCGTCAATCCGGAGAGTCGCGGCAACGCGTTTTTAGGATGGGTCTCGCCTTTTCCGCGGGAATGTTCGCGTGGTTTCTCGGCTTGGCGGTCGTGCTGCTGGTCCTGCGCTCGACTGGCATCGAAATTACCTGGGCACAGCAGTTCCAAAGTCCGTGGTTTAACATCGGCATTAGCGTTCTCATTTTCCTCTTCGCGCTGAATTTATTTGGTGTTTATGAGATCACTCTGCCTGGCGCCGCGACCACGAAGCTCGCCGGAACGCCACACGAAGGGTATGCCGGGGCATTTTTCCAGGGCGTTTTCGCGACCATCCTTGGCACGCCCTGTACAGCGCCCTATTTGGGCACGACACTCGCCTTTGCCCTCGCCCAGCCGCCCTTGGTGTTGCTGGCCGTTTTCGCGGCAATTGCTCTCGGGATGAGCGCCCCATATTTGATCCTGTGTAGCAATCCGGCTTGGATGAGATTCTTGCCGAAACCCGGACCGTGGATGGAGCATTTGAAGCAATGTATGGGTTTCCTTTTGCTCGGAACGCTCCTTTGGTTTGTATGGATCGTCGGCAGGCAGGCAGGCACCGATGCCATCGTTTTTCTTGGCGCACTCCTCCTGCTCTCGGGGCTTGCCGCGTGGATTTATGGGACATTTCTCACACCCGTCGCGAGCGACGTCACCCGGGCGTTTGGCACAGGCGCATTCGTGGGGACGCTCGCCTTGCTAGCCGTAACTACCGTCTTTTTCCGTCCGCCACCGGCTGAAAAAGAAGCACAAAACTTCGCCGGCAAACTCGAAGCAGCGCTCTCGACGAACCGGATCGTTTTCGTCGATTTCACCGCGGACTGGTGCATCTCCTGTAAGGTCAACAAACGCGTCGCCATTAACCAACCGGAGGTTCAGACTGCGTTCGATGGGAAAAACGTTCTCTTTCTCGAGGCGGACTGGACCAACGGGGATCCCGACATCACTAAAATCCTGAAACAACACGGACGCGCCGGAGTGCCGCTCTATTTGATTTTCCCCGTCGACCGCAGCATCCCGCCGGTTGTGTTGCCGGAAATTCTCACGCCGAAAATTGTGCTCGACGCGCTCCATCAGGCAGAAGCCCAAGCCATCACCCAAAACCTAAATCCACCTACGGACCCATCATGAAATTGAAACTCGCCACTCTTGCCCTTTGCGTGCTGGGATTTGTCGCCCCCGCGCTCGCTGCCGTCGAAACGGGAAAACCGGCCAAAAATTTCACTTTAAAAGACACGAGCGGAAAAGAAGTCTCGCTCGCCGACTACAAAGGCAAATTCGTCGTGTTGGAATGGTACAACCCGGATTGCCCCTTCGTAAAAAAGCATTACGACAGTGCCAACATGCAGAAATTGCAGGCCGAATATACGAAAAAGGGCATCGTTTGGCTCTCCATTAATTCGTCGGCACCCGGCAAACAGGGTTACTATTCGCCCGCCGAATATGAAAAAATTGCCGAAGCAAAGAAAACGGCTCCTACCGCCCTTTTACTCGATCATGAGGGCAAGGTCGGCCGTCTTTACAATGCCAAGACCACTCCTGAAATCTTCATCATCAATCCGGAAGGCACGCTGATCTACCAGGGCGGCATCGATAACAAACCAACTACTGATCAAGCAGACATCGCGACTGCGACCAACTACGTCCGGAGTGCGCTCGATGCGGCCGAAGCCGGCAAACCCGTGCCTGTCGGTACAACCAAACCGTATGGCTGTAGCGTGAAATACTAGGCGGCTTGGTTCGTAAGGAGTGCTGGAACGTTGCGCAGTATTCGAGTGCCATCGTCTTCTTTGGACTACAAAGTTAAGACTTAAAACGACACAATGCCCACAGCCAGCGAGATCCAGCTCCTGGGAGCCAATCTGGCAATTTGGTCTACCTGGTGCTCCAAATCCAAAGTCGATCTCTTTTCCACCGCCATCGCTCTACCCGGCGATGGCGGCTTGGTTTTGGTCGATCCCATCGCCCTATCTTCGGATGCTCTCACTGAACTTGTCGCTCAATTCGGAGCTCCCAAAACGATTCTACTGACCAGTAGCAACCACGAACGGGATACACTCTGGTTTGTTGAGAAATTCCGGGAAATTCGTGTTCTCGCCCATCCCGACGCCTGCCCAAACCTGGATGTGCGAGCTCTACCGCTTCTCGTCGAAGCGTTTGCTCCCCACTCCCGACTGCGCATCGTCGAACTTCCAGGCGCGGCCCCCGGAGAAGTCGGTATTCTCATTGAAGATAGCCGGACGCTCATTCTGGGCGACATTCTCATCAATCTCAACAATTTTGGTTTTGGCCTTCTTCCCGACAAATACGCCACCGCACCCAAACAACTGCGCCAAAGCCTTCACAAAATCGCCTCGATCGAGCCCAAGGCTCTCCTTTTCGCGCACGGCCCACCGATTTTGTCCAATGCCCATACCCGCCTGGTGAACCTGATGTCTCAAATACAAACGTGATCCCTCGCGGCCAGCGATTTTTTTTGCTTGAGTTTGCTCTGGGATCCAAACGAGTCAATGAATCTGCCTATGACCACGTCCATCCCATCGCAAGTCGAAGGAACTCCTGCAAATCACGCAATCGACAAAGACACCCGGCTTTGCATGTCTTTAGCGGCCAGGCCTGGTAATTTCGGAACGCGTTTTCACAACTTTCTGTACCGAGAGCTCGATATCAATTTCGTCTACAAGGCTTTTACCACCAGCGACTTGAAGGCCGCCGTTGGGGGTGTCCGGGCTCTTGAAATTCGTGGCTGCGCGGTCTCGATGCCTTTCAAGGAAGCCTGTATCGAATTTCTGGATGAGCTGGATCACTCGGCTGCCGTCATCGAATCCGTTAACACCATCGTCAACGACTCAGGCCGGTTGACGGGCTACAACACGGATTACATCGCCGTTTCGCGGCTGCTGGAACGTCACGAAATTCCCCCGCAATCCGTCTTCGCCTTGCGGGGCAGTGGAGGCATGGCAAAAGCCGTGGCCTTTGCGCTTAAAGGTGCAGGTTTTCGGTCGGGCTATATCATCGCCAGAAATGAGACGGTTGGACGCACTTTGGCTGAGTCCTGCGGATATGAATGGCGCCCGGCCATGGACTCACTCCAGCCGGCGATGTTGGTCAACGTCACGCCGATCGGGATGGTGGGCGGTGCGGAGGCCGATGATCTTGCTTTCGATCCGGAAACGATTGAAGCCGCCGAGACCATTTTCGATGTCGTCGCCCGCCCGCCCGAAACGCCGTTGATCCGCCATGCCCGCGGACGAGGCAAGAAAGTAATTACGGGCGCAGAGGTAATCGCTATTCAGGCGTTGGAGCAATTTGTTCTCTATACCGGCGTGCGGCCATCCGACGACCAGGTCCGGCGAGCGAGCGAATTCGCGCTTCTGTAGAGCCTTCAGATCCGCTGCCATTCGGGAGTTGACGCCATGGCCGGCGCGAAGCGACACGTACGTTTTCTTTCTGAGTGCTTTGCGCCGGACAAAACTTGACGGCTCAAACCCCGGCGGCTATCCTTAAACCAATAGACCGAGCGAAACGAGTGGGAGCGAGTCCCACTCTTTTTTGTCTCGGCCCGAATTGTTTATATGAACAGCGAAATCATTGCCGGTCTGGATTATTTGGAGCGAGAAAAAGGCATCAAACGGGATGTCCTTCTCGAGGCTATCCAAAATGCCATTCTTTCTGCGTCCCGCCGAAGTGTCGGCCCAGCGCGGGAAATGCGTATCGATATCAACCCTAAGACCGGCGATATTCGCGCGTTGGCCAAACTGATCGTCGTCGATCACGTTCGGAACGAACACGATGAGATTCTTCTTGCCCGAGCTCAAAAGGTAAAACCCGACGTCCAGCTTGGTGAAGTCATTGAAGTTGAAGTCACTCCGGAAGGCTTCGGCCGTATCGCCGCCCAGACCGCCCGGCAGACCATGATGCAGCGGATTCGGCAGGCGGAAAAGGAAATGCTCTACGACGAATTCCGCGATCGAGCGGGGGAAATCGTTAGCGGCCTCGTCCGTCGGTTCGAGCGCTCCGATGTCATCGTCGATCTCGGAAAATTTGAAGCCGTAATGCCTCAACGTGAACGCGTTGCCACCGAGGACTACAATGTGGGCGATCGTATTCGAGCTTACGTTGTGGCTGTTGAAAACGGTCAACGTGGACCCGAAATCATTCTTTCACGCAGCCACCCGAACTTTGTCCGTCGTCTGTTCGAACTTGAAGTCAGCGAAATCGCCGATCGCACCGTCGAAATCAAAGCCGTGGCACGGGAAGCGGGTTACCGCACCAAGATCGCGGTCCACAGCACACTCGAAAAAGTCGATCCAGTCGGTTCCTGCGTCGGCATGCGGGGTTCGCGCGTGAAAAACATCGTCCGTGAGCTCAACAACGAAAAGGTGGATATCATCCGCTGGAGCGCCGATCCGCGTGAATTCGTTCTTGAAGCCTTGAAGCCGGCGAAGGTCAAGTCGGTGACTCTCGACGAAAGCAAGAAAGCCGTTTACATCACGGTCGACGAAGATCAGCTGTCGCTTGCCATTGGTAAGCGCGGTCAGAATGCCCGCCTTACGTCACGGCTGACAGGGTGGGACATCAACATCAGCAAAGGCGAATCCGCCGTCGACGTTTTCGAACAGCGCGTCGCACAAGCCGCCAAAGGATTGGCCACCAGCCTCAATATCGACGAGGCAGTTGCCCGCCAGTTGGTTACAGGTGGCGTAAGTTCCGTTGAGATGATCATCGAAATGGATGCCGACGATTTGGCCGGAGTGCTAGGGATCGATCCCGCAGCCGCGCAGCCAATTCTCGACGCTGCCCAGCGCGAACACGAAAAGAAGCTCGCTTCCATCCAATAAAAAGGTTGGAGACATGAAAACAAACCGGCGCGCAGCTTCAAAATCTGCTACAATAACATCCCCAACGATTTTAACGAGAATTCCTGAATGTCCACACGAACCACCAGCAAATCTGCTTTCGCGACGAAGTCCTCAGTGCGTCAATCTGACGCCAGCAAGGACGACAGCGCCCCGGTAACCAATCCGAACGCCGCTCCGTCGCCGAAGCCTGCTGCGGTAGCAGAGGACCTTATTTCTCCGAAGAAAAAGAAAAAAGTTTCCCCCATCCCCATCGCGCCGCTCGCGCGTATCGTTGCTCCCCAGCCCAAATCAGCTCCCGGCTCCGCACCCAAAGAAGAAAAACCCGCTGCAGCCGAGCCCGCGAAGCCAGCCGCAAAACAGGAGGTTGTTTCTCTTATCGACGAGAAACCGTCGTCCAGGTCTTCAGAATCTGGTGAAAGGCCTTTAAAAGTCGGTTTGCCTCCGATTTCCCGGATCAACGCACCAAAACCGGAAAGCCCGGTTCTACCGCCGATTTCTGGCATCCCGAAGCCGCCTACTAAACCGGCCGAGGAAGCTGGTCCCTCCGATTCCGCAGGGACCCCCACTACGGGTGGCGAAAAAACCATCCACATCAAGTCTCCCATCATCATCAAAGAGTTGGCGAATCAACTCGGTCTGAAGCCATTCCAGATCATGAAAGATCTGATGGACATGAACATTTTTGCCAACATCAATCAGACCATCGAGCCTGATGTCGCGGCGGGAATTTGTAGAAAGCATGGCGCCATTTTTGAAGTCGAGAAGCGCGAGAAAGGCGGCGGCGTCCACAAACCAGTCGTCGAAGTCAAACCTCCCGCACCCGTCGAACCGAAGAAAGCCGACGAGCTTGTCGCTCGCGCTCCGATCATCACGTTCATGGGCCACGTCGACCATGGCAAGACGTCCCTTATGGACGCTATTCGCAAGACCCGTGTCGCTGCGGGCGAAGCCGGCGGCATTACTCAGCACATCGGTGCATACAGCATTCAGCGTAACGGCCAGCATGTCACTTTCCTCGACACACCTGGCCACGCTGCGTTTACAGCCATGCGCGCCCGTGGCGCGAATGTGACCGATATAGTCGTCCTGGTGGTCGCTGCAGACGACGGTCTTATGCCCCAGACTTTGGAGGCCATTTCCCACGCCAAAGCCGCCAAGGTAAAAATTATCGTCGCAATCAACAAAATCGACCTTCCGTCTGCCAACATCGATCGCGTCAAAGGCCAGCTTCAAGAAAAGGGGCTTACGCCTGAAGATTGGGGCGGCGATGTAATTTGCGTCCCGGTTTCTGCCACTAAAGGCACCGGTGTCGAGGATTTGATCGAGTCGATGCTGCTCGAGGCTGAAATGCTTGAGCTAAAAGCCAACGACAAAGCCCCTGCTCGCGGTACCGTCATCGAAGCGCAGATCGAAGCTGGACGCGGCCCGGTCGCTACCATCATCGTCCAGGTAGGCACTCTGAAAGCGGGCGACCCGTTCATCTGCGGCAACTACTCTGGCAAAGTTAAAGCGCTCATTACCGATACGGGCGCACAGATCAAACAAGCGGGCCCATCGACGCCGGTCAAAATCCTCGGTTTCACGGGACTACCCAACGCTGGGGACGAGTTGCTCGTCATGGAGTCCGAGAAAAACGCAAAGGCTCTGAGCGAGGAACGTCTCGAAGCTCTACGGAACGAAAAACTCGCCACGCCGAAGCGTGCCACCCTCGAAAACCTCTTCGACCGTCTAGCCGACGACCAGCACAAGGCGTTGGAAATCATCATCAAATGTGACGTTCAGGGGTCCCTCGAGGCCGTTGTTTCCTCGCTCGAGCAGATCAACAGCAAGAAGATCGACCTTGTCATCCTTCACAGTGCTGTCGGCCCGATTACGGAATCCGATGTGTTACTTGCCACCGCTTCCGACGCCGTCATTATCGGGTTCGGTGTCAAAGTCGAATCCAGTGCCGCTGCGGCTGCCCGTCGCGAGAACATCCAGATCAAGCTTTACAGCATCATTTACGAGCTAATTGACCAGGTGAAGGAAGCAATGGCTGGCCTGCTCGATCCTGAACTCCGCGAAACCATTGTCGGTCACGCCGAGATCAAACAGGTGTTCGAACTGACCAAGGGCATCGTTGCTGGCTGTCTGGTCACCGACGGGCGCATTATCCGTTCGGGACGCGCTCGCGTGCTGCGCAAGCGCCAACCGATTTACGACGGCGGTGTCGCGACACTGCGCCGCTTCCAGGACGAAGTGAAGGAAGTCCGTTCAGGCCTCGAGTGCGGTATCAAACTCGGCGACTTCAACGAATACGAAGTCGAAGACATCATCGAGTGCTACAACCTCGAGAAAGTTCCGCAGAAGTTGTAAAGAGTTGAGGGGGCAACCTTTCTGATGTTGCCCCATTTTGCTTCAGCCCTTGCTCGGCTCACGCTGTTCCCCGCGGAAAGCACTGGGCAGGTTTCCTCCGCTGATCAGCTTCAGGCGGCTGTCTGTGTACTATTGTGACCATTTGACCATTTGACCGGCTGGGCGTTTTGGTCACATTGTCATATGTCCGTCACGCCTCCGGTTTCTTCCGAACGACGCGAACGTCTTCTGGATACCGCCGCCAAACTCTTTGCCCGGTGGGGATTCGACAAAACCAGTGTCGATGATATTGCCCGCGAAACTGGTGTTTCCAAAGGCGCAGTTTATCTCGATTTTCCCGGCAAGAACGCCCTGTTCACAGCCCTCCTCCATCGTGAATTCGCGCGTCATGCTGCCGAATGGCTCCGCCGATTCGAACAGGATCATGGCGATTGGAGCTTTGCTCGAATGATCCAACACAGCCTTGCCGCCGTGAACACGAATCCGTTCGTGAAGGCCATCATGACCCGCGACAAGCGACTTCTCGGCAGCTTTCTCCAGCGCGACACAGAATTGCTTAAGAATACCATTTCTGCTCGCGCCGAGCTTTTCGCCCGGTTGCAGGAAGTTGGCGCTATCCGCGATGATATCTCCGCGCAAACCCTCGCCTTCCTCACGACTTCGATCAGCTTCGGTTTGATTTCCAGCGACGACTTCATCCCTGGCGAACACAAGATCCCCTTCGACGACGGCGTTCAGGCCCTCGGCCTGCTCCTTGATCGAGGCTTGGCTCCAGCGACGCCAGGCAACCGTGAGGCCGCTCGCAACATCATCATCGAAATTACTGAGAAAATGCGGGCCGCCCTTCACGACCCCTCATGAAAGTTTGCCATGGAACCACTTTTTCACACTCGAGGGCTAACTAAGGTCTATCGTACTGGGGAGAGTGAAATCCGAGCCTTGAACGGCATCGATCTCGATCTTTTCGAAGGCGAACTTGTCGTCCTGCTTGGTGCATCTGGCAGCGGAAAATCCACGTTGTTGAATATCCTTGGAGGTCTCGATATTCCCAGTTCGGGCACGCTCACCTACCGCGGCAACGATCTCACGGAGGCGGACGAACATACACTGACCCAATACCGCCGCGATGCCGTGGGTTTCGTTTTTCAATTCTACAATCTCATCCCGAGTCTTACTGCTCGGGAGAATGTCGCGCTCATTACAGAGATTTCGCGCGAGCCGATGGAACCCGAGGAAGCGCTTCAAATCGTCGGTCTGGCTGATCGTATCGATCATTTTCCCTCGCAACTGTCTGGCGGCCAGCAGCAGCGCGTCGCCATCGCCCGAGCTATCGCGAAACGTCCGGAGGTCCTTCTCTGCGACGAGCCAACCGGCTCACTCGACGTAAAAACCGGCCTTACGGTCCTCGAAGCCGTCGAGCATGTTAACCGCGAATTCGGCACGCTGGCCGTTATCATCACACATAACGCTGTCATCGCCGGTATGGCTGACCGCGTCATTCACCTTTCCGACGGGCGCATCACGGATATTGAGGAAAATCTTCAGCGTGAACCCGTTACGTCGCTCGCCTGGTAAACACGCAATGCCATATGGCCCCCCTCAATCTCAAACTCTTCCGCGATCTGAGCGGAATGAAAGGCCAGGTCATCGCCGTCGCGCTGGTTATGGCCTGCGGGCTGGCGATGATGATAATGGCTCGCAGTCTCGTCGTTTCGCTGGAAACGGCCCGGGATAGCTACTACGCCATCAATCGCTTTGCGGACGTTTTCTGCGATTTGAAACGCGCCCCGAACTCCGTCCGCAATCGCCTGGCCCAGGTTGCAGGCACAGCAGCTGTCGAAACCCGCGTGAAAGGGACAGCCATTCTGGACATTCCTGGCATGAAAGAACCGGCGGACGGTGTCGTGCTTTCGCTGCCCGATGACCGCCCTCAAACGCTGAATCTACTCTTTCTGAAAACGGGGCGGCTTCCCGGTGTCGGAGAACATAACGCAGTCGTTGTGAGCAAGGCATTTGCCGACGCGCATGGATTTCTTCCGGGCGACACCATCGACGCCACGATTTACGGTGCACGACAGCGCCTTCGAATCGTCGGCATCGCGCTTTCACCCGAATTTGTGTACGAATCGCGTCCAGGCGAGACCGTCCCCGATAGCCGCCGGTTTGGCGTCCTGTGGATGAACGAACGCGAACTGGCCAAGGCACTCGATCTCGATGGCGCGTTCAATAACGTCATCGTCGACGTCGCACCGGGAGCAAAGGATCGCGACATCATGCCCGAAATCGACCGTATATTGGCACCGTACGGCGGACTGATAGCCTACAATCATGCCGACCATCCATCGGCCCGTGTGATCGATGATCGGATTCGCGTGTTACGGGGATTTGCGGTGGCATTTCCGGCGATTTTTCTGAGCATCGCGGCATTTATGACGAGCGCCGTCCTGACGCGTGTCGTTCGGCTTCAGCGAGAGCAAATTGCTCAACTCAAGGCGCTTGGATACCGAAGGTTCGAAATCGGCCTCCACTATTTGAAGTTCGCTCTTGTCGTTGTCCTATTGGCTGTAACCGTCGGAGGTTTGCTTGGCTTGTGGATGGGAAATCTCGTCACGATGCTTTACCGAGAATTTTTCCTGTTCCCGGTGCTGGATTTCCACCCTGACTGGACGGCGATTGTTGTTGGATTGATCGCAAGTTCCGCAACGTCGTTTCTGGGTATCATTGGCGCTGTCCGCCAGGCGGTAAACCTTCCGCCCGCCGAAGGCATGCGCCCCCAGCCGCCCGCCGAATTCAAGCCATCCGTGCTGGAGCGCCTTGGATTGCAGCGACTTGTACCACCCGCATTTCGAATGACACTGCGGAATCTGGCGCGCAAACCCTGGCAGGCATTTTTCACGGCGCTCGGCCTGGCATTTGCCACTGGCATCCCGATCGTTCCTGGAGCGATCCGTGACGGGATCAACTATCTGATGGATTTTCAATGGAGTCTTGCCCAGCGGCAAGACGTGACGATTAGCCTCATCGAACCGAGCTCGGCGAGCGCTCTCAGCGATATGACGCATTTGTCGGGCGTTCTGAGCGCAGAACCGTTTCGGGCAGTCGCCGCACGGCTGCGGTTCGGGCATCACGAGCGACGCGTCAGCATCACCGGGCTTGCGCCGGTGACTCTCCTGAATCGCATCCTGGACGTTCACGGTCAACCAATCCCCTTGCCGTCTTCAGGGCTGATGATATCCGCGAAACTGGCCGAAATACTGGCCGCCAAACCCGGCGACACGCTCCGAATCGAAGTGCAGGAAGGCCGCCGGCCTGTGCTTGAAACCGTCATCGCGGGAACGATCACCGATTTCGCCGGAATCGGCGCCTACATGGACATCGACACGTTGCGGCGACTTATGCGTGAGGGCGGCACAATCAGCGGAGCGCATCTCACAGTTGATAAGGCGAAATGGAGCGATTTTCTTGCAGACGTGAAAGATTCACCCCGTATCGGGGCGCTTGCGATTACGTCGGCGTCACGCATGAGCTTTCAACAGACGACCGGGAAGATGATGGGCGTAATACAGGCGATTTATTTTGGCTTTGCTGTAATCGTCTCGTTTGGAGTCGTTTACAACGGAGCGCGCGTCACGCTTTCCGAACGCAATCGCGATCTTGCAACATTGCGTGTCGTCGGGTTTACGCATCGGGAAGTCGCGACCGTCCTCATCGGCGAGCTCGCTTTTCTGACCGTGCTGGCGATCCCCGCCGGACTGCTTGTTGGCACTGAACTGGCCAGAATAATGGTCGCCGCAGCAAACACGGAGACAGTCCGGCTGCCGCTCGTGCTGACGGCGCAAACTTACATCACCGCCGTGATAATCGTCCTTGTTTCATCCGGAATGTCTTTTGCCGTTGTTGGCAGGCGGATTCGAAAACTGGACCTCGTGAGCGTCCTGAAAACCCGTGAGTGAAAATGAAAACCGCAACGCTGTCTCCCATGAAATCCAGTACTTCCGCTCCCGTGAAACGCCGAAAACCGGATTTGTGGCGGAAGTCTATCCCCTACGTCATCGGTACGCTTTTGGTCCTTGCGCTGATCAACGGTCTTCGGCCAAAACCGGTTCAGGTTGAAACAGTAGTCGTCACGAATGGGCCTCTTACGGTGGCCGTTTTCGAAGAGGGAAAAACGCGAATCCGGCATCGGTACGTCATTACACCGCCGGTTGCCGGGTTTCTGAATCGTGTCGAACTCCGCCCGGGTGCACCGATTCAGGCGGGAAAAACGGTACTGGCCACCATCGAACCGCAAATGTCCGGGTTTCTCGATCCGCGATCCAGGGCGCAAGCAGAAGCCACCGTAAAAGCTGCTGAAGCGGCCAAGATGAGTCGCCAAGCGGATCTCGAACGTGCTGCATCGGCGTTGGATCTGGCGAAGAAAGATTTTTCGCGCGCCGGGTTGCTCCGCAAAAGTGGGGCCATTTCCGTGCAGGAGTTCGACGCCGCCGAAAACAGAGTGAAAGTGCTCTCGCGGGAGTTTCGTTCCGCTGCGTTTGCGCTCCACGTAGCGGAGTTCGAGATCGCCCAAGCCCAAGCTGCGCTCGTGCAGGCAACACAGCCGGAAAGATCCGAGCCCGTTTCGATCGTTGCGCCCGTCGATGGGTACGTTCTGAATGTTTTTGAAGAGAACTCCCGGGTGGTGACAGTCAGCACGCAGATCATGGAAGTCGGCGACCCGCGGGATCTTGAGGCTGAAATCGAATTGCTCTCCACGGACGCAGTTGAAGTAACTCCCGGAGCCGAGGTTTCCATTGAACAATGGGGGGGCGACAAACCCCTCCGCGGACGTGTAAGTGTTATCGAACCAGGCGGTTACACGAAGATCTCAGCGCTTGGCGTCGAAGAACAGCGCGTAAAAGTGCGCGTCGACTTTGCCGATTCCACGGGTAAACTCGGCGACCGCTACCGAGTTGAAGCCCGAATCGTTAGGTGGCATGGCGACGATGTCCTACAGGTTCCCACCGGTGCACTTTTCCGTCGCGGAAAGGACTGGATGACTTTCGCAGTGATCGATGGCAAGGCACGCCTCCAAAAGGTCGAAATCGGCCACAGCAATGGTACGGCTGCAGAAGTCGTGTCTGGTCTGAAAAAATACGCGGTCGTCATCGTCCATCCGCCGGACAGTGTCAGAGATGGAATCCGGGTAAGGTAAATTCGACCTCATCCCGGCAGAAGGAACTTACACGACGAAAGTCTGCTCCCGACCAGGGCCAACGCTCACAATACGGAGTTTCGCTTCAGTCAACTCGGCGAGACGGAGCAGGTACTTCTGAGCGTTTTCGGGGAGTTCCGCAAATGAGCGAATCTCGTCCGTCGGCGACTGCCAGCCGGGCAACGTTTCATAGACGGGTTCGCATTTTTCGAGCCAGCTGAAGTCTGCAGGCGGGACGCACCATTTTTTGTCGCCGAGCTGATAAGCAACGCAGATTTTCAGTGTTTCGACGCCGTCCAAACCGTCGAGATTAGTGACGGCGACTTCGTCGATGCCATTAATCATGGACGCGTATCGCGTCGATACGGCGTCGAACCATCCGCAACGCCGCTCCCGGCCCGTCGTCGAGCCGAACTCGCGGCCCATGCCATGAAGCAGATCGGAGATCATCTGGTCCTCGCTCGGAAATGGCCCTTCGCCGACACGGGTGGTGTAGGCTTTGATGACGCCAACAACCGTGTCCATGCGATTCGGTGGGACACCAGAGCCCGTACAAGCGCCGCCAGCGGTGGTATTGGACGACGTGACATACGGATAGGTGCCGTGGTCGAGATCGAGGAAGGTCCCTTGCGCGCCCTCGAAAAGGATGTTTTTGCCCGCTTTCACAGCTTCGTAGAGATATTCAACTGTGTTGGTAACAAATGGCTTAAGGCGCTTCCCAGCAGCGAGATACGCCGTATTAATTTCATCAAAATCCACCGTCTTGGCACCGATGGAAGCGAGCACGGCGTTGTTCTCGTCTACGCGCTGTTTCAGCTTCTTCGAAAACACTTCCGGCTGCAGAAGATCGCAGACACGCAACCCGACACGCGCCGCCTTGTCCCCATATGCGGGACCAATCCCGCGTTTCGTCGTGCCTATTTTATCGACGCCTTTGAGCAGTTCACGCTGTTCGTCGAGAAGCCTGTGGTATGGAAAAACCAGGTGGGCACAATCGCTGATGAGGAGATTCGACTCCACTTTCACGCCCTTCTCTGCGAGACCATCGAGTTCAGCAACGACCGATACCGGATCGAGAACCACGCCATTGCCGATGATGCAAACTTTGTCCTGGCGCAAAATTCCCGACGGGATGAGGTGGAGCACGTACTTTACGCCGGCGAAAACAACGGTATGTCCCGCGTTGTTTCCGCCCTGGCTGCGAACGACGATATCGGCATCCTCCGTGAGAAAATCGATGATTTTGCCTTTGCCTTCGTCGCCCCATTGAGCGCCGACGAGAACTGTATTTGCCATGATGATTTCGGGGAAGAAAAGGAGTTTACGGGAGTTGTGACACTTGCTGCTCCACGCAATTGCTGTTTGGACGCGAAACAGTCCCGGCGGCACTGGGAGCACCATCGGGACTTGTCAGACCATAGGCTGGGTCGGTCGCCTCGCAAGCTGCAATTTAAGGAAAGAGACGCGGCGCACGCACTGTTTCCACCAGGCATGCCGTTACATAAGAGCCGATACGCTCTTTAAAAACGCATTGTCATCCCTGTGAAGCAGCCGAAATCCTCAGCTGCGTCGTTCAAGCCAAGGCGGACGCCAGCATCCAATTGAAGGTCCGGCGTTACCGGAAACGTCAATCCCCCACTAAATGTGGCCTGATAACGCTGTTCACCCGTTCCAGCAGACCCTACGTATTCCAGATACAGATGCACTGGGTCCGCGATGGCGACACCCAGCACCGCAGTATGCACTACCGCCAGTTCATAGGTATCGGTGTCTGGGTTGTACACAGCATCTGTCTCAAGCATCGCGCCGAAATCAAGGCGGTCGTTGATTCCCATGGAGAATGGCAAAATAAGACCGCCTTCAACGCGGTCACTGCTGAGTTTGGTGCCGGTTGGAATTTCCACGAATGGGAAAATGGCAAAAGCCGTTTTTCCGCCATCGTTACCCCAAACGTTGACTTTTAGCCTGAAGGTTATGTCGCTGAAGCTCCCGGGTTTCTCCGTTTGGTCCGTCTCGCGGTCTTTGGATTCTTCGATGGTATACGCATCGAATAGCAATTGCGCATCCATGCTGTTCGTGAGTCCCACCTTCAGGTTGAGCGAACTATAGGTAAAGACCTCGGTTCTGGTTCCGTCAGATTTGTCTCGGCTGTAGTCGAAGAAACTTGTTTCGATCTGAAAATGGCCAGCGTCAACGGTCACCGGGCTCTCCGTCGTGTCCGGGCGATCGGGTGCGAGATCGCGGAGCAGGTCGCGGGGGGTGGGATGGAAAAGATTGTATTGGGATTTGTTCGGGGACGACGGCGGTGCGGCGTTTCCAGCGCGAAGAAGCGGTAGAACAAGGGAGAAGAAGGTGAAACATGCTAAAATGGAGCCTTTCATATATTTTGTAGCGCATGCTGTATTATGAAACCGAATTGTCAATCACCAGATTGTTTGCTTCTTTTTAGAGTGACCTTTTCCGATGCCAGTCATTCAAACCCGCTGATTCGAGGAAATCCCCGCCGCACACGTGTCGAACACTCACAGGAGACAGCGCAAGATTACGTAGAACTCATCGCGAGTCTCATCGAGCAAACTGGTGAGGCCCGTATCGTCGATATCGCGCGTCACCTCGGTGTGACACACGTCACCGTGGCGCGGACCATTCAACGCCTGCAACGCGACGGCTTTGTGACGACACAGCCATACCGCTCCATTTTCCTCACGGATACCGGACGCAAACTCGCCGAGGAATCGCGCCGCCGTCATGAAATCGTCGTCGCGTTCCTAAGATCCTTGGGAATTCCCGATGCCGTTGCCCAATCCGACGCTGAAGGAATCGAACATCATGTAAGTAAAGAAACCCTGGCGGCGTTTCAGAAATCGCTTGGAGCGGCCCAATCGTAGTTGCCGGTCATGTATCGTTGCTAGGGCATCCCCTAGAGCTGCTCCGGATTCCGCCGGCAACCTAAACGTCGCGTGCCCACTTTGCGCGCCGCTGGGATTGTTGTAGCGCGGAAACGGGTCCTCTGCTTCGCTGAAAACGTGGCTCATGATTGAGTTGATGTGCGCCTGGTAAGTGCCGAGTTGCGTAGACGTGTAACCATCGCCTAGGAACACGATGTCCACTCGATTTGTAGACGGCCCTTTCAAGCTTCGTTTCGTGGACGTGCGCCTGGGTTTTCGATTAAGCTCTCGGCATGGCCACGCGTCTTCAAGAGCATCTGGCATCGCAACTCTCCAAAATCCGGGTGGCGGGTTTGTTCAAGAATGAACGTCTGATCGAAACGCCGCAGGATGCGTGGATTGTATCTGACGGCCGTCGGGTGCTGAATTTGTGCGCCAACAATTACCTCGGCCTGGCGAATCATCCCTTGGTGATCGCAGCGGCGCATGAGGCGCTCGACAGATGGGGCTATGGAATGGCCTCCGTCCGGTTCATTTGCGGCACGCAGACCGTGCACAAAGCGCTCGAGGCAAGAATTAGTGAGTTTTTGGGAACCGAAGACACGATTTTGTACTCGTCGTGCTGGGACGCGAATGGCGGAGTATTCGAAACGATTTTGGGGGCCGAAGATGCCATTATTTCCGACGAATTGAACCACGCCAGCATCATCGACGGCGTCCGACTCGGTAAATCGCGGCGGTTTCGCTACAAAAACAACGACCTCGGTGACCTGGAAGCACGGCTCGTCGAAGCTGCCGATGCCCGGTTTCGCCTGATCGTGACAGACGGTGTCTTCTCAATGGACGGTTACATCGCGAATCTAAGCGGCATTTGCGATCTCGCTGAAAAACATGATGCGCTCGTGATGGTGGACGACTCCCATGCTGTCGGATTCATCGGCCCTCGTGGACGCGGGACACCTGAGCACTGCGGAGTCATGGGCCGCGTGGCTATCCTCACGGGGACATTTGGGAAAGCGCTCGGCGGTGCGAGTGGAGGCTACACGAGCGGACGCAAGGAAATTATCGCTATGTTGCGACAACGGTCGCGTCCCTATCTTTTTTCCAACACCCTAGCTCCTGCAATTGCCGGATCCACTCTCAAGGTGCTCGAACTGCTCGAGTCCTCCACCGAGCTTCGCGATCGGCTGGAAGAAAACACGCGCTTCTTTCGCGCGGAACTGGAGAAAATCGGCTACAGCGTCCTGCCTGGAGTTCATCCCATCGTCCCCATCATGTTCGGAGACGTAGTCGCTGCCACACAAGTTGCTGAGGAACTCCTTTCCAAAGGACTGTATGTAATCCCCTTTTCCTATCCCGTGGTGCCGCACGGCAAGGCGCGCATCCGTACACAAATCAGCGCTGTTCACACGCGTGAGGACTTGGAATTTGCCCTTGAGCAATTCCGCGCTGTGAAAGGCCAGCTGGCCGATTTGCGAAAGTCGGACTGGACAGGAATTTGATCCAAAAACTCGACAATATTCTTGGCGATCACATATCGCATCTCGCCTTTCGATCCTACAGGACCGTCGTACCCGGGCATTTCTTTGAAGTAAAACTATCAGTGAGTCACCGGCCGTGAAGGCGCAATCAGGCACAAATCGACGATGCTCTGGACCGTGGCATAACGGCCTTTGATCAGGTCGTTTTTTCGAAGCTCAACTCCCTCGAATGCCTTACAAAAGTGGTCCACGAAGGCATCCGCACGGGTAAAATCCAATCCCAACTCGCGATCCTGTTTCTCAAATTCTGCGAAGAAACTTTGGGTATTCGTTGAAGGCTTCGGCTCGTTGAGTCCCATAATATCGAGCTCGCGGAGCACGAACTCGATAGGTGTGTTCGCGCCTGCTACGGGCTCTGCTTCCGCCTTTACATTGGCCCCCGGTTTGTGTGCGTCCACGGAGATCGTGAAAGGCTGTTCGCTTTCGAAAGCTTTGTTCTGCGCTCCGATCACGAAATAGTTCGGAATCTGATCGGATGGCATCTTCGCCACAATCGCGTCACGGAAGTGCCTGTAACCTCCTTGAAACGCCCCATTCCTCCAGACGTCCTTGAGCGTACCCGTAAAAAGCCCATTGAGGTCCCCATCGCGCGAAAGTTGATTGTCCTGGCAGCCTGATATCAGCAATACCGTGGCTTTGATGGTCTGCTGCTCCAAGCCTGTCACTCCTTGTTGAATCGCGTCATAAATGGCCTGGTTTTCTCGATAGACTTCAGCGGCTTTTGCCGGTGGCAGGAGGCGCACCCGAGCTTTGATCGGTTCCCCCAGCGCCCTAACTACCGTTCCGCTGTGACAACTGTCGGAGAGCACAATAATCCGCACGCCTGCCTTAAAACGGGCATAAAGAGCGGCGAGCTCATCATCGACCATTTGCCGATCAAAAAGACACCATGTTTCGTCCATAGCGTCCCGGGTATCCCCGAATCGCCCTTCGTCGCCGTTGCGATCGGGCACCTGTCCGCCGTGGCCGGAGTAGCTAAAAAAGAACGTGTCGCCTTTCTTCAATTTCTTAGCTGCGCTCAAAATGGCTTGCTTGACGGCTTTGGCTGTCACGCATTCCCGCAGGAGCGTCTGCGTTTCGAATCCGCGGGACTCAGCGAGTGCCGCCATATCATTGGCGTCAGCTTCGCAGGCGAACAGTTCGCCGTTCCAGCCGCCGTAGTGTTTCGGGTCCACATAGTTGAGACCGAGATGAAGTGAGATGCCTTTTTTCACAGGATGGTAGGGGTTATGTTTGGGGTTGGGGAAGAGAAAGATTGCCGCTTGTCGAAGAGCGTGTTGCCGATAAGCGAGATGTTAGGAATCGAGTTGGTGACGGAGTTTGCCGGAAGTTTTCACTAACGATTTTATTTTGCCCTAGAGGCACGTCAGTCGGGAATGAGCAATGGATATTGTCGCTGCAATCGCCTCCTTCGAAATTTATTGGTTAGCGATGAAATTCATCCCGATGCCACAGTGTGTGTGCCATGGCCACGTTGAAGCGAAATCGCCGGTGCCGTGCAGCTCCGGCCATTGCCTCCCTCCAGTTCATCCTCCAGCCCTCTTCGAATTTCAGGATAATCTTCAAACCTTAGCCGACAGACCCCAATACGGCTTAGCCAACAGCTAAAAGGGATTGAGCGCGAAAGCAAGCCCGGCACAAATATTTTCAGTCCGGCAGACCAATTGATGATTCCGCCTCGACCTGTTGGGATTGTTTCCTTCTCAGCAGCTGGTTGGCTTTTGCGATGCCACTGCAACTGCGTGCGGGATGGAAGCCGCAATAAAACCGAGGCATTCAACAGCCCCTGATGGTTTTCCGGGAAGTGCGACCACGAGCGATTTGCCAACAACGGCAGCAAGGGCCCTGGAAAGGATGGCGTTAGGCGTGATTTTCATCGATCCGGCACGCATCACTTCGCCAAACCCTGGCAATTCCACACGCATGATGCCGCGAACCGCCTCCGGCGTAACGTCTCGAACGCCGACGCCCGTTCCTCCAGTAGTGAGGATCAGCGAGCAACCTTGGGATTCCAGGGAACGGATCGACTCCTGGATGCGATCGACGTCGTCCGGCACAAGAATTTCCGCGCCGATCTCCCAGCCGTACGCCTTACCCGTTTTTACGAGTGCCGGACCGCCAAGGTCGTCATACTGACCCGCCGAAGCTCGGTCTGAAATAGTGATAATGCCGACGCGGACTGCCGAATGCGGATTGGGGGTCGAGGATTGGGTATTCAAGACACACGTAATTCCGTCGCTAATCCGCGATCTTCAATCTTTTTATGAATTGAGCGCTTCAATTACGCAAAAACTCTGAAGCCAAGCCGAATTCCGTGTTCCACATGTGCGCAATCAAAGAGGCTTTTTGGTTTTGGAAAGAAGGTGAATTCCGTCGATGCGCATTTCTTTATCAACGGCTTTGCACATGTCGTAAATCGTTAATGCAGCAACGCTTACACCTGTAAGGGCTTCCATTTCGACTCCGGTTTTGGCGGTTGTCTTAACCCGTGACCGGATTTCGAGACCGGTTTCAGTCCAGGTAAAATCGACAGCCGCTTCGTCAATCGGAAGCGTGTGGCACAGTGGAATCAGAGAGGCAGTCGATTTCATCGCTTGGATCCCAGCAATACGGGCGACCGAAAGAACATTCCCTTTCGCAATGCCATCCGTCTTCACCAAGGCGACCGTCTCCGGCTTCAGAATGATGTTGCCGACAGCAATCGCCTCACGCACAAGCGGCGTTTTGGCCGAAACATCGACCATTCTTGCCGTTCCATCGGCTGCCAGATGGCTGAGAGCTTGCGTGGACATCGCTCTGGTTCCTTACCGCAAAATCAGAGAATCGTCACCGACGATCCTGTGGAAACAAGTGTCCGAAAAACCGCGGCGTCCCAGTTCGCCAGTCGGATGCAGCCATGACTCCCTGCTCTACCGATTGTGTCCGGGTTCGACGTGCCGTGAATACCAATACCGGGTTTGTTTAGGCCAGCCCAAAGAATCCCGACGGGACTGTTCGGTCCAGGCGGCAGGTTAAAGAATGTTTCCGTCCGTTCGCCGCGTTCCAGCACACCGTCATCCCAGCGGAACCACGGAAAGGTCGCTATGCCCACGATGCGCCATTCGCCTGGCGGTGCAGGATGGTCGGTCGAGCCCGGTGTGATCGGAAACGCCGCGATGAGAGCACCGTCTTTTTCGCGGACTTCAAGCATGCGCGCGCGGAGGTTGATCGTCACCCGTCGGGACGCGAGTGCCGTCTTGCCAGTATCTGTTTTGGATCCCGGCAAGTCTTCGATCATGAACGGTTGGTCAACGTTCGGCACAATGACGCTGTCACCCGTCCGCAGTCCGTTGATGTTCAATCCAGGATTCAGTCTCGCAAGAAAATTCCGGGTGGTGTGGAAGCGCTCGGCGACGAGTTCCGACAGAGACGTGTAAGGCTGATTTTTTTGTTTCTCAATGTCGGCAGGTTCCTGCGCCTGCGAACCGAGGCGGCGGACGTCGTCCTCCGAAATTGTGTAGTGCCGCAGTGACTCGATCCTGCTCAGATCCGGTTGCGCTCCGACTGGCAAACTGCGGGAAGCGTTGTAACGGGCGAGTGCTTTTGAGGTGAATTCACCGGGACGCCCGTCGATGACGCCTGGTCCGAAGTGGTTGGCGTCGAGAAAGATCTGCAGTTTTACCGCCTGTGTCCGCTGAACCAAAATGTCGTTCTGGGTGGATGGCGGTTCCGTCGTGGCGCAGCCTGCAAAGAGTAAAATCAATGCGCCTAAAGCTGGCAGGATGAAGGTTCGTTTTCGGGAATCGGCAAGCCAGCTGAAAATTGGGCGGAAGGTCATTGGGTAATCGGTTTTGTGACAAAGAGCGCACGTCTTATCATGAATAAGTCTTCTCGACCAGTCACAGCGCACGACAGACGAAGTATTTCGTGACATCTTGCCGGAATACGGCCGGTGACTTAGAAGCGGAATTCGGTTTCAACCAAGCATGTCCGGGTCCCGCGAAACACACTCCGATTCAAAAGCTGCGACCATCGCCCTCTTCTTTATGGCGATGGTCGGAGTAGCGCTGATTTTTTTGTTCCCGGGAAGTCCCGAACAAGATTCCGGATATCACTTTCTCATGGCGCGGGCGTCGTGGCAGGATCCGGTTTTCCTGGTAAAAGTGTGGGCGCGCCCATTTTTTACGGCGTTATTCGCAGGCCCCGTCCTGCTAGGGTGGACGTTTGCGCGCTTTTTTGCTGTTGCGATCGGCCTCTGCGTTGCCTGGCAGAACTGGCTTCTCGCGAAGGATTTGAGAATGGACCGTGCCTGGCTTGTGATCCCCTTGCTGCTGGGGCAACCGGTCTTTTTCGAGTTGTATTCGGACTTGCTGACGGAACCGCTGTTTGCGCTGATTTTCGTTGTGGCTTTGCGGTGGCATCTGCGCGGTTGGGTGATCCGCGGAATATTGGCTGCGTCGCTGCTGCCGCTGGCGCGGCCGGAAGGGTTTTTCGTAGGCATTTTGTGGGGCGCCTGGATTCTCGCGCGGGTATGGAGCAAGGCCGGCTCGGAGAAGTCCTCCTTCCTTGCCGTTGTGAAAGCCATCCCGGCAACGTTGCTGTTGGCGACGGGCGTCATTGCTTGGTGGGCAGCCGCATGGGTGATCACGGGAGACCCGCTCTTTATCAAGAACGACTGGCCGCCGCAATGGGTGCAGGGGACCTACGGAAATGGAACGCTTTTCAGTTACGCTGGCCGCTCCCTGGAGATTGCCGGTCTTTTTCTGCTGATCCCGTTCCTCGTTGGATTTGTCACGCATTTTCGCAATCGCCTCGACTGGAACTGGTTGTGCGTGATTTCACCCGTATTATTGATTTTTGGTCTGCATACGGTTTTTTGGGCATACGGCCTGTTCGGCAGCGCTGGATTTCCGCGTTACATGGTGTGCGTTGCGCCGAGCCTTGCAGTGATCACCCTGGACGGATGCAACACCCTATTCACGATGGCAGTGCAACGATTGCGCTGGTCTCGTACGACAGCGCGTATCCTCGGCGCGACCGTGCTGGCGACTTCGATCACGCTAAGCTTCGTTTATCTGGATGGTTTGAGCTGGTCGCGCGATGCGGTGGCGATTGCGGAGATGGATAAGTGGCTGGAAAAAAATCCTCGGACGGTAAAACGCTTTATTTGGAGTCACGCGCACATGTGCGTGCTTACAGACCGCAGTATTCAGGAAAAACCGATGTTCACCGCTGACAAAATGGTGAATCTGAAACTGTTGCGCGATTCAGCCCCAGGCACATTGGTCGTATGGGACGATCAACTCGGCCCCGACTGGGTTGGCTTGACGGCCGCCGACATCGAAACTGCAGGCTATCAGCTACTTCGGACGCGTGATTACGTCCTTCCGGGCGTACTGCTCCAAGGTCGTATCGACGGGCACAACTTCACCCGCCGAATTCAAGTCAGCGCTCTCTACAAGCCATAGTCGCATTCTGGTGTCAAAGCGCCGGTGGTGGCGAGGATTCGATGATGATTTCGACGTCTCTGCCGAGAATCGTTTTCAGCCGTGAGCGGAGATTTTCCTCGGCTTCGGTGGCAACTTGACCGCTTTGTTGTCGGGCAAGGTCGCGCAGCGCCGCTGTTTGAGATTGAATGTCCGAAGCGGAAATCGCGTTCCAGAAGCCGTTTTGGAAGGCCTCGACCTGGAGATCGGTCTGTTCGACGGAAAGAATCCTGGCCCGTGGAAGTAGGATTTTGGGTTTACCCTGGCCAACGACAATCTCGAATTTTTCGCGAAGATCGAAACCGCCGCGAACCTGGAAAATGCCCCGAAGGCGCAGTTTTTTGGTGCTGCCTGCCCAGGTGTGGACGAATTCACGCGTGACTTCTGTCGGTCGGGAAACAACCGCCAATTCGGCGACCTGAGCACTCTTTTCGAAGACAACGTCGTTCTTGATGCGGACAACCGGCTGGAAATTGGTGACGGCGAAGAATTGATCGCGCAGCTTTTGGGCCTGGAACTGGAGCCGATGGGAGGATTCGTCGACGAATCGGGACGGGAGGGTTTGGAGGAAATCGCCGATAAACAGGGCGGCCACAACGAGGACGGCGACGACTAGGCAGAGGAAAACTGAGGAGCGTTTGCTGGTTTTCATGCTCTTTCCCAAAGTGAAACGCAGTAGGCCCAGAGCAAGAGAATGATTACAAACAAGAGGTTTCAGCTTTGGCGCCGAAAAGGATACGGCCCCCCCCGACGAAGTCGAGAAGGGCCGCTGTTCCCCCCAGAACAATCCTAAAAATCTTCCATCACTTAAGCTCATCTCCGGATTTGCAACTTGCTCTCCGTGTTGTCCAACGAGCTCTTGTGATGTGCCACAAAGTAGCTGGCAATCGGGTATGCGCGAACGAAAACTTTAGCCAAATGTCAAAGCAATGTCAGGAATGACTATTGACAGATGTTTCTTTTGACCGGGTTTTGTCGATCTCTTGTGTCTCTGCCTTCCGCATCCGGCGTTGATAGCGAGCGTGAAAAATGCCGTAGGTGATTCCGTAGGTAATGGCGCCCCCAACGGTGGCAACGATCACTGAACCAATAATAATCGGCCAGCCGATGTGCGCGACTCGGTGCCAATCTTTAAACATTGCGAGAGTGAGGTGAAAATGCTCATGCTCATGAAATTGGATCTTTGGCGCAAAATGATGCGGATGCGACGTCAGCCAGTATCCAATCTGGTACTCGAGGCGCAGGATCACGGGCATCAACGGCAGTAGGACGTCGTGCAGAGTTACCGCAAGGATGGCCGCCGCAGTATTTACCCGCAAAAGAAGGCTGCTGAAATAGCTCAATAGTGTTTTGAAGCCAAAGACGGGCATGAACCCGAAGAAAATCCCAATCGCCGCGCCCATCGCGATGGAATGGGGAGTGGCATCCAAGGTCAACAGATGGCGAACTTTGTCGCGAATTTGCATGGGTAAGGAACTTCAGACAGGGCAACAGCTTACGCTAAGCGAAGTTTTTGGAAAAAAATTGAATCCGAACTGTTTCCTGTCTGCATCGTATGGATATGGGAAAAATTTTGAGATCCGCCGCAATCTTATTATTCGGCGCCGTTTTCGTGCTGACTTCGGCTGGATGCAAAGTTCGCACAGCTTCGGAGAATCTCTCTGGAACGTATCCCATGCAACCTGGCGGGAAACTCGTGATGAAACTGAGCCAAGGCGCTGTCGAAGTGCAAACTGCGGACATTTCTGGAGTTACGATCCACGTAAGCCGGCAAATGACGAGCCTTCGCGGCGATCCGAAACGGGCTCTGGCGGAACAAAAAATCGACGTAACGACTTCCAGCAACGAGCTGCGGATTCAGACGCGGCGCGATTCCTCCCCTCTTCCACGTCTGCAGCTCGGAGACGTAACGGACTTTTATCAGATCACGGTCCCGAGGAAATTTTCAGTCGATATCGACAGTGGTGTCGGCGGAATCCGCGTTGGAAGTATCGAGGGCGATGTATCCATTAGGTCTGCGGCGGACGGCGTTGCGGTGGAGCGGGTTGACGGAAATGCGGAGCTTGTCTGCTCGGGAGGCGACATTTATGTACAGGAAGTAACGGGGCCGCTTAAAGCGCGGGCTGCGGGTGGAACAATCTCAGTCGGTTCGGCCCTTGCCGGCGTCGAGGCGAAATCCTCTGGCGGCGACATCGAAGTGATTTATGCCGGAAACCCTTCCGTGATCAAAACGGCGGGGGGCGACATTAGTATTGCCTCTGCAGGTGGCGCCTTGGAGGCGAAAACCGCCGGTGGTGATATCGATGTGGAATTTAAAGAATCCCCCAAAGGTGATTGCGATTTGAGCACGGCCGGCGGCAACATTCGGGTGGTCCTGCCGACTGACGTCGTGGCAAATATCGACGCCAAGAGTTCCGGAGGTGAGGTGAAGACGGATTTTGGGCAGGTGGTCACGAACAAAGCGGCGTCGTCATCCTTCCAAAGCAACATTCACGGCGGCGGGCACGCGCTGCGTTTGCGGTCGAGCGGAGGGGATATCGCGTTGACCACGTTCAAGACTTCGAAATGAACCGGCGCGGTCTTGGCACCGGACACTTCCGCGTGAACGAGGCGCTGCCGTTTATTTCTTACCGACAATGCGAACAATCAACTGGGTTAGAATCAGCGCCGGGTCGAGCTGGGTGGTGACCATTTTCTGATTGGCTTCCAGGCAAGTCTTTAGCGCATCTTCGAGCTCCGGAAGTTGATATTTCGACGCTCCCTGCGCGGCAAAACCTAGAGAAAACGTATTCACCGAGCCGTCTTTTTTGCGCGGAAGATGACGAATGGCATCCTGCGGCAGCCTTTCGAGAGTGCGAGCAAAGTTGAAAGGATTGTCCGGCGGACGAAGTTTGTGGCGAACCATCAAGTCTTTTGCGACAAGCAGGTTGCGAACGGTCGGGATGATGGCGGCGAAGAGAATTCCGACGGCCGTTTCTCCTTGTCTCAAGAGTTGATCGACCAGCAGGAGCGATTCGCGGAGGTCGCGCCGGGCGAGGACATTCCCGAGTTCGAAAACGACCCCTTCGCGGGTTTGGGCTACGAGAAGACGGACGGTGTCATGATCGACGACACGTTTTTTGCCGAGAAAGAGGTCGAGTTTTTCGAGCTCATTTGCAATTTGACGCGTATCGGCACCCGTGAGTTGGACGAACAACTCAAGAGCTTCGCGTTCGAAGCGGAGCCCTGATTTACGTCCCTCAGCGGTAATCATTGCCTCGACTTGCTCCTCCCAGTTGCCGCGGCTGGTGTCGATCTTGTCGAAAACCTGCAGATTGGCGATTTTCCCCAGTGTCTTGTAAAAGGAACGGCGCTTGTCGATATCCGGCGCGCTCAACAGAAAAGTGACATCCGGCGCAAGCCCAGTCCGCAGTTTTTCGGCAAGCGTTTCCACGGCTTCGAGGACAGACTCGGCGCGGCCCGCGACATTGTCGGCGAGAAAGCTGGCATTTTTGAGCCAGACGAGCTTTCCGCCGCCGAAAAATGGCACGGTCAGCAAAGCATCAATGGTTTGGGAAACGCGCTGGCGGGCCTGCTCCGCATTTTCTGCAGCGCCGTCGATGATTTCGACGCCGAACTCCCCGGCTTCTTTGGGCGCGAGCTTGAGCGAAAGATCGCGCGCCACGCGTTTGACCTCGGCCTCGTCGTTCCCGACAACAGCGTAAATCGCGGAAGCGGTTGCGATCGCTGATTTTCCCTTTGGCGGCATTCTATCGGCTGTTGGTTGTTATCTTGAAATACGCCTTTTTGAAGTCGTCGTAATTTTTGAACTTGTCTCCATATAGCGCTTCGACCCCTTCGGCCAGTGTTTTGCCCGCGGTAAGCATATTCACCAGCTGCACAAACCGATCCGGAGGGCCGCTGATCATAAGCAAACGGACTGCAGCCTGTCCCGATTCATAGAGCCGGGCGACACTGGATTGAGGATAAATCTTCGTTTGTTCGAGTTCATCCAGGCTCATAGGGATGATGTTTCCGTTCGCGAAGAGCGGGTCGAAATGGCGTTTAAGCGTCTGATTTTTTCGCGCAGAGATGGCTGCGCCTCCCATGTATTCGGCAAAACCTTCGTTGAGCCAGAGAGGCCAGCCATTTTGCGGTCCGTAAATACGCGCAACAACCGCATGAGTCGTCTCGTGCGCGAGCGTGCGCGAATCAAACGGCGCTGAGCCGCGAGTTTCGCGGACGTTCAAAAAGAGCTCATCGCCGTGTGCAAAACTAGCAACCCATTCCGGCATGTCCGCCTTGATGATGAATTCGCGCCATTCGTTTTCATCCTCGAAAACATAGACGTGCGATTTCTTGGAGTAGCGGGACGGTTGCACGCCGAGCGTCTGTGCGATGATGAAAAGATCAAATTCAATCTCGCGAGCGACTTTCCGGGCTTCGGTTTGCCGGCGGTAATGGATGTAGAAATTGGGCGTTTCTGCGGTCCGCCACTTCTCCGGCTTGATTGCGAGCGCCATTTGGCCTTTTTCGGAAATGCCGTCCGCAGGGACGGATGCCGCGAGGACGTCATTCAATGGTGTTTGGCGCGGAGGCGTCGCAAGAGGAGCCTGTCCTCCGGCTTTGAGTGAGACGCAAAAAATCAGAACGGCACACAGAGAGAACCACTTCATAAATCGGGAGAAACAGTCCGTTTGGATAGTTGGCCCCCTGCCCTATTTGCGAGATTTCTTTTTTCTCCCGCCCTTCCCGTTGTAGCTCACCGGTCTGCGTGCCGGCTCGATCTTGGATATGCCCGCGCCGTTCTTCAGCTCCATAATTTGGTCCCGCAACAAGGCGGCCTTTTCGTATTCGAGGTTGGCTGCGGCAGCCTGCATTTCCTCCTGCAATTCGCGCAAGACTTCGGTGACGTCGAGGCTGGCGCCGGTTTCGCGGACGACCGATTCCTCGACCTGCCTTCCTTTCAAAATCATGTGCAGACTTTCCTGCACGGCGCGCCGTACGCTCACGGGAGTAATGCCGTTGGCTTCGTTGTATTCGATCTGACGACGCCGACGGTACTCCGTCACGTTGATGAGCTGTTGCATGGAGCCCGTCATTTGATCCGCAAAAAGGACAACTTCGCCGTTGACGTGGCGGGCGGCGCGTCCGGCCGTCTGGATGAGGGACGTCTGGCTGCGGAGGTAACCTTCTTTATCGGCATCCAGAATGCATACGAGCGAGACTTCGGGGAGATCGAGGCCTTCACGGAGGAGATTGATGCCGACCAAAACGTCAAACTCTGCGGCTCGTAGCGCGCGTAAGATTTCCACGCGCTCAATCGTGTCGATATCGCTGTGCAGATATCGCACTTTGAGCCCAACGTCCCGCAAGTAATCGGACAAGTCTTCAGCCGTCCGCTTCGTAAGTGTCGTAATAAGAATCCGTTCCTGTTTCTCGATACGGGCCCGGCAGAGCTCGAGCGTCTCATCAATCTGGCCTTTGAGTGGGCGAATCGTGATTTTCGGATCGAGCAAACCCGTAGGGCGGATGATCTGTTCGACAATGAGTGGTTTTCCGGCCGTGTGAGCATCGAACTTTTCCGGTGACTCGTCGCTGGCGCCCTGATTCGACGCCCGCACAGCCGGTCTGGGAGCGTCGCCATTTTTTCCGGGAAGATATTGATCGTTCCCAACGACGCTGTTTCGGATTTCGAAGTCCGACGGCGTAGCGCTAATGTATAAAATTTGGCGCGTCATCTGCATGAACTCCGGGAAATTCAGTGGCCGGTTGTCCAGCGCGCTGGGCAGACGGAAGCCGTATTCCACAAGCACCGATTTCCGCGATCGGTCGCCCTCGTACATACCGCCGATTTGCGGGACAGAGGCATGCGATTCGTCGATCACGAGCAGGTAATCGTTCGGAAAAAAATCCAACAGTGTAAAAGGCCGCGATCCCGGCTCGCGACCGCTCAAATGGCGGGAATAATTCTCGATCCCCGAGCAGAACCCCATTTCCTGCATCATCTCGAGGTCGTATTCAGTCCGCATCTTGAGGCGCTGCGCTTCGAGCAGTTTGCCTTGTGCCTCGAACCAGACGATGCGCTCATCGAGTTCGGCACGAATAGATCGCATCGCCCGCTGAAGTTTGTCATAGGGCGTGACGAACTGTTTCGCCGGAAAAATCGTCAGCTTCTTAATATCCTCCTCGACGTGTCCCGTCAGCGGATCGAATCGGCTAATCCGGTCGATTTCATCGCCGAAAAACTCAATTCGGTAGGCTGTTTCGTCGAGGTTCGCTGGGTGCACTTCGACGACATCGCCACGGACACGAAACCTGCCGCGGCTGAAGGCCACGTCGTTGCGCTCGTAAAGCATATCGACGAGTTTTGCCAGCAATTGTTCCCGGGTTGTCTGCTGCCCGGCATACACTGACAGCAACATATTCAGGTAGTCTTCCGGCGAGCCCAAACCGTAAATGCACGATACGCTCGCCACCACAATGACGTCGCGCCGGCTCAGTAGCGAACTGGTCGCCGACAATCGCAACCGTTCGATCTCTTCGTTAATCGACGAGTCTTTCTCGATGTAGGTGTCAGACCTCGGAATGTAGGCTTCCGGCTGGTAATAATCGAAGTAGCTGACGAAATATTCGACAGCATTGTCCGGGAAGAACTGTTTGAACTCCGAGTACAACTGCGCCGCGAGCGTTTTGTTGTGCGAAATGACGAGCGTCGGCCGGTCTACATTGCGTATCACATTTGCCGCCGTAAACGTCTTTCCCGATCCGGTAACGCCGAGGAGTGTTTGATGCCGGTTCCCTGCCTCAATGGATGCAGTCAGTTTCGCGATCGCCTGCGCCTGATCGCCTTGTGGATGGTAGTTTGAAGCGAGGTGAAACGGCATAAGTCTTCAAAGTAGCATCGCCGTTTCACTGGGCAAAGGCAGTTGGATCCAAGCGCAAATCTCTGGTATCGGTAAATGCCATTTGCTTGCAATAAAACTCCAGCCAGTTTTTATTCTTTGATGCTCAAACGGTTGGTTCCATTTTTTGTCGTTTTGCTCCTCTGCAGCGGATTCATGCGGGCCGAGGAAAGAATCCGTGTGGTTTCGCTTTCGACCGTTCTAACCGAAATCGCGCAAAAAGTCGGCGCGGATCGCGTCGACGTAGTGAATTTGATTCCAGCGGGAACCGACCCGCATGAATTCCAGCCAACCCCGAGCGACATGGTGTCGATCTCCAACGCTGGCTTGATTCTTGCATCGGGCCGTCACATGGAAGGCTATCTGGCCAAATTGCCCGAGAGCTCCGGGACACGAGCAGCGGTTGTCGCCGTGGGCGACCGGATTTCGAACCCCGTCCTGACAGACGATCCGCATTGGTGGCACAGTATTAAAAATGTACAGGAAGCCACAGAGATCGTCCGAAGCGAATTAAGCCGAATCTCGCCGATTAACGCGCCGTTTTTTGCCGAAAACGCCGCCGCTTACAACACATCGCTCGATGCACTCGCCAAATGGGCACGTGTAAAACTGGCCGAATTGCCACGGGATCGCCGCAAACTCGTGACCTCTCATACGGCATTTCAATACTACGGACCGGAATTCGGTTTTACACTGTTCGGCGTGGATGGAGTTCGCCCTGAGGATGAGCCATCAAATCAGAAGATTGCGAAGCTCATTGATACGATCCGCAGCGAGAATGTCCGTGCCGTTTTCGTGGAAATTGCGGCGAATCCGAAAGTGATGAATGAGATCACGCGCGAAACGGGAGCGAAGGTTGGCGGGGCAATGTATGCCGACGGTCTCGCGGCGACGGGAGCTGAGGCAACCTATGAAGGTATGATGAAGCACAATCTAACGGTAATTGTGGACAGTTTAAAATAGGCAAAGCCCGTATTTTTCGTTTCATTATTGACCCGCTTTCCGCTCTTTCTACTATGGGAATAACGCGGCAGGCACGGCGAGAGCACCCAAACGATTACCCGAAATATTTATGGCACTCCAAGTTGGCGACAAAGCCCCCGATTTTACACTCCCAACCAAGACGGCCGACGGTCCGAAACTCGTCTCGCTGAGCGATTTTATCGGACAAAAGAACACGCTCATTCTGTTTTTCCCGATGGCTTTCACAGGGGTTTGCACGACAGAGATGTGTAGTGTGAGCCAGGGACTCGATGCCTATGCTTCGGTGAACGCAGAAGTGCTGGGGATCAGCGGAGACAATCCGTTTGCGCAGGAAGCATGGGCCCAGAGAGAAAAAATCACCGTGGCATTGCTCAGCGACTACGAGCACAATGTTGCTCGGGCTTTCGGCGTGGCTTACGACTCCTTTCTTCCGGCGATGAATCTACCCATGGGTGGCGTCGCGAAGCGATCGGCTTTCATCGTGGATAAACTGGGCGTCATCCAGTATGCACAGGTCTCGGAAAGTCCGAAAGAATTGCCTGATTTCCACGCTATCAGCGCCAAGCTCGCCGAACTGAAATAACCTGAGCAATTTTTTCCATTTAGCCATTTAATCACATCAAGAACATGCCGACCCAACTCGATACTCTAAAGACTTTTGACACCGGAAATGGAACTGAAGGCACTTATTATTCGCTGCCGGCTTTGGAGGAACTCGGCGTTGGACCGATTTCGAAGCTGCCAGCTAGCATCCGCGTTGTTCTCGAGTCCGTTCTGCGCAACGTCGATGAAAAGAAGGTCTCGTGGAAGGACGTCGTTACGCTCTCCAACTGGAACGCGAAGAAACCTGTCGAAGAGGAGATCCCGTTCGTCGTTGCTCGTGTGGTTTTGCAGGATTTCACGGGTGTCCCGCTCCTGGTCGATCTCGCCGCAATGCGCAGCGCAGTCGCGCGAATGAGTGGCAATCCGAAAATCGTCGAACCGCTCGTCCCAGTTGATCTCGTGGTCGATCACTCAGTGCAAGTCGACTTCGCCGGTTCTCAAGAAGCGCTAAATCTGAACCTCGCCATTGAATTCCAGCGAAATCGCGAACGCTATCAATTGCTGAAATGGGGACAGCAAGCATTCAAGACCTTTGGTGTTGTCCCTCCGGGCATCGGCATCGTGCACCAGGTTAACTTGGAATACTTGGCGAAAGGCGTTCTGACGGCGCCACTGAATGGCAAAACGGTTTATTACCCGGACACGTTGGTTGGCACCGATTCGCACACCACGATGATTAATGGAATCGGCATCGTCGGCTGGGGCGTCGGCGGCATCGAAGCCGAGGCGGGCATGCTTGGGCAGCCGGTTTACTTCCTGACGCCGGAAGTCGTAGGCGTCCACATGACCGGCCGTCTCAGCGAGGGCGTCACCGCAACCGATCTAGCGCTCCACGTCACCCAACTCCTCCGCGCTAAAAAAGTGGTCGGCAAATTTGTCGAATTTTATGGCGAAGGCGCCGAGTCCTTGCCGGTCGTCGATCGCGCCACCATCGCGAACATGGCGCCTGAATACGGCGCGACCATGGGCTTTTTCGGTGTCGACGGTGAGTCGGTCAAATATCTCCGTGCCACGGGGCGTTCCGAGGAAGCAATTGCCGCTTTCGAGAATTACTACAAGGCGCAGGGTCTTTTCGGCATTCCGAAGAAGGGCCAGGTCGAATACAGCGTCGACGTCGATCTCGATCTCGCAACCGTCCAGCCGGGCGTTGCAGGCCCGAAGCGGCCGCAGGATCGCATTAATCTGCCCGAATTGGGTGAAACGTTTTCGACGTTGCTTCATAAGCCGGTGCCGGAAGGTGGCTACGGAAAACCAGACGCCGACCTCAACGCACGGATTCCGGTTCACTTTAACGGCTCGGCACCGGCGATTCTCAACGATCCGGCCAGCACTGACGACGCAAACAGCACTTTTGAACCAGGCGAAGAGCGCGACAAAGCCGAGATGACCAACAATCGCCCCACCGGTGATCCTGAAGGTGACGCGGGCTACGGCAAACACGGCGTGGATACGGCTATCGGTCACGGCAGCGTGCTGATCGCCGCGATCACGAGCTGCACGAACACCAGCAACCCAAGCGTCATGGTTGGCGCGGGTCTTCTTGCGAAGAAAGCCGTCGAACGCGGCCTCACCGTCAATCCGTCCGTCAAGAGTTCGCTGGCTCCCGGCTCGCGCGTGGTCAGCGATTACCTCACCAAATCCGGTCTCCAACCCTACCTCGATCAGCTGGGGTTCCAGGTCGTCGGTTACGGCTGCACGACGTGTATCGGCAACTCTGGCCCACTGCATCCGGCCATTGAAGAGGCGATCAGCAAAAACGACCTCGTTACCGCCAGCGTCCTTTCCGGCAACCGCAATTTCGAAGCGCGCGTGCATCAGAATATCAAGGCGAATTTCCTCATGTCGCCGCCACTCGTCATCGCCTTCGCCATCGCGGGACGGGTCGATCTCGACCTCAGCAAGGACCCGCTCGGCACCGACAAGGACGGCAAGCCCGTCTACCTCAAGGAAATCTGGCCCACGCTCGACGAAATCCGGACCACGATGGAGGGCGCGCTGAAACCCGAAGTCTTCAAACGGCTTTATACGGGTTTCTCCGAGCAGAATCCCAAGTGGAACGAAATCCCCTCCTCCACGGGAGAAGTTTACACTTGGGACGAGGAATCCACATACATTCAAGAACCGCCGTTCTTCAAAAACTTTTCGCTGAAACCCAGCGGAATCAAAGAAATCAAAGGTGCGCGGCCGCTGGCCATCCTCGGCGACTCCGTTACAACCGATCACATTTCTCCCGCGGGCGCGATCAAGGCGACGTCGGCGGCGGGCAAATTCCTCGTGGCGAGTGGCGTGCAGCCGGTCGATTTTAACAGCTACGGCAGCCGTCGTGGCAACGACCGTGTGATGACCCGCGGCACCTTCGCAAATGTCCGGATCAAAAACCTCATGGTTCCCGGAGTCGAAGGCAGCGTGACCAAGCACTATCCGGATGGTGAACAACTCTCCATCTACGATGCATCGATCAAGTATCAGGACGCCGGCACGCCACTGGTTGTTATCGCGGGGCAGGAGTACGGCACTGGGTCCAGCCGTGACTGGGCTGCCAAAGGAACAGCGCTTCTGGGGGTAAAAGCGGTAGTGGCGCAGAGCTACGAACGTATTCACCGCTCGAATCTTGTTGGCATGGGAGTGCTGCCGCTCCAATTCCTGGAGGGCACCAATGCCCAGACGTTAGGCTTGACCGGCACGGAAGTCTTCGACGTCATCGGTCTCAACGACGATATCAAACCACTGCAACAACTTGCCTTGGGGATTACCTACGCCGACGGCAAAACGGTCGAGATCCCCGTCAAGCTGCGTATCGACACGCCGATCGAGATCGATTACTATCGCCATGGCGGCATTCTACCGTTCGTGTTGAGGCAGTTGGTTTCAGCCTAAAGGGAAAACGCAACGTAACTCTCGGCGAATACCGTCGAGGAAAACCCATCGTTCCGTTCGGCAACCTGTGATTAACACCGGCTGGCAGCTTTATCGCGCTCATTTCGCGGTCATCCTCGGATTGGTATTAGCTATCGAGCTGCCATGCCAATTGTTGCTGGCCTATCTGGGCTATCACGTTTTCCCAAAAGAGGACGTGGCCTATACGGTCTACAATCTTCAAGCTGCATTCATTCTGCAGGCTATCTTTGGGATTGTTGTGACGGGTGGAATCCTGCATGCCTTGTTTGTGGACCGGATGGAACGGCGCGCAGGGTTTCCAGAATGCCTATCCACCGGTGTCACCCATTGGTTTCAGCTTTTCTGGACGAATCTTTTGTTCATGGGACTGATTTTTCTCGGGACTCTCATGTTTGTGGTTCCGGGAATCGTCGTCGCCATCCGGCTGTCCCTCGCGCGCACGGTGGTGATCACGGAAGGGAAATGGGGCTTCGAAGCGCTCAAACGCAGCGTGGAACTCACCGCTAGTCGAAGCCTGAAAGTGGTCAACCTAGGTTTGTCGCTTCTGCTCCCTCTTTACGCAGCTGGCTTGGGGGCGAGGATGCTGCTCACCAACCCGACGCTTGATCACTGGCTGGTCGCAGCTGTGCTCGCCACTCTTATTCAACTCGCTGCTTGCTTCATCACCGTCTGTTTTTTCGCTCTGTACGAAACGTTTGCCAATGAGGAAGCGGCGGAAGTTTGAAGGATTGGCAAGAGCTCGTCGGTTCGGATTTTTTCGTTAAGTGTCTAAATCGAAATATCCTCGGACGAATCCCACTTGTCGAAAACCTGTTTGGACATACCGGGTGCGTCTCTCAACATTTAGAGTGGACGCTGTTAGCCAATGGATTCTGCGGAGAGAACGGGAATGGCACGTGGGAGCTCGAACTGGCAGATACTTACAGCATTAAGCGTTTCCCTGCAGGTAGTTGGTTTGCGGCAGGGGCCGGGAAGTTAACGGAGGATTTGAAGATTAAATCTTCAGGAATCCCGTTGACTTGTCGTACCGTTTTTACCATTCTCTCCCGGTCTATCGTTTCAGTGGTTGTAGGAAAATCGGCGGCGGATGGACAATCGCAGGAAGGTCTCCCATGAACAGAAAAGTTTGGAAGCGTGAAATATGGACGGCAGTCGTAGCTGTCGTAGCGGGTTTTTCCCACCACACTCTTGCCCAATCCATCTACGGTTGGGGACCCAAATCTCCGACATTCGCCAAGACCGCGGCCACGCTAGATGAACCGAAAGAATGGCTGATCTTTCTCAACCCCGGAACGGATGCGACCGATTATGCGGTCGATAACGGCCTCGTCATCGACCGGCGATTAAAGAGCAATCCGAATGCCTATGTGTTTAAGGCCTCACCCACGATATCCGCAGCGCCGGACGGGGACGGACGGGCTTCCGCCGTATATTTAAACCGGCAGACCAACTACACAAAGTCGGCATTCGTTCCCAACGACCCTTACTTCTTTAAGGAATTTCCGAATTCTTATTGGGACGCTGGCCAATGGCATCTTGTAAATACTGTTTTCCCGGAAAAGGTGGACGTCAACATTCAAGGCGCCTGGAATAACAATGTTACCGGCCAGGGTGTCACGATCGGCATTGTCGATGATTCGTTTCAAACCACCCATCCCGACCTGGCCCCGAACTATGTGGCTGCCGACAGTTGGGACTTCGGCGGAAATGATCCTGTTCCAGACCCTGTCCATCAGTACGATGTTCACGGCATTGCTGTTGCCGGCATTGCCGCAGCCCGCGGTGGCAATGGCATCGGGGTCACAGGAGCCGCTCCTTACGCCTCCATGGCGGGCCTGAGAATCGACTTCGAAAATCAGACAGACGCCGACTTCGTGGATGCGACGCTTTATCATAGCAGCGGCGCGAATACGAATATCGCTATTAAGAACCATAGCTACGGCATTCCGGCAGCCTATATTCACTCGCCTGCGGACTCCGATGCTCTCCAGACCTCGACAGCCGCGGGAACCATTCACGTCGTCGCGGCCGGAAACGAACGCTTTTATTTCGGATTCGGCACTCCATGGGAAGGCGATTCCAATAAAAAAGACCTGCAGAATGAATCCGGCGCCATTACAGTCGCAGCACTCGGGCCGAATGGTAAATATGCTTATTACAGCAACTTCGGAAACAATGTTTTCGTAACCGCACCGTCCTCAGGCTACGACGGTGTTTTTCCAGGGCATGGAGTCTTCACAGTTCATTACGGCACTACCACGACAGATCGTTTGGGTTCTAATTTCGGCTATGGATGGTGGGACGAAGCGACTGGCGATTTCGCGGACGAACCCGTCGACTACACAAACAATTTCGGCGGGACATCCTCGGCATCGCCCTTGGTGGCGGGAGTTCTTGCATTGGCGAAAGAAGTGCAGCCCAATCTAAATACACGCTTTGCCAAGCATTTGCTCGTTCGCACGAGTACCATTGTTGATCCAGACGACAGCACGATCTCCGGAGGTGGCGATGATTTCACTCCTGGTTCCGCGTGGCTGACCAACGCTGCAGGCAATCATTTTAATCAGAACTACGGTTTCGGCCTGATCAACGCAACAGCATTGGTCGCTGCCGCCACGCAGTACTCGGGAGTTAGCGAGCTGATCGTAGAAAAAACAGGTGGTTCAGTAGGGCTGAGTATTCCAGATGACGGAACGTTTGCTGCTGTCGAGTTTACACTCACAACAACCGTCCCCGTGGAGGATATTCTCGTTTCGTTGATTGTTAATCACGAATTTGTTGATGACATTGAAGCGTATCTCATATCGCCAAGCGGAACCATCACTCGTCTCATGCTTGCCGGCCTGAGTGGCGCGATCCAGGACGTAACTAATTTCGAATGGACGTTATTGGCGAATGCCTTTTGGGGCGAGAACGGCGCGGGCGTGTGGACGCTTAAATTGAAGGACACGTATGCCGGTGCGGACTATGGCGAGTGGCTGTCCTTTAGTATTGAAGCTCATTTCGGTGAGCTGATTCCCATTCCGGAGCCTGGAACCGCGATGCTTCTAACGGTTTCCGGAATGGTCTTATTGTTGCGCCGCCGGGCTCGCGCTGGAATATAGGGGCGATCAAGAAGCACGTCACCGTTCGGTTTCCGGTAACATAACGGGAACGAGCGAACCAAGGCAGTCCGAAGCGGACGGGGCTAGCATTCAGGCATCCCCGCTGAAATTCAAATTATCGAAAATCCGATTGACGCGGCGTGCCTCAATCGGTTTCTATCCCGGCTTGTCACCGCGGAATTCAGGGCCAACGATTTCGCCACAGGATCGAAAGGAAAACTAAGGCGATGCATACGAAACGACGCAACTACAGGATATTAACTCTCGCAGCATCGCTGGCCGTGACTTTGTTGCCCCGGCTCGAGGCAGAACCGGCATTTGTTCCAAACGACCCCTACTTTGCTCCGGATTCCGACGACTGGTACGGTCAATGGCACTTGGTGGATCAAGCTTTTGGAGGAAACATGGATGTCAATGTCCAGGACGCTTGGAACAACGGCATCACCGGTAAGGGAGTGACGATTGGTTTTGTCGGTGGTGGGTTTGAGACGACGCATCCTGACCTTGCTCCGAATTACGTAGCTGCCGACAGTTGGGACTTCGCCGGAAACGATTCAGTTCCCGACCCTGTGGACGACAATGCTGGGACAGCCGAGGCGGGAATCGCTGCGGCACGCGGAGGCAACGGGATCGGGGTCACCGGGGTGGCCCCTTACGCTTCCATTGCGGGCTTGAGAATCGATTCCACACGTTCAGCCGACTTCGTGGAAGGGGTCCTCTACCATAGCAGCGGCAGCAATACGAGTATCGACATTAAGGTTCTCAGTTACCCAATACCCTATGGTTCGCCAACCTTCGTCAGTATTTCGGCTGAACAAAAGGCTGCGCTCAAAGAGTCGGCAGAAGCTGGGACGATTCACGTAGTGGGGGCAGGCGACAGCCGCCAAGCTCCCCCCAGAGAATGGGCCAATTGGGGCGATTCCAACAAACAGGATCTCTTGAACGAATCCAGTGTGATTGCGGTCGCATCGTTTGCAAGCTACGGCGGCCACGCAGTGCATAGCAGTTACGGAAACAATGTTTTCGTCACAGCGCCCTCCTCCGCTGACGGGGACCGGTATGGGTATTTCGGGGATCACGGAGTGGGGATATCCTCCACGGATCGAGTGGGACCCAACGGTTACGGGTGGCTGGACCCCTATGGTGGATCGACGGATTTCCGCCCTGACTATACGAACGCGTTGAACGGCTCAGCTGCTGCAGCGCCCCTTGTCGCCGGCGTGCTTGCATTGACAAAAGAAGTCCAGCCGAACCTGGATACACGGTTTGCCAAGCATCTTCTCGTTCGCACCAGCACGAAGGTCGACACTCAATTCGGGGATTGGCAATCCAACGCCGCCGGCAACCACTTCAACCCAAGCTACGGATTCGGTTTGATCAATGCTTCGAAACTTGTTTCGGTCGCCACTGAATACGCGGGAGTCACGCCGCTGATCACAGAGACCACGGAAGGAGTGGTGAACCAGGATATTCCCGGACTGGTAAATGATAGTATGCCGGCCAGCGCGGAATTTACACTCACGACAACGGCGGCGCCGATCGAAGACATCCTGGTGACACTGACCATCGATCACAAGTTTGTTGAAAATATCGAAGCCTATCTCACATCACCGTCGGGAACAAGGACCCGGCTGATGATCAACGGCTCCACTTTGGGTGGATCCATCGGCACTCAACCTGTGGAGTGGACACTGTTAGCCAATGCATTCTGGGGAGAGAACGGTGCCGGCACGTGGAAGCTCGAATTGAGGGACCTAAATTCCGATTTCTACTACGGTGATAATACTCCTTACATCGGACAGTGGTTGTCTTTTGGTGTCGAAGCCCATTTCGGCGAGTTGATTGCCGTGCCGGAGCCTCGAACCGAAATGCTTCTGGCCGCTTCTGGAATCGTCTTTTTGATGCGTCGCCGGGTGTATGCCGCAAGGTCAAAAAGCGCATTCTAATTTTCGAAAGGTGGGCTAAAGCCGAACCAACAAGCCGCTACATTGCCGGAAGAAAACATCAGCCGATGTATACGAAAAGACGCAACTATTCGATATTAACTCTCGCGGTTTCGCTTGTCGTCGGTGCTTACCATCAGGCCGTGGCACAAACGGCGTTTGTTCCCAACGATCCCTATTTTTTCCCGGATCTCTCCAGATATGCTGGCCAGGGCCAGTGGCACCTTGTGGATCAAGTTTTTGGAGGAAACCTGGATGTCAATGTGCAGGAGGCATGGAACAGCGGCATCACCGGCAAGGGAGTAACCATCGGTTTTGTCAGTGGCGGGTTTGAGACGGCCCACCCTGACCTTGCTCCCAACTATGCGGCTGCGGATAGTTGGGATTTCGTAGGAGGTGATGCTGTTCCTGACCCTGTTGACAATATTACCGGCACGATGGCGGCGGGTGTCGCCGCGGCGAGAGGTGGCAATGGAATTGGGGTCACAGGAGCGGCTCCTTACGCATCAATAGCAGGTTTGAGGATCGATTCCAAAAGCTCAGCCGATATCGTGGCGGGGATCCTCTACCATAGCAGCGGTAGCAATACGAATATCGACATCAAAGTCCTCAGCGCCCCTTCGCCCTATCCTTCGTCAGTTTTAGTCAGCATACCGGCTGAGGAAAAAGAGGCGCTTAGGGAGTCCGCTAAAGCCGGAACAATTCAGGTGGTCGCGGCTGGCGACACGCGCCCTCCTCCAAAATATGGCGCATTTGGCGGCGACTCCAACAAACATGATTTCCTGAACGAATCCAGCGTAATAGCTGTCGCATCGCTTTCTTTTGAAGGAAAATATGCCGAGAGCAGCAGTTTCGGGAACAATGTTTTCGTAACCGCACCTTCCAGTGCACCCTTTCAAATCGACCCCTTCATTCCGCCAGAGATATTGGGAATCGTTACTACCGATCTCGTTGGACCCAATGGCTTCGGCTGGCGGGAACCATTTTACGGCCCTGTGGATGTCCATCCTGATTATACAAACATGGCCGAAGGCACGGTTCCTGCCTCGGCTCTCGTAGGAGGCGTGCTTGCGTTAGCAAAAGAAGTGCAGCCGAATCTGGACACGCGCTTCGCCAAACATCTGCTCGTCCGGACCAGCGCGATCGTCGATCCCGACGACAATACCTATACCGGCGGTGGCGACCCGTGGGGTTCCCCTGGTTCTGCCTGGCTGACCAACGCCGCTGGCAACCACTTTAACCAAAATTATGGATTCGGTTTAATCGACGCATCGAAGCTTGTCTCTGCCGCTACGCAGTACGCCGGCGTCACCGAGCTGATCACAGAAACGACGGGCGGCGCGGTGAATCAGACTATTCCGGATGACGGAACCTTTGCGACGGCAGAATTTACGCTCACGACGACGGCTGCGCCATTGGAAGACATCCTGGTAACGCTGACCATCGATCACGAATTTGTCGGCGATATTGAAGCGTATCTCGTATCTCCGGAGGGTACGTCCACCCGCCTGATGTCGAGCGGACTCGAGGGATTCGGCAATCCACAGCATCTGGAGTGGACTTTGTTAGCCAATGCTTTTTGGGGAGAAAACGGGGCCGGCGTGTGGACTCTCAAACTGACGGATATTTCCGGCGGCGGCCTTTATAATGGAGAGTGGACGTCTTTTGAAGTTGAGGCTCATTTCGGCGACTTGGTCTCCGTTCCGGAGCCTGGGACAACGATGTTGCTGGCTGTTTCCGGTATCGTTCTTTTGCGTCGCCGGGCACGGACAGCGAAGTAAGGTCAAAAAGGCACGAATCAGTATTCTCAATTTTCAAAAACCGCTACGCGCGGGTCAGACAATTCATTACCCAGTTCTACCGAAAGAAAACTTCAAATGAGGCATACTAAGCGACGCAACTATAGGATGTTAACTCTCGCAGCTTCGCTTGCCGTCGCCGCTTCTTATCAGGCCGTGGCACAAACGGCATTTGTCCCCAACGATCCTTATTTTAGCCCGGACGATTCCCGCCCTGGCTGGGTCCAAAGCCAAACCTACCTTAAGGACATTAATATTGAGGGTGCATGGAACAAAGGCATCACCGGACAAGGCGTGACGATCGCTATTATCTCGGATGGATTGGAGACGACGCATCCCGATCTTGCCCCAAACTACGTAGCCGCAGACAGCTGGGACTTTGCCGGAAACGATTCAGTTCCCGATCCAGTCGGCGATTATGACCGCCGAGGCACCGCGTCCGCAGGTATGGCTGCAGCACGTGGCGGCAACGGCATTGGAGTGGCGGGAGCTGCTCCTTATGCTTCGCTGGCAGGTTTAAGGATCGATGATCAAGCCGACTTCGTGGCAGCGACGCTCTACCATAGTAGCGGCAGCAATAAGAATATCGACATCAAGGTCCACGACTATGTTCCTGGCTCGAAAGTGTTCCAAAATAGTCCAGCCGCAACGGCCGCGCTGAAAGAGTCAGTGGCTGCTGGGACCATTCATGTGGTCGGAGCTGGCAACGGCCGCGTTTTTAAGAACGGCTACTATGGTGATTCCAACAAATATGACTTCCTAAACGAGTCCGGTGTCATAACCGTCGCCGGATTAAACGGAAGCGAACCTTCGGATTCCAGCAGTTATGGAAGCAATGTTTTCGTTGCAGCGTCAGCTGGTGGTCTCACTTTCGCAAGCCCCGATGGGGGTTACGCTTACAAAGGTGGGTTAGTCACCACAGATCGTACCGGTTCCCTCGGCTACGGCTGGTGGGATGAACCGAACCAAATGTACACGGAAACGATTACCGACTACACAAATGACGTCTACGGCACGTCTTCTGCGGCGGCTATCGTAGGTGGCGTTCTCGCGTTGGTCAAAGAAGTGCAACCGAATCTGAATACACGGTTTGCCAAACATCTGATCGTTCGTACCAGTGACGGTGGTTTCGACCCAGATAAGGGCTTCGGTATGATCCACGCCTCAAAGCTGGTCTCTGCCGCGACGCAGTATGCCGGCGTGACCGAGTTGATCACGGAAAAAACGGAGGGATTGGTGAATGAGAGTATTCCGGATCTCGGAACCTTTGCCACGGCCGAGTTTACGCTCGAGACGACGGCGGCGCCCCTTGAAGACATCCTGGTCACGCTGACCCTCGCGCACGAGTATGCCGGCAACATTGAAGCGTATCTTACGTCACCGTCAGGAACGAGAACTCGTCTGATGGCAGCTGGTTTTGAAGACTATCCTTATCTCCCCCATGACCTGGAGTGGACGCTGTTGGCCAATGCTTTCTGGGGAGAAAAGGGTGCTGGCGTCTGGAAGCTTGAATTGACGGACATTACCAGCGATAACGACTCGGGAAAGTGGCTGTCATTTGGCATTGAGGCACATTTCGGCGACCTGGTCTCCGTTCCGGAGACTGGGACAACGATGTTGCTGGCTGTTTCCGGGATCGTCTTTTTGATGCGCCGCCGGCCCCCACACCTCGATCTAGCCAGCCAGGAAACCGCCGAATCATTCTTCTCACTGATTTTACCAACAAAGAAAACCTCAAACGATGCATGCTAAGCAACGCAACCACCGGATGTTAACTCTCGCAGCATCGCTGGCCGTGACTCTGTTACCCCGGCTCGAGGGAGGAACGCCGTTCGTTCCAAACGACCCCTACTTTGCTCCGGATTCCAGTTCCCGCGACTGGTCCGGTCAATGGCATTTGGTGGATCAAGTTTATGGTGGAAACATGGACGTCAATGTCCAGGACGCCTGGAACAACGGCATTACTGGCCAAGGAGTGACGATTGGTTTTGTCGGTGGGGGATTTGAGACGACGCATCCTGACCTTGCAGCAAATTACGTGGCTGCAGACAGTTGGGACTTCGTGGGAAACGATCCACTTCCCGACCCTATTGATGATAATGCTGGCACGGCCGAGGCGGGAATCGCTGCCGCACGTGGCGGGAACGGGATCGGGGTCACCGGCGTGGCTCCCTACGCGTCCATTGCGGGCTTGAGAATCGATTCCACACGTTCAGCCGACTTCGCGGAAGGGGTTCTCTACCATAGCAGCGGCAGCAATACGAATATCGACATTAAGGTCCTCAGCTACCCTACACCCTACGATTCGCCAACCTTCGTCAGTATTCCGGCTGAACAAAAGGCTGCACTCAAAGAGTCCGCGAAAGCCGGGACGATTCACGTCGTGGGAGCCGGCGACACCCGCCTAACTCCTCCAAGACCTTGGTGGATTGGTAGCGATTCCAACAAACATGATCTCTTGAATGAATCCAGTGTGATCGCCGTCGCATCGTTTGCGAGTTACGGCGGACACTCTGTGCACAGCAGCTACGGGAACAATGTTTTTGTCACAGCGCCCTCCTCCGCTGACTGGGACCCCTATTCCGGGTACGATGGAGTGGGGATATCCTCCACGGATCGCGTCGGCCCAAACGGTTACGGCTGGTTGAACGAATATGGCCATCCGATGGATATCCGTCCTGACTATACAAACGCGTTAAACGGCTCACCTGCTGCAGCGCCCCTTGTCGCCGGCGTGCTCGCATTGGCAAAAGAAGTCCAGCCGAACCTGGACACACGCTTTGCCAAGCATCTTCTCGTTCGCACTAGCACGATGGTCGATCCGCATGGGTGGTGGCAATCCAACGCCGCCGGCAACCAGTTCAGCCCACATTACGGATTCGGTTTGATCAATGCTTCGAAACTTGTTTCGGCCGCCACTGAATACGCGGGAGTCACGTCGCTGATCACGGAGACTGCGGAGGGCGTGGTGAATCAAAGCATTCCGAACAATTTTTCGGACTACGATTTTGCCAGCGCCGAATTTACACTGACAACGACGGCGGCGCCTATTGAAGACATCCTGATAACCCTGACCATCGAGCATGAGTTTGTCGAACATATTGAGGCGTATCTCACGTCACCGTCAGGAACAAGGACTCTTCTGATGAGCGCGGGTTCCACCTTAAGCTGGTCGACTAATCCTCAGCATTTGGAGTGGACGCTGTTAGCCAATGCATTCTGGGGAGAGAACGGTGCTGGCACGTGGAAGCTCGAGTTGCGGGACGCGTATCTCAGTTTTAACAACGAGAATCCCACTACTGACCTCGGACAGTGGTTGTCTTTTGGTGTCGAAGCCCATTTCGGCGAGTTAGTCGCGGTCCCCGAGCCTCGAACCGCGATGTTGCTGGCTGCTTCCGGAATCGTCTTTTTGATGCGCCACCGTGCACGCTCCGCGACGTTACTTCAATAGCCGACCTCAATCAGGTATAACCCTTCCGCCGGGGCGGTGTGACTGGATTTCCTGGCGGATGGGTCTGTCAAAAGGTGACGGATTTCCTCGATGGAAATCTTCCCCTGCCCTGCCCGGATGATGATGGCCACCAGCATCCGGACCATTTTGTACAGGAAGCCTTCGCCCTCGAATGTTAGGGTAATTATAGGCCCTTGTTTGCGGAGAGCGATTTTCCAAACATCGCGAACGGTTGTTTCTTCTGGCTTCCCGCGGTTGGCTGCGAATGATCGAAAATCGTGTTTGCCTGTTAGCGCCTGAACCGCTTTTTCCATCGCAGCGACATCCAGAGCGCCAGGCACATGCCACGCACGTCCGATCTCCAACGGATCCAGCCAGTTTTCGTTGAAAATCCGGTACCGGTATTGCTTCGATCGCGCCGAAAACCGGGCATGGAATTCCTCCGAAACTACACGAATCCGTTTCACGCGGATTTCCGCCGGCAAATGTGCATTTAACGCCGCGCGCCAGCGATCCGGTGCCAGACGTTCCTCGGGGACATCTGCGTGCAAACTTTGCCCGATCGCATGCACTCCCGCATCCGTGCGACCGGACCCGTGCACGACAACGCGCTTCTCGAGAATCGCCGCGAACGCTTTCTCGAGGTGATCCTGGATCCCGTTCTTGTCGGGCTGCGATTGCCAGCCGCTGAACGGCCGTCCGTCATAGCCGACGATCAAATTAAGACGCATCGCTGATCACGTCGCGCAGACTAAAAGCCCGCGCCGCCAGCCTGCGCATCCAGATAGTTTTGCAGAATGATGACTGCGGCGACCTGGTCGATCACGCGCCGGCTGTTCTTTGTGTTCCGGCCCGCTTCGTGAAGCGACCGCTGGGCCTGCTGGGTTGTCATTCGCTCGTCCCAAAAAATGACTTTGACTTCGCCAATCCGTGTCTGAAGCGCAGCGCCGAACTGCTTCACTTTTGCTGCCGCCGGACCATATGAACCATCCATATTCCGCGGCAAGCCGAGCACAACTCGCTCGATTTTTTTCGCCAAAACAATCCCCGCGATGTTCTTTAAAAGAACATCCGGAGCCACCCGCGCATCCACCGTTTCCAGAGGATGCGCCATCATTCCGAGATCGTCCGAGAGCGCCAACCCGATTCGCGCGTCACCGTGGTCGATGCCAAGGACTTTCATCGCATCACTGCAACTCGGGCGGCACTTGCTTCACGAGGTGTTTGATAGCTTCTGCCTCATGCCGGCTTGCGACGAGCAACGCGTCCTCAGTCTCCACGACGATCAGATCGCTCACACCCAGCAAAGCCACATGCGACTTCCGTTTTGAAAACACGATGTTGTTTCCCGCCCCCGATGCCGTAATCGCAGTGTTCGAGCGGTTGTCTCCGCTGTCGGCCGCCAGATAATTCGCGACGGCGATCCAACTTCCAACGTCATCCCAATCGAACGATGCCTCAAGCACGAGCACACGATCGGCTTTTTCCATGATCGCGTAATCGACCGAGATTTTCGGCAACTCCGCGAACTCTTGGTCCACAAGTGCCTGCAGATCCTTCGTTTCTCGCATTCGCGCTACGAAATCAGCCATCTCTGGCGCGCTCTTGCGAAACTCAGCGAGAATCGATGGGATCGTCCATATGAACATCCCGGCGTTCCAGCGGAAGGTGCCTTGCTTAAAGAACATCTCCGCCAGTTCCGGATTTGGTTTCTCGCGGAACCGCTCGACTTCATGGATGGGCGTCGGCCAGTCCCCTTCCAGCGGTGCGCCTTGTTCAATGTAACCGAAGCCCGAACAAGCCCATGTCGGTTTAATCCCGATCGTCACCAACGCGCTCGTTTTCTTTGCCGCGGCAACAGCGGATTTCAGATCGCTTTGAAACGCTTCGGTGTCGCGGATTAAATGGTCGGCCGGCAGGACGATCATCGCCGCCTCGGGATTTCGTGCGGCAACCAGACCGGATCCGAGTGCGATCGCGGCCGCTGTATCCCGTTTGGCCGGTTCGGCGAAAATATTCTCCGGCGGCAGCTTGGTGCACAGTTTGCGAACGGACGGTTCCTGGTCGCGATTGGTTAAGATGAGGATGTTGGAAGGCGGCACGAAGCCGTCAAGCCGGCTCAGCGTATCTTCCAGCAACGTACTTGGAGAGAAGAGATTAAGCAGTTGTTTCGGTGCAGTGCGCCGACTCAACGGCCAGAAACGTTCGCCGCTACCGCCGGCTAGGATTAGAACATAAATGTCTGTGGACATGGCGTTTAGGAAATAGCGTTTGGAATTTCGATTGGCGACCGTATAATCCCGCAACCAATATGTCGATAGCTCGCCAAAAAAGTTTTAATTTTGTAACGTCAGCATCCATGACCGGTCTTCTTTCGCTCGCTCATACGGCGATCGGTTGCGGTGTCGGCCTGCTCGTCGCAGATAAGATTAATTCGAACAAACGGCAAGCGACGGCCATCGCCTTGATTTCTGTGGCTCTGGCATCGGCGGTTCCCGTCGTAGTGAACTACGTTACGTGCCATTTGAATGCTCCGGAATCTCATCGTGGCGTTAAAAAAAGACTTCGCTCCATCCGGGAAGACAGCGGATTGCACGACGAAGCGCACGTTTTTTGACCGGAAAGGGCCCGGAAGCGTTAGTTGGCCAGCGTAAAGCCCTACTTTACAGCGGAGGCCAGAATTGTCTGAAAATAAGGGGCCTCGTGATCCTTGGAGACAATATCAATGTCTCCATCCGTAAATCCCGCCTGCTCAAGCAGCTGCAGGAGTTCGGCCTCGCCAAAACCCAGCCACAGATCGGCATACAAGTCGCGCGCCTGCTCAAAGTGGTGAGCCAACAAATCCAGAATCAGCAGTTTCCCGCCAGGTTTGAGAATTCGGTTTGCGGATTGCAAGGCGCGTAGGGGCGAGCTCGCGTGGTGTAGGGCCTGGCTGAAAATTGCGATATCGACGGTCTCCGGCTCAATCGGCGGATCTTCAATGTCGCCCAGGCGATATTCCAGATTCGTAAAACCGTGCTCTCGCGCGAGATCGGCCCCGAATTCAACCATTTTTTCCGAGTTGTCGATTGCGATTACTTTTTTCGCCCGTCGAGCCAGTAATTGCGCAAGCGTCCCCTCACCCGCGCCCAAATCCGCAATCGTGACCTCCGGAACCAGTGTCAGGAGCAAATGAGACAACCCTTTCCACGAACGACCTGGGCAATAGCTCCGCCCGAATTTTCCGGCCAGTCGGTCAAAGTACTCACGAGCCGTATCCTGACGCTTTTTTAATGCGACCTGGAGCGCTTTTTTATCACGCTCCGCGTCAGGCGACTCCGTGGCACTTTCTTCGACAAGGGACGCCAGGACGGGATTGGGGCCAGGCTTTACCAATCCATAGTAGATGTTCTTGCCTGCACGGCGGTCGATGACGAGCCCGGCCTGGCGGAGCTGGGCGAGGTGTGTCGAAATACGGCTTTGGCCCATGCCCAAAATTTCCTGCAGCTCCGCCACGGTCAGCTCCTCTTGCGATAGCAAATGGAGGATACGCAACCGTGTCGGATCGGCGAGTACCCGGAGAATTTTTAGGATTGACGGCATCACTTTAAGCAATATATCAGCTTATCATGATTGGTTGATAAGCAAAATTTTCATCCAGTCCTCTCCGAGCTACTACAGAAAGAAAATCCCGGCCCGCCACCAGTCGTCAGAAATCAGAGTTCCGCTCATCCTCAAAATTCGCTTCGTATGTCTCGTCATTATATTTTCTCCTCTGAATCCGTTACGGAAGGTCACCCCGACAAAGTTTGCGACACGATCAGTGACGCCGTGCTCGACCAATGCCTTGTGCAAGACCCAAGGAGCCGTGTTGCCTGCGAGACGCTCGCCAAAGGCAACATCGTCATGATCGCCGGCGAAATCACGACCCGCGCACAGTTCGACTACCTGCAGGTCGTGCGGAACGCGATTAAGGAGATTGGCTACGTCCACCACGATTGCGCGTTCGCCTACGACACGGTCGCCGTACTGCATGCCCTGAGCCAGCAAAGCCCTGACATCGCTCAAGGTGTCAACGATTCGGCAGCTGAAGGCAAAGAAGGCGCGGAACAAGGCGCAGGAGATCAGGGACTTATGTTCGGGTTCGCCACCGACGAGACAACGACGCTCATGCCGGCGCCGATCAAATTTGCACATGATCTCGGTCGCGAACTTGCCCGCCTGCGAAAGAGCGGAGAAGTGCCGTGGTTGCGGCCCGACGCGAAAACGCAGGTCTCGGTCGTCTACGAAGATTACCGGCCTCTGCGCATCGACACCGTCGTCATTTCCTCGCAACACGCCGCGGCCGTGAAGCACAAGGAAATCCGCGAAACGCTCATCGAGCTCTGCGTCAAAAAAGTCATTCCGGCGGAATGGCTCGATGACAAGACCCGGTTCCTTATCAATCCGACCGGACGCTTCGTCATCGGCGGGCCTGAAGGCGATTCAGGTCTTACGGGACGCAAAATCATCGTGGATAGCTATGGCGGCATGGGCCGCCACGGGGGCGGCGCCTTCTCCGGAAAAGACCCGTCCAAAGTGGATCGATCGGCCGCGTACATGGGCCGTTACGTCGCAAAAAATGTGGTCGCAGCGGGATTGGCCCGACGTTGCGAGGTTCAATTCGCCTACGCCATCGGTTACCCGGAGCCTGTCAGCGTCCATGTCAACACTTTCGGCACAAACCAAGTCGACGAGCAAAAGATCGAAAACGCTGTTTGTGAAATCTTCCGCTTCAAGCCGGCAGCCATTATCGAGCAACTCAACCTGCTCCGCCCGATCTACAGCAAGACGACAAATTACGGTCATTTCGGAAAAGAAGACGACCTCGATGCGCTCACCTGGGAGAAGACGGACAAGGCCGAAGCACTGAGGGCCGCCATTTAATACTCATCCGCAGATTGCACAGATTGACGCAGATTTTTTATGAAAGGAGATGCCGATACCTATGCCATTATTGGCGCTGCCATGGAGGTGCATCGCGAATTGGGTCATGGCTTTTTGGAGGCGGTCTATCAAGCGGCACTTTCCTTGGAATTCAAGGAGCGGGGCATTCCTTTCCTTGCTGAGGTTTCACTACCTGTTCGCTATAAAGATAAAACGCTCACATGCGGCTATCGCGCTGATTTTATCTGCAACGAACGGATTATTGTCGAGACTAAAGCCATCTCTCAACTAACTGGCGTGGACGAGGCCCAGCTCATCAACGAACTCAAGGCCACGGGTCAAATCTTGGGGCTACTCCTCAACTTCGGCTCTCCAAGTCTCGAGTATCGCCGCCTGGTCTTCGATCCCAAAAATAATCTGCGAAAATCTGCGAAATCTGCGGACGAACCTTTCTCCCTTTAAAAAACATTCTATGAGCAGCCAAATACTAAGCGCCAAATTTACCGACTACAAAGTCGCCGACATCAAACTCGCTTCCTGGGGCCGTAAAGAAATCGAGATCGCCGAAAAGGAGATGCCAGGGCTAATCGCGATCCGGGAGAAATATGCTCCGGAAAAGCCGCTGGCCGGCGTTCGGGTAACGGGTTCGCTCCACATGACCATTCAGACGGCAGTGCTGATCGAAACGCTCGTTGAATTGGGCGCCGACGTCCGCTGGGCGTCGTGCAACATTTTCTCCACTCAGGATCACGCCGCCGCGGCTATCGCGGAAGCCGGCGTCCCGGTTTTTGCCTGGAAAGGTGAAACGCTCGAGGAATACTGGGATTGCACCTGGAAAGCCATCCTCAACAACGAAGGAAAAGGCCCACAACTCGTCGTCGATGACGGCGGTGACGTGACGCTTTTCCTCCACAAAGGCTTTGAACTCGAGGAGGGCAGCGATTGGGTGAACACTCCGTCCCATTCGCACGAAGAAAAAGTCATCAAAGACCTGCTCAAGAAGATTCACGCGGAAAATCCGTATGTTTTTCACGAGATCGTCAAAGAATGGCGCGGCGTTTCCGAGGAAACCACGACCGGCGTCCATCGGCTCTACAAGCTTCAGGAACAAGGCAAGCTCCTGGTTCCGGCGTTCAACGTGAACGATTCCGTCACCAAATCGAAATTCGACAACCTGTACGGCTGCCGTCATTCGCTCGTCGACGGTCTTAATCGTGCGCTCGACGTCATGATTTCCGGCAAAGTCGCCGTCATCGTCGGCTACGGCGATGTCGGAAAGGGCTGTGCACAATCGCTTCGCGGCCAGGGCGCCCGCGTCATCATCACCGAAATCGATCCGATCAATGCCCTGCAAGCCGCGATGGAAGGTTACGAAGTCACCACCATCGAGGAGACACTTGGCCGCGGCGATATTTACATCACCACGACTGGCAACGTCGATGTCATCACCATCGATCACATCGCGAAAATGAAAGATCAGGCTGTCGTTGCCAATATTGGCCACTTCGACAACGAGATTCAGGTCGATGCGCTTCAGAAATTCCCTGGGATCAAGAGGAAGAACATCAAGCCTCAAGTCGATAAGTATATTTTTCCCGATGGGCACGAAGTCTTCCTTTTGGCCGAAGGCCGCCTCGTCAACCTCGGTTGCGCCACTGGTCACCCGTCGTTTGTCATGTCCAACTCGTTCAGCAACCAGACTTTAGCTCAGCTCGATCTCTGGAAGAACCGGGACATTTACAACCCGTCCGTCTATGTGCTTCCGAAAAAACTCGACGAAGAAGTCGCACGGTTGCACCTGGAAAAAATCGGCGTCAAACTGACCAGACTCACCGAAAAACAGGCCGAATACCTCGGCATCCCGATCGAGGGCCCCTACAAGCCCGCCCATTACCGCTACTGAGCACACTTTATTCGCATCTTACTCCTACTCGTAATCGTAATCTTTCGGACGAGGTTCAGGTAGGAAAGATGACGATTATGAGTACCAGTACGAGTGGGATTTTTCTCCAAAAATCCGCGTGACAAACGGTTCTCACCAGCTATTTTCACGTCCCTCGCAAAACCGGGGTCTTAGCTCAGTTGGTAGAGCGCCTCAATGGCATTGAGGAGGTCAGGGGTTCGAATCCCCTAGGCTCCACTTTTTTATAAGTCCTTCAAAGCGAGCACCGGGTTGATTGCGGCCCCTCCTGTATGTCACAATCAAATCGGAGACGAAGACCCTGTGAAAGCTCTAATGTTCATTCCCGTCGTCGCCATAGCCCTCGGTTTCCTCGGCAGTCCGCAGAAACAACCGCATCCGATGGGCAGGTGCAACCCGGCAGGAATCTGCCACGCATGCTCGAATTGTTCTGCCTGTAAACATTGCGCCATCGAAGGCGGAACGTGCTCGGTTTGCCGATGACGTCCAGACGTCCGGCATGAAAACTCTCCTGTTCCTTCTGCTTTTGGCGATTCCCTGTTTCGCAGACATTTCGCCAGATGAGGCTTCCAAGCACGTCGGCGAACATTCGACCGTTACCGGTGTAATCAGCCAGATCACGACAACCGCCAAGGGAACCACATTCATCAACTTCGGTGGACGCTATCCGAACCACGTTTTCACAGCCGTCATTTTTCGTAAAGACCGGGACATGTTTGACAGTCTGCCAGCCGAAGGCGCCGTCATCTCCGTCTCAGGAAACATCGCGCTCTACAAAGGCAAGCCGGAAATTATCCTGACGCACCAAGAGCAAATTCAAAACAGAAGCAACTGACAGCTCGGTTATCGCCAGATCCACCACCCCACTCCCCCCGCGTCCACGACCGTTTGCCGCTATCCCCGGGGTTCTCAACAATTGTGTGATAATTTCCGCCGAGACTGTTCAACGATGCGTGCCAGTGAGGAAGTCCAGTGGCATGCATTAGCGGCGGAGGAGTTGGTTCAAGTTGAAAGCGAGACGTTGGCGGGCGGTCAGAATCGCGCCAGTCTTGGTGACGCTCGACGCTGGCCGCGATGCGCCCTTGGCTCCAATTCCGAGGTCCCGCAGGTTGGCGGCCAGCCGCGACCGCGCAGCGTCAGCCGGATTGAGCTTTGCAAGTTCGGCCTGCTTCTCGGCGTACCATGCGGCGTATTCCGGCGAGCCTTGGTCGATGGGCTCCAGCTCATCCAGCGTCAGCGTGCGTGGACGTGATGGACTCACGGCGACGGTCGGCGTCAGGGTTGGCGGCGCGGCGGTCGCAGGGGTGGTCTCGAACGCTTCGACGGCTTCGCTGATACCACAGAGGTTGCGCTCATCGATCAGCGCGGAGTGAAGTCCCGGCGCGATCTTCCCGGCTTCAGCCTTCAACGCGCCAAGGTCAGATGCGGCAACGATCTCTGATTCGTCCGCTCGGGAGCCGGTCACGCGCCGATGCAATGCCAGGATTTTAACCTTGAGTGCGGCGAACCCGTTGAATGTTTTTTTGATTTCCATAAGGTTAGTCCTCCACGGTTACAGAGCTTTTCGATGTCAATCGTCTCCAGCGAACGGTGTGATTTCCGTCTTGGGACAGCAGGCGGAATCGGCGAAGGCAATGGTGCGCCAGCGTCGAAGTAAACCTGCAAGTCCTGACGCTCGGAAAGCAACGCGTCGCGTTGGGCTTCGTAGTCCATTTTCGCCCGGGTAAGCCATTCACGCTTCGCCTCGATTCCAGCATGCAGACCGGCCAACTCTTCCACGCGATGCCAGAAGCCAGCTTTGACGGCCTCGACGGCCTGCTCCTCGACGCTGATCAGAGAGTTCTGCAACTGCACTTCCAACTCGGCGATCTTGCTTTCAACACGAGGAAGTTCGGCAGTTTGAATCGCCCAGTAGCGCTGACGCTTTGTGTTAGCGTCGGGTTCGGCACTGGCTGCTTTGGCAGTCAATTCAGCGGCGGCAGATTGCAACTTCTCAATTTCACGGTCGCGCATTTCGCCGAAAAACATGTGTCTTCTCATTCGTCTCGCGTCCGCGACGGATGCAGTCGGTCAACTTTTGCAAAGAGTACACTGGCACCTCCACAGGTTTTGCGTCCGGGTCGTTCGGGTCACGCGGCGCGGGATCAGATACAATTTCCGTCCCGTGGCGGCGAATGGCGCTTTCGATTTCATCGAACGTCGGCGGCGGAGAAACATAGGATGCGAGGCTATCTTTCAGTGAGGCCAGGTCGTAATGCATACAGGGTCAGGGTCTAGGGTTTTGGTTTTCTCGGCGTGGGTTTCATCGGACTCCGCTGATCTTCACCGGGCGATGCTCGCGGATGTGCTCGATTAGAAGCTTCAAATGGCGGCCAGAACCGGGCACAATCCAGCCACCTTTCAGGTTTGGGTCGTCAGCGACCGCGACAACGGCAGCCTCGATCTCTGGCAAGGTGGCGTGCCAGTTGTGCTCGACGCGCATTTTCTCCTGTAATCGTTCGGCGGTTAGCATTGAATGGACGAGGCGAGGTTTTGTGGGCGTGAGGCTTTGGCAGGTTTCAACACATCCACGGCGTAAAATGGCAGCAGACGGCCACCACGAATGCGGACGAAGCCAGCGGGCTTGTAAACTCGGGACACGACGCAGCGGTGGCAGTTGTGCCGTTCGGCGATGCCGGATTGAGATTCAAAAACCGGGGTCAATACGGGGCCGAGGTAGTCATGGATTATGCTATTCGATCTCTGTCAACGTGCGGCGCCGCGTACAGGGAAACCGAGATGCCAGGCGGTGATAAGTATCTCGCACTCCTGGCACTCTGGAGCGGTGACTTTCCAAAAGCACGGCAGGCATGGAGTGACGCGAATAGAAAATACCCGGAATATCGCTATGGCCCACTATTGGCCGCTGAGATCGAATTTTTCGCCCGCAATTGGGGAGAAGCAGAACGGCGCTATACGGCCTTATTGGATCAGAAAGATGTCCAGACCAAGCTAAACTATTTCGGCGCTGTTCGAATTGAATCTGCTCTCGCAACGATTCGTCAGCAACTTGGCGATTCTAACGGAATGCAAAAATGGCTGGCTATCGCTGAGACGAAAGACAAAAACGATCTGACGGACAGTCCAGCGAATCCACGTTTGTTGTACAATCTCGCTGCCAGCGCCGCGATCCGAGGAAAGTCGGACGAGTCATTGAATTATCTTAAACAGGCGATTGCGAACGGATGGGTTGAGCACCGCTCTACGCGGCTCGATCCGCGTTTCGAATCGTTTCGCAACCAATCAGTATTCCAACAGCTGCTTCAAACTACCGATCCTGCACATGGACTAACGGATGCATTTCCCCCAAAGGAGATACCAAATAGTTCGAGACCACAATAGACCATCCGAGCGTGATCGGGTGTTCGCGGAGAATAGCGGTCCTGCGACCGCAGGTATTCCGGTATTCCAGTTTTGCCGCCGCAACGCCACTGCTAATGACCTTCCGCGCAATCAATTCATCAAAGATCCATAACATCCCGCGAACTTCCACGCGCCGCTGCTGACCGGCTTTCCTCAACGCCAGATCGCCGGAGATCAGCATGGCGCCCACTTCATCGCGAGAAAGAGGACGGAGCAATCATTGAACTTCGCCTTACTGGCCACCTCCTGTTCGAGCAGGGAAACCGCGGCTAATTCCTCAAAGGTCAGCCCATGTTCCCGCACCTGCCCGCTGATGAAATACGAGAGCGCCAGTCGATGGCCCCTTTTTTCCAAATCCGCGCGAATGAAGCTCGTCGTGTGTGTCTCGATACCCGTCTGAAACCAAGTCTCGAATAGTTCTGCAAGTTCCAGGTCGATCAAGACATTGGCATCCTGCACAGCGACCTTCATACGACTCGGGTTCAGGCCGCTTCCGCTGCGAAGAGATGATCGAATTCCCGCAATGTCACACCAAGAAACTCCGCCGCCTTTGCTCGTGTAATCAATTCCTGCCTACCAATATCCCTCAATACGCGATCGACAGGGTGAGCGAGCCGAAGAGCTGGCCGCTGGCCTGGCCGGAAAATTCCTGGGTCCGGTAGACAAACGCATAAGCCAGTTTTGTATTTCGAAAATTGATGGCGGCGCCGACACTCAAGTCGCCGACGAGGGGCTTGTGATTGACTGACTGGCTATCCTGAAACGTGTTGCCATCGAGAAAGATATTGTGCCCGACGAGACGTCCTTCGACGCGTCCAAACACATATAGACCCACGTCAAATCGCGCCCGTGGAACAGCGGCTTCTCCGCTCAAAGGCGCTTCAGTAATCGTGGCCGCTTCAAGCGGCGCCGTGCCGAAATCGTCCGGCAAATTCAAGCCCAGACGCGCCTCTGCACCGGCACTCGCATAGATCGCCACATTGCCGGCGGCAGCTCCCACGTGCGGCAAAATCTCGAATCCCAAGCCCCGTCGTGATTCCAGATGCGGCCAGCGCCACGTCCGCTGGTAGGTGAGCAGGACGCCGAATTCATTGCTGAGCTGGTTGTCCCAGCCTGCCGGCATATCGAATCCGCGTATTTCATGGATGAGCTGCTGCGTTTCTTCGGCGTAGGAATAGGAGCCAACGACGCCCAATTGGACACCGAAAGCGTCGCGCTGGAACTGATTCTTTCGATCAATGGAAAACCCGAGATAGAGCCAACCCGCATAGGGACGGTCGCCTGGAATTCGCTCGCTGGTTTCGGTGTCGTCCGGCGTATACGTATTTTGGCCGAGCGAAAAGCCGATGTCTTTCTGGAAATTTTCGTTCTGAAAATACGGAATCGCAGCGAGAATCGGGCGCACCAACGGAAGTCTGGGCGCGTCTTCAATGGCTGTGAAATTTTCGGAAGTAAAACTCAGACGCGTCCCATTCGTGTAGTAACGGTCTGTGCCTGCAAACAGATCGTTCTCGAAATAAACCGTAATGGTCCCGTGATCCTGACCGATTGCATCCGGTAATGCTGAGAAAGTGGAGACAACGATGGCTGCAAAGAAGGAGTGCAGGCAACGCATGCGACTGATCATGGATGCGTCGTTTCTGGATTCCAAGCCTCGTTTTCCTTAAAAATCTGAACCCTCAACGATTCGCCACCCGCCCTGTGTCCAGCGCAATAAAATGACGAGTCCATCCGGTGCGATTGGATAAAGGAACCGGCTTGATGTCTCCAAGACGCAAGCCGTGAGTAAGAAGGCGCGCGACGAATTTTTCATATCCGTCCGTTACCTGAACGATGATGGGCGGCTGCAACTGGCCGAGGCGCCGGCAGTAGTCGTAGTGCGGGTTTTTGCAAAGCAACTCGTCGAGGAACTCAGCAAGTTTGGAATCGAACGGACCTTCCCAAAACAGAACATACCGAAGACCGCAGGAGACTTCCTCCGGCGCGAGCATGGCGAAAACGGGACTGACACCTGTTCGGATGGCGATTTCCCGAAGAACGCCGGCGGCAAAGGCTTCGGAGATTTTTTCACCGCGATAGTCGGAGACGTTTCCAGCCCGGCCCAGAAATGTGAGGGACGGCGTGTTGTGCACGAAATCAGATACACGAACACGGTCTCCCAGCCGATAACGATAGAGCCCGGCCGCCGTGGTAAGGATGATCTCGTATTCGCCTCCGAGCTGGAGCTCGTGTGCCAGTCGGACCCGGTTTTCGCAGTCCAAAAATTCGTAAAAATGGGAGCACACAGCGAGCGGGTGCGCGTTCAAAAACGGAATCGTGACGCACCCTTCCGTAGCTAAAATACCCTTGGGCTGGATAAGAGCATTTGGGAACAGGCTACCAAGTTTTTCGAGTGTGCCAGCCGCCGAGCCGTGACCCCAGGCGCTGATGAGACCAAGCTTGGGCCAGATGGAATGCGGCTCGTGCGGGTCGGTATGAGCTAAGCGGGGGTGGATCGTTCGCAAGCTTTCCCAATTCGTTACCAATGCATCGAGAAGCATCGTGAAAAAAGACGGATGCCAGACGGAGATCAGCCGAAGGTCACGGCGACGCACCAAGTGAAGCAACGTTTGATAGCGGAACGCTTCAATATCCCGTTCGAATCGGACAGAAGACGGCACTGCGATAATGGATTCCACGAGCTTTCTTCGAAATCCGCCTAGGTATGCGCTGTCGTCGTCAAAACCGATTGGAACAGCAGACCGCTCGGTCTCGGGAAACGTGGTTGCTGGCGAAACGGACCAATACGCTTCGCCCGTCATCAGACGCGGATACGAGCGAAACAAATCGGCAATCCACGGCCCGATTGCGGCATCGAACTGCCGTTGCAGGCCCGCTGTGAACGGGATCAGCTTTCGCGCACCCGAAGAGCCGCTCGTGGGAACGAGATGTGTTACAGGCTCGGAGGCGAGGACGCCCGACTCGCCTGTCATGATCCGCTCGATCCATGGCTGCAGATCTTCGTAGGTAGCAAGGGGAACCTGGCGGGTAAAATCGTCGTAAGTCCGGATGTCCGGAAACACGTGTTTGCGCCCGAACGCGGTATCTGCGTTGCGGCTCAGCGTTTCAAAAAGCAGCCGTTCCTGCGTTTCCAGCGGATGGCTCAACCCGACTTCGAATCGGCGCAGTGCCGGCAGACTCGACATTGCCCAGAGCGAATTCGCTATGGCAGCGGGCACGCTCATCTCGCCCTTACCATCCGCTCACCGGCGCGGGTCAGATTCGAGGGCGTAAGCTCCGTCAGGCAAACGAGTTCGTCGCCACGATCGTGCCGGGGATTCTTTGTCAAAAAGAAGCTGACATGCGCATCGGACAGGCGGTTGTCGGGGATGCAGGCGAGCTCCTCGCGCAGGCGTTGGGGTCGGGCGAAACAAACGATTCCCGATTTGGTTTCGTAGTCGTTTCCGAACTGTTCGGCGGCGAGATGATTCAGGAGTTGCGTGGCCTCGGGCGGAGTCGCCATGTCGTGCCGTGGGAAAAACTCGCGCCAGAAAAGCGGCAAAAACCGATAGGTCCGAAAACCCGAGGTCAACAGAAGCCAGTAATACTTCCCGCGGGGAAAATCCGTACGCAATTGGTTCACGGCAGCGATCCACGAGCGGGCGAGAACCGTACTTCCCCAAGCTTCGCGGCCCACGATGGTATCGCCGGAATAAACGACGCTCACCGGTTCGTCGCGAAAACTCGTTTCATAGGCCTGCAACGTCGAAAAACCAACGAGTTTGCCAGCGCGCTCCATCCAAATCACGCGGTTCTTTGCTGCAAGATCCAGATCGAACTGTTCCTGGGTCACGCCCTCAAAATTCTCCGCGAGCAGCGCGAACATCTCTTCGCGTTGCCACGGGGAAAGCGCATTTCGTTCAATCACGATGGAAAGGATCGTCGTCGTCACAGGAAAGCGAAGTCTGGCGCAACGGGCAGTTCGTTCAACTTTTCCGTGGCGATTCCCGGCCAGGTCACTTGATACAGTCGCGTCCTGTATTCGCGGCCGTGAAACCAGCGGCGCGCGAGTTGTAGGCCGGAGTCCGCAGCGTGGAAGCCCATTGTCAAAAATCGGATCCCGCGAGTGTGCGCGTCGGCCATGCATCTGCGGATCAAATGCTCCGAGAACGGCACCAGCGCGGCTTGCGCGAGCACCGAATGCGCTTTAGGCAGCCTTAACAAGCGTCGAAAAACACGCAAGGCAGCACTGTAACCGCGAATGACGACCTGCCGGAAAGGCCGTTGATCCCATACCGCCGCGCAACCGGTGACCTGCCCTCCGTGACTGCGCAAAAGCTGGAACGATTCCGGCGGCAAGTTCCAGCTGCTCAACGCCATCAATTCCTGGTCACACCAATGCGCGGAGAACTGCCGATGTGCATTCGTAACGTTCAGGTGCTCGCGAATGGCCGGAACATCCGCATGCGTCGCCGTCTCGGTTGCCGCGGACGTTCGGCGGACACGGACAAACAACGTGCGATAGTCACCGACGAATTCGTACCGTGGCATACCACGAAGACCGCGCTCGAGGACGCGCCGCGATCGCTCGTTGTCTGCGGCGATACTCGTAAAATAGGCATCCGCCGGTTTTTGCCGCTGCAGCTCCTCGAAAAATCGGTATCCGCGCCGCAGAACATCGAAGCGCCCGTTCGCCGTGTGATCCAGTCGCAGCTCGCTCAAGTATCCGACCCGTCTCGGCGTACCATTCACATATCGCGAGCGAATCGAGCATCGGCCCATGCAAATGATGCATCCCTTTTCCCGAGCAATGATGGTCTGGTCCTCCGTTTCCGGCAGCCGAACACTTCGGAAATAATCCGGAGCACGTTCCAACGAAATGGAAATGGCGCCTCGCGTGGGATTTTCCCGCAGCAGCCGCTGGATCTCCGCATCATCCCCTACCCCGGCCAATTCGAACTCAACACTCATGCGGCCCGGAGCAGTTCGCCACGCCATGACTCATCTCCGAGCGGGTAATGATCGCGCATACTCACGTCGTTGCGGTGCATGGCATTGATCAAATAGAAATTTCTCCACATGAACCAGTTGCTCCGATTTACAGTGTGAAGTCCGCGCTGAAAGATGCTTTCCCAGGAGTAAAATTTACGACGAGCTTCGAGGCAGTTCTTTTGCAGGAGCTCCGGGCTCATGCCACGCGGTTGAAACGGGATGCGATTGTAGCTGTAACGATCGTCGAGCCACCATTTTTCGTAAAGTAATCGGCCTTCCCCCTCCAGGCGTCGGTAGAGCGGCGTTCCTGGGAACGGCGTAAGATGGTTAAAGGCCGCGATGTAAAGCGCATGTTCCCGAGCGAAATCGACTGTGGTCTCAAAGCAGGCAGGCGTGTCGCGATCGTATCCAAAGATGAACGTCCCGTATACCCGAATGCGATGGGCGCGCAGATTCGCCAGTGCCTTTTCGAAACCGCCCCGCATGGTGTTGAAGGATTTGTTCATGTCCTTCAGGTTTGCTGGATCGAGGCTTTCGAATCCGATGAGCACCCCCTGGCAGCCGCTCTGCCGGAGCAAATCGAGGAACTCATCGTCGTGTGCGGCATTGATGCTCGACTGGCTTACCCAGCGGATGCGCAACGGAATCAGCGCGCGGAAAAACTCCTTCGCTTGCGCGAGATTCGACGTGATGTTGTCATCGACAAAGAAAAACAGCCGCTTTTCTTTTTTGAGAGTCGCCAATTCAGCCAGGATTCGGTCGATGGGACGCCGCGATTGGGTGTTTTTAAACACGGTCTGCACGGCGCAGAAATCACATTTGAAATGACAGCCACGTCCGGCTTCGACGAGGCCGATGGGCAGGTAATTCTTGCCCCGGAAAATTGACCGGTCGGGCTTCAGATCGTGCAAAGAAGTGCGCGTTTCCTGGCGGTAGATTTTCTGCAATTTTCCGTGACGGGCGTCATCGATCACCTGTGGCCAAACCGCTTCGGCCTCGCCGCAAACGACAGCTTCCGCGTATTCCATGACTTCGTCAGGACAGAGTGACGGGTGAAAACCGCCCATCACGACCGGGACGCCGCGCCGTCTAAATTCGGTGGCGATCTGGTAGGCACGTTTGGCGGTGTAAGTCTCGACGCTGATCGCTACGAGATCGGACGGTTCATCAAAAGGAATCGTTTCCATTCGATCGTCGTAAAACCGCACTTCGACGTCCTTGGGCGTCAGCCCGGCAAGTGTCGCAGCGGGAAGCGGTTCCATCTGCCAGGTGCGAATGTATTTCTGGCCGGGGCGCCGCCCGATGCACGGATGAACGATCGTCAATTTCATGCGTTTGCCACTTTGAGTGGCGGCGCTGCGGCGTTCGTTTTTCCGATGATCCAGTCGCAATTGTAATATTGGCTGAGGTGATTCGCGTAAAATCGGTATCCCAGATTTGTGCCGAGTTTCACTGGCCAGGGAGCGGGCGAATGGCGGATGCGTTGGGCGATGGAGCGAAAACTGTAGGCGTGTTTCCAAGCCGCTTCGGCTCCTTGTTCAAGATCGCGGACGCTCATGCGCGCGGGCTGAAAAACGGCGTGTTGGCCGTCGTAAAGCTCCCAATTTTTCGTCAAGATGCGTCCTTCTGAGAGCAACCGGCGATAGAGCGGTGTATTCGGAAACGGCGTCACGATGGCAAATCGCGGCAGATCGATCCGAGCCTGGACAGCGAACTCGGCGGTTTTCAAGAAGACATCCGGCTCATCGTGATCGAGACCGAAAACGAAGCAGCCCTGGAGCGAAATCCCGTGTTCATGCAGCGTTTCGACGACCTGAGCGTAGTGGTCCGGGGAATTAAAACCCTTGTGATTCTGGCGAAGATTTTTCGACAAAATGGATTCCAAGCCCATGAGCAATCCCTTGCAGCCGCTGCGCGCGGCGAGTTCCAGAAGGGGTTCATCGTCTGCGAGCAGAACGGTGGCGAGACCGTACCATTGTAGTTTCAGCGGAATCAGCGCGGTGAAAAGACGCGCCGCATAACCGCGATCCGCAATGAGGTTTAGATCGATAAAGATCAATTTGCGCGCGCCGTGCTGGCGGATGTCGGCGACGACTTCCTCCGGAGTTTTTTGAAACGGCTTCCGGCCCCATGCCGTGGGCACGACGCAGAAATCACAGTTGTGAATACAACCGCGCGTGGCTTCAAAGACATTGTTCGTGAGATAGCGCCACCCCGGAAGCAATTCCCGCCTCGGGAATGGGCGCCCCGAAATGTCCAGCCCGGGGGCCTGATCATAACGCCGACGCAAGTTTCCCGAGGCAAAATCACGCAACAATTCCGGCCACGTGTCCTCCGCGTAACCGCACACGATGGCGTCCGCATGCGGCTGCGCATCCTCTGGAATGAGCGTGACGTGCGGTCCGCCGAGCACGACCGTAATGCCGCGACTGCGGAAGTGACCGGCGAGCTGATAGGCTCGAGTCGCAGTCCCCGTGATAGCCGTCAACCCGATCAAATCGGCCTCCAAGTCGAGCGGGACATCGCAGATTCCCTCGTCGAAAAGAATGGTTTCAGCCTGGAGTTCCTCGGGAATCAGCGCCGCCAGTGTTGTGAGCGTCAAAGGCTGATAGCGCAACGCTTTTTTCCAGATGCCACCTCGATGGCGATAAAGCGGGCCTTTGGGAGAAATTAAGGCGACTCTCATCGTGTTAACTTCGAAGAGATCGTAGGGATGCGGTCACGAAGTGGCAATATCGAAAAGCCGTATAAAATCATAGGATTCTCGAGGCTTGCTTCGCTCGTTCGGATATCGGATTTCGCTGAACTTCCGCGGAACCTTTTGGCGTATCCAAACCCTCCTCCCTCCCGCTACCCAGGCGATTGACGATGCGCCCCCGGAATGAAGTTGAGAACTTGCTTGAGGAGCATCAGATTGGACACCGCCCCCTCCATTTTCCATCCCCTGTCCATTGGCGAACGCGAGCCGAACCGGGTCGCCCCTTCCCCCCAACAATGCCTATGGGAAGCCTGTGAATGACAAACATACCGCCTTTTTCAGGGCTGCGTGCCTTCACTCACACCAGTCCACACCATTCGTTGATGACGAATCGAAAACGCAGCAAACCCAGAACAGAAAGTAAATAATTATGTCAAAATTCATGTCTACCCACACCATCCCTCCGGGAAAATTCTCTGCCGACCAACTCCGTCAGCTGGCACAGGCAGCGCAACAGGACGCGGTCGTCAAAGGCTACCGCAGTTTTGTCAACCTGGCCGAAGGCAGAGCTTTCTGCGTGATGGAAGCTAGCGATCCGGACGCAGTCGCAGCCTGGTTCACGAAAATGGGTATGCCGTTCGACAGCATCACGAAAGTGGAGCTGGAGGGCGAACGAGGCAACATCGAGTCGGCCTGAGTTATAACGACAAGAAAACAAACCGCTGATGTCAGGCATGACTAAATGCCCGAAATCGGCGGTTCGTTTTTTGAATCGCCCCGGCCTGGCGCATGAGGCCCTTCGAGCACTATGAAAGAGTGGGATTTTTCCGTGCGGTTGCGATTGAGGAATTTACGGGAAGGCGCGCAGTTTCTTTGCTTTCAGGCGGCGGTCGTCACCACTTTCAGGTGAAGATGGATGTCGTCATTAACGACGTGCTGCCCGAGCCGCGCGAAAAACTTCCCTGAACCGTAGATGGCCCCCCATTGAGTGCGGTCGATGCCAAATATCGCCTGCGCGGTGTAGCCGCCGTCGCTTTGCTGGCCTATCACGGCGGGGAACTCGATCTCCCGCGTAACGCCACGCAGCGTGAAATCACCTCGGATATGATAGTTCGGGGTGCCGAGTGTCGCACCAGCGAGGAGATTTGCGGACGAGATGACAAAATCCGCATTTGGAAATCTGTTGACTGCGAAAAAATCATCGCTGCGCAGGTGGGCGATCAGCGTGGCATTCAGTGCTGAATCCATGATGTCTGAACAACCGAGCGACATCATATCGATCGTAAACCTCCCGCTTTGGAGGTGTCCGTTTTCAACGACCACGTGACCCGAGCTGAGCGCGAGAGTGCCGGTATGGAAATTAAAGAGATTTCGCCCCGTCCATCGCACGAAGCTGGCCGCTGGATCGACCTCGTAACGGACGGAGCCGGTTTTCCTGGTTGGGATATTGCCTCGCTCAGTCGCGCCGCCGCGAGACTTCCAGCCCTCCAGACCACCCGGGAGCACGGCGATGTTCCTATATCCTGCCGCCGTCAGTTTTTCTGCTGCCATGCCGGCCTCCCTCGTCGCATCGTCCCAACCGTAGATCGTCAAAGCCGCGGCGACGTCGGGGAAAGCGGTTCGGACTTTATCCAGGAAGGCGGTTTCGTAAATACACAGGTTCACGGCTCCCGGTATATGCGCTTCCGCGAATGAATCCGCCGACAAAACGTCGATTATTGGATGAGGGATGGCAGACATGATGAAGGTAGCGGATCAAAGCCGGCTCTAACGAACTTCCTCGCATGGCTTTGTCCCGCTGGAAAGACGAAGTTCCTGCGAAAGGATCTATTGAAGGATGCAGGAACGCTGTAGGCGGCCTCTGTGGGGCTGCACTTTCCGGTCTGAGTTTTCAAACGCGGCTTAGGGCGCCTGCGAGGTCGATTGCCGTAAGGCGACGGTGTCGCATCATTGATAAAACCGACCTACCATAGATGGTCGGAGACATGCCACCCATTAACTCAGCTGAAGGCGGCGTCGCGTTGGAGCTGTCTGTGGCAGCCGCGCAATATTTCGACGTGATATTGTGGATAACGCTGGCAGCAGCACTACTCCTCAGCGCTGCCGCTTTTGTGGTTATGCATCTGTACGTGCGCGCGGTCTTCCGCGAGAGCCGGCGTGGTGGGTCGCTTCCGCATGTTGGCCCGGCCGTGGAGGAAGGCGATCACCCGCCGCTGCTGTCACCGGCTGGTCCCCTCGGCATCCAAACGGAGACGCCTGGGGGGTCTGCTAGGCCACCGCCCGCGCGGTCGCCGACCTTCCAACATGCCGAAACTGCTCCGCGTCGTGTGGCACGTATCTATGCTCTCGGCGGCACCGTCCACGCTGCAATATCTTCGGGCTTACTCTTCCTCTTTGGCGTCTATACCCTGCCCTCCGCACCATCCAGACTAACAATATTGGCGTGTTATGCCGCTGTGTTTTGGGCGTGGTCTTTCTTCACGATCGTTGCGCTTGTTCTGTTTTGGGGCCCTAACCGTCGTCTCCATGGAGTTCTTATACTCGGCTACTTTGGCGTGCTTCTCATAATGGGGTTACTGCTCCATGTCGTGGGCGCTCCCAGGCTCCCCTTTACAGACGTCGGACTGATGACGAAGGCCCAGGCAGATCTACTGCTTTCGTTCGCCCGTACTGTGACGGGAAAGCAGACTGCCGCTACTGCAGTGACGTTCTCGCCGGTGTTACAACCGATTGCATTCTGGAGTCTGAGCGCAGCCCCAGTGCTGATACCGTTTCTCGCCTTTAATCGATTTATCCGGGGAACTGTAGGACCGTTATTCATCATCCTGGCGCTGATAATGGTTCTGTCGAGTTTTCTCATTATCGACCTCCTCCTCTATACACCTCCAGGCGTTTGGCTTGCCTCCCACCTTAAGGGAATATTTGGCGACTCTACCTATCGAATACTGGTGGTCATCAGCCTTATCCTATCTGCCGTCGTCGCTTGGTTCGGGCTTCTGTGGATCGCTCGACGTTATCGCCGCAAGCATTTGAGCGATCAGACATTCCTTTTTGATGCTCTCTGGCTGTCGGTCTCATTGTGCGTCTCCGTCTATCTTATGGGCAGCAACGACCAGTTTCGCTATTTACTCGGACTACTGCCGTTTGCTTTTTACAAGATTACCGTCGGATATGGGCTAAAACGAATTGCAGTGCGTGCGGAATCTCTACCGAAGGCGCGCTTGCTATTTCTTCGCGTCTTCGGATCGCCAAGGCGCTCGGAGAGGCTTTTCGACCTCCTGGCCGCTCGCTGGCGGTATTCGGGTAGTATTCAGCTTATCAGCGCTACGGACGTAGTCCGCGGTCGTTTTGAGCCCGACGAGTTCCTTGATTTTCTCAGCGGGCGATTAGCCAGTGCCTACATCAGCACGGACGCTGATCTTGAACGGCGTGTTGCAGGCCTCGACGTTCAGCCCGACCCGGACGGACGCTATCGTATCAACGAATTCTTCTGCCGCGTCGATACCTGGCAGAAAACGGTAAAAAGGCTGATGGCGCAGAGCGATCTGGTGGCCATGGATTTGCGTGCTTTCACCTCCGAAAGGAAAGGTTGCATCTTCGAACTCGGCGCCCTGATCGATGAGGTACCGCTGCACCGCGTAGTGCTGTTGATCGACCAAACCACGGACGAGGCGCTCTTGAGACGGACGCTCGCCGACCTCTGGCAAAGCATGAACCCTCGATCGCCCAACGCACACGGTGGAATTGCACATGTAAGGATGATCGATCTCGCCCGCAGCTATCCCGCTGCAGTACGTCGCCTCATGCAGCTTGGCGACGAGGTCATCGCAGCAGGCCGTACCTGAAGCTAAGCCGCGTTTTGAGAGACCGGCCGTGAAGCGGAATAACCACCAAGACACCAAGAACACAAAGAATAGAAATAGAAGCGTGTTGCCACCTCGATGTGGAACACTACCAGACTCAAACAAATGGTTCGTGAAGCCAAACCGCAAGTGCTTCACTTGCTCCAGGAAACAGATTACTACGCCAACGAGGAATGAATCAAATGCCTGCCCAGCCATCCACGCAACACGTTTTAATTATCCACGAGGTCGCGGACTATCCTGCGTGGAAGAAGGTTTTCGACGGCGCTTCCGACATTCGGAGGGAGGCTGGCGAACGGTCTTATCAGGTTCTCAAGTATCAGAACGACCCCAACCGTATTGTTCATTTCTCTGTCTGGACATCCATTGACGATGCCAAACGTTTCTTCGAGTCGCCCAAGCTCGTCAGAATCCGAGCAGAGGCGGGCGTTAAGTCTCCTGACTTCATCTATCTCGAACAGCTCGAAGCGGGGATCCTATGAACGGAAACGTCTAATGGGGGCGTTCGGCATAAAAATGATAGCACGCTATTCCGACGTTTGGCGTGACAATGACCGTAACGCCTAACTAAGGAAGCACTGATTTAATCCGCAGATTCCGCAGATGGACGCGGATTTCTTAAAAATCCTCGATTCAGGCCTTCAAAATCTGCGAAAATCGGTGAAATCTGCGGACAATCTCTCTTCGTTAGATTTAATCAGCGTTTCCTTAGGCGACTCAAGCGCTCTTCGTCCGAAACATTAAACGCAACGCCCGTAGATGTCGGTATGGATTTTGGGGTGGTTAATGTGGCCTGACCGTGACACGACAGCGCATTTGTTTTCAATCTTCTCTTTTTCCTTGCGACCGTCGCCAGGCCCCTTGCGATGGTTCCCAGGCTCCTTGCGATGGTTGCAAGGCTTCTTGCGATGGTTGCAAGGCTTCTTGCGATGGTTGCAAGGCTTCTTGCGATGGTTGCAAGGCTTCTTGCGATGGTTGCAAGGCTACTTGCGATGGTTGCAAGGCTTCTTGCGATGGTTGCAAGGCTTCTTGCGATGGTTGCACGGCTACTTGCGATGGTTGCAAGGCTCCTTGCGATCG
>DATDBU010000079.1:0-12150 GCA_036524675.1 Chthoniobacterales bacterium | reverse complement strand
TTTTTGACCTGAAATATCCTTAAAGCCTTGGTGTTCTTGGTGTCTTGGTGGTGACTATTCTTTTAAATCAGCGATTCCCTAAGCCAGAGCTCTCCGCTCTCCTTTTGTCAGCGCGTCGATAAGGAGTGTGATCTCTCCTTTGGGCGGATGCGCTTCGTAATGGGCGATCAACGCGGCGGATGTGCCCTGACGAAATTCCTCGAACTGCTTCGTGAGTTCGCGAGCAACGCAAATCCGGCGACCCGGCGCGATTCGGCTTAACACTTCGAGCGACTTCAAAAGCCGGTGAGGCGACTCGAAGAAAATCGATGTCGTTTCCCGCGAGGCGGCCCGATGCAGCTCACGCTCACGCTGACCGCTTTTTACCGGCAAGAACCCCCCGAAAGTCCATTCCGCGGTATCGAAACCGGATCCCGCCAATGCCACCAGGACAGCTGAAGGACCGGGAATAATCGAGTAAGGCAGCCCATTTTCGATGCAAGCCGCGACGAGCCGCCGTCCCGGATCAGACACCGATGGCATTCCGGCGTCGGTGATGAGCGCTACGTTCACGCCGGCACGCATGCGCGCGACGAGATCGGCCGTCCGGCTGGCTTCGTTGTGTTCATGATAGCTGACCAGCGGCTTTGAGATTCCGTGGCGTTGCAATAGCCGCAGGGAATGTCGCGTGTCCTCGGCAGCGATCAGGTCGGCTTCGCGCAGAGTTTGCAATGCGCGAAGCGTGATATCCTCCAGATTTCCAATGGGAGTGCCAACGACGTAAAGCACGGGTTTCAGTCATCTTTAACCGCGGATGCGTGGCGACCGCACGAGGAATTTTCGATTTTCGGTTCTCGATTTTCGAATACACAGCCTTCGCGCGGCCTCTTGGCATGGCCGGAGGTCCTATTCAACGTTAAGTTTTAGGTGGTTCCCTGAAGCGCCACGGAGAACTTTGAGGATTTCGGCCACGACGCTTACGGCGATTTCCGCAGGTGATTCTGCCGCAATATCGAAGCCGATAGGGGCAAATACATGCTTTAGTCGGGACCGATCGACACCGGTCGCCGCGAGATCGTCGTAAACGCGTAGCACTTTCCGCCGGCTGCCGATCATGCCGACGTAGCCGATCTCCGGATATTCCAGCGCAGCGGCAAGGGCTTCACGATCGATGAGAAAATTCCGGCTTACCATAATCAGTGCATCTTTCGCGTCCCACGCCCAGGATCGCACAAATTCCGCGGGAGTGACGTCGCTTACGGTCCGGATAGTTCGAGCGTAGAAGGTTTCACCGAGCAATTCCTTCCGATCGTCCATCACGCTCACCGCAAAACCGCACTTTGATGCCAGGTCCGCGATTGCCTGCGCGCAATGTCCTCCTCCAACGATCCCAAGATGCGGGGCGGCACTCTCCGGTTCGATAAAAACCGTCGCCTCTCCGCCACAAATAGCCCCGAACGAGTCCGGTCGATCTTCTCGCAATGTGAACGTTTTCAGTGTCGGCGCCCCGTGGCGCATTGCTTCTAGAGCCGATTCGATGACCAATGATTCGAATTTTCCACCGCCAACGGTCCCCGAAATCGTTCCGTCTGGATACACAATCATTTTCGCTCCGGCCCGCCGCGGGACTGATCCTTGCACACGGGCAACGGTGACCAACGCGCAGGCGCCACCGTTGTTACGGATTTTGAGGAGTTCATCCAATAAGAAGCGGTCAGACATTTGATGGCGGATTGCGGATTGCGATCATGCCGCTGGGCGGCCGGAATGTGTATCGCTCGAGAATCGAAAATCGCGAAACGAGATAGCTCCTCCGTCTCGTCGGAACAATAACGTAGCAATTCAAAATCGAAAATCCCGTTGCGAAGTTGTGCCTTCTGCGTTCTTCCCTCCTTTCGCCTTGCCATATTTCTGTTATTATTATACGCATTAAATCCATGTCCGACGAATCCTCCCCGTCTTTGTCATTACTGGAGAAAGCCTTTGCGCGCCCGACGGATGGTCAACTTCCGCTGCATGCAAAAGTCCATCGGGGATTGCGCTACGCCATCGAGAACTTTTTTGAGGACGGCCAGCGTTTCTTTACCGAGAAAGAACTCATCGATAATTTAAAGGTCTCGCAAGTGACTGTGCGGCGTGCCGTTTACGATCTCGTGAGAGAAGGCCTGCTCGAGCGGCGTGTCGCCAAGGGCAGCTTTGTCCGCAAACGTCCGGGTGGCAACAGCAGCACCTTCGAGGTAGCGGTGCATCTGGCGGACTGGGATTCTTCGTTCCTGAGTCAGATCCTGCGAGAAGTTCTCGGTTCCTGCGGATCGAAGGGGTACTCTCCGAAGGTTTTTTATTCGCGTCAATCCGGCACCATGTTGAGTCAGGAAGGTAGTTCCTGGAATCACGCCGATCCTTCGGCAGCAATCCTGATCGCGACTCCGACAGACCTCGCATCGGAACTATGCCGCCGCTATGAATCCTCCGGCAAACCAGTCGTTGCCATCGACAACCGGGCTCCGAGTGAAACAGCGCATTTTGTCGGCACGGACAACCTCGCCACTACCCGGCTGGGATTGGATCACCTGACCCAATTAGGGCACCGGCGGATCTGTCTCCTCTTGAACGAGCCTGAGGCGCACGAAAACGTCCGACTTCGGGAGAAGTACTTTAAAGAAGAATGCCGCCAACGAAATCTTTCCGGATGGCATGTCGTGCATTGTGGCACACGATTCTGGGAGAATTCATACACGAAAGCGTATGAAATCATGCCGAAAGTCATGGCACTCGATCCAGCGCCGACAGCCATCTTTGCCTTTGACGACGCAGGCGCATGGGCGGTGCTCAAGTGGTGCTCATTGAACAATGTCAAAGTGCCGGAACAACTTTCTGTGCTCGGGTTCGCCAATGATAAACCCAGCGCTTTTGTACATCCGTCGCTGACGACGATCGCCCATCCCATTGTGGAGCTGGCGTCCACAGCTGTGGATCTTCTGACGCTGACGCCGCCGACACGTCAAATACAGTTGCTTAAGCCGAGCTTGGTGGTGCGTGAAAGCACTGGTCCTTCGGTGACGGCAAAATAGGTTTTACAGGGGGAGAAGCCCGTGCTAAGTGGGGGCATTCTTTACAAGCAAATAAGCTGTAGGGATGCGCGCTTATCTCCCCCTTTCTGTATCCATGCGTTCGAGTTCTCCCCACCGTTTGCATTTTTCAGGATTTTTATGCCTCCGTCGCTTTCCGCCTGCCGGCGTGTTTGAGCCTGGCCCTTTCGGAGATTTTTTACGGTCCGCGGCATGGTGTTTCCCAGTTCATCTGCCATCGTTCCAATTATGTTGATCCTCGCGGCAGCGGAACTCATCGAAGACAGCAATTTCGTATTTGCCGGAACGTCTGTGCCCTGGCGTTTTTGGGTTACGGTGGCCGGAGCCTTGCTGATTATCGCGGCGGTGGCATTCAGCATTTGGAAAAAACGCCGCAGACAGCGGATGGGAGACGCTGCGTCTGATCACGACAATATCCCGAAGGAAGCGCCGGATGTCATTGCGCTGCGCCGACTTGCGGCTCTCGAAAAACGCATCAGCGAGTTGTCAGCAAAAGAGTTCGCTCTGGAAGTTTCGGAAATTCTTCGCGTGTTCCTGGAGGATCGGTTTGAATTGCGCGCAGCACATCAATCCACTGAAGAATTCTTTCTGGACGTGGGCGACAGCGATTTCCTGAATGCCACCCAGCGGGATGAGCTTGGAGATTTCCTCCTTTGCTGTGACTTGGCGAAGTTTGCTCAACGTCATCTGGAACACGAACGAAAAATTACGTTGCTAACCAGCGCCCGTCGGTTCGTAACTGAAGGCGCCGCGGCTTCCAATCGGCAGGAAAACACTGGGCCAGCGAACGGATCGTCCCAGTCCAAAAAAGCGGACGCGCGATGACGATGAATCTTTGGGGTCTAACTTTCGGTCAGCCGTGGTGGCTGCTCCTCCTCCTGGGCCTCCCGGTGCTGGCATGGCTGCTGGGAGGGGAGGGACGTCCCACCGCTCTTCGGTATTCCTCCGCGAATTTACTGAAACTGGCGGGAGTAAAGCCCAAATTCGGGCCGCGACGTATTTTAGGGGCGCTGCATTGGGCGGCCCTGGCGTTGGTCATCGTGGCTCTTGCGCAGCCGCGAAAAGAGCGGGGCGACGATCCCACGCGTCGGCATGGTATTGATGTCATGCTGCTTTGTGACGTGTCGCCGTCAATGGATTGGACGGATTTCACTGTGCGGGGCAAACAAGTGCGCCGGCTCGATGCGTTGCGGGAAGCGGTTGCCTCCTTTCTTGACGCGAGACCTAACGATCGCACCGGCATGATCGTTTTCTCCAGCGGCGCATCCATTGTGAGTCCGCTCACCCTGAATAACAAATGGCTCGCTGACATTCTGACGGACATGCAGACCGGCGGCACCACCGCTATCGGCGAAGGCATTTACGCTGCGACGGACTTACTCAAGCAAAGCGAAGAAAAATCGAAAGTGATCATCTTGATTACCGACGGCGGCAACGTCGCGGGGCGTTCGCCCTTTGATGCCGCTAAATATGCCAAGAGCAAAGGCGTCCGGATTTATTCCATCGCCATCGCCGACCTTGCGACCATGGTGGACACGGAAAATAGCGACCTTGTCAAACTCACCCAATGCTCACAGATTACCGGCGGGCAAGTGTTCAAGGCGACGGACACGGATGCGCTGGTCAAGGTTTACCGGGAGATCGATCGGTTGGAGAAGCACAAGATCGAACAGAATCAGAACCGGCTCTACACGGAACTTTTCCCCTGGGTCGCCTCTGCAGCGCTGGTGTTGGGAATGTTGGGGACAGTGTTGTCGAGCACGGTGCTTTTGCGGATGCCGTGACGAATGACGAATGACGAATGACGAATGAACGGACATCTTGCTGGGCGCTTCGGCCTTAATGATGAGAAGCCGAGAGGGAGAGTATTGGGAGATCCGAGTAGTAAGTAGGAGTAAGAGTAAGTGTGTGACACTTTTACCTAACCACTGGCCATGAAAATTTTTTATTTCGTCCATCCCTGGCTGCTCGCAGGCGTGCCGGTTGTGCTGTTGCTCGTGGCATTGTGCTACGTCGTGGCTCGGAACAGGCGCCGGAAGCGGTTGACGCTGTTTCTCACGACACGCCAGGCGTCGAAGGCAATGAATTGGAAACAGGAGAAACTGCGGCTCTTCTCCGCGCTCGCCACTGGCCTTGGTCTTGCGCTCATTTTTGTCGCACTGGCCCGACCGCTGATCGGACCGAAGGAAGGTGTGACCAAAGCTTCCGGGATTGACGCTTATGTTCTGCTGGATTTGTCGAATAGCATGCGAGTCACCGACGCCCCGCCAAAACGGCTCGACTTCGTCAAAGCCGCCATTGCGAAATGGGTTGGCAATTTGGGGGGCGACCGCATCGGCCTTGTGTTGATCGGCGGCGACGCATTTGTCGCGATACCGCCCTCAATCAGTCATGAGAGTTTTAATTTTACGCTCGCGCAAACGACCTTCGGCTGGACACAGGGCGGAAGCAATCTGGCGCGGGGTATCGACGCGGCGGTGACCGATCTCGCCGCGAACCAAAAAGAAGGCAAATATTCCAAGGCCGTCCTTCTGCTCTTTTCCGATGGCGGCGAGACGTCCGGTGACGCCGTGACTGCGGCGCGTACAGCGTGGCAAACGCACGGTATTCGCGTTTTCACCATTGGCGTAGGGACACGTGAAGGAGGAAGAGTTCCGGGCGTTGGCGGTGTTTTCCGGACAGGCGTTTTTTCGAAGTTGGAAGAGGACAAGCTGAAGGCGATTGCCCAGGCAGGCGGTGGAACCTACACGCATCTCATCGGAAGCAGCGGCGAGGAAGCAGGGGAGAAAATCCTGCATAGACTCTACGAAAGCGAACTGCGCCGGTTTTCGACGTTGAGCGGTAAAATGGAGGTCGAAGATTACGATGAATGGTTCTGGCTGCCGCTGGCGCTGGCGTTCCTTTGCTTGGCCGCCGAACCGTTCATTCGCAGCCGGCGCAGGGTGCCCTCATTTCAGGAAATGGACACGCCGGAGGTTGTGCTGCCCCCTGTGCACGAGGGGGAAGAACCGGCTCGCGGTGGCGGGTCGCGGTTGCGGAACCGGCTTCGCCAGGCCTCGTCCTTGCGAGTGCTCCTGGCGGGCGCATGCTTTGTGTGGGCACACTCAGCGCTCGCGATTGATCAGCGCGGCATGGAAAAACTCATGGCGGAAAAGAACTATGGCGAGTTGGAAAAAATCCTCAGTGCCGAGTTGAAAACCAACCGAGACAATCTCGAAGCAACTTACAATCTTGGCCTTGTCCGGTACGCGCAGGCGGGCGCGGCGCTGCTCGAAGTCGCTTCCAAACCGGAAGGATACAACCGGCTCTTCCGTCAGGAGAAAACACAATTCGCACGGGCGAAATACGTCGAAGCCATCGATTTGTTCCAGCAGGCGGCCGTTTCTCCAGATCCCAAGCTCTCGGCTCTGGCTACGTTCCAACTTGGCAACACGAAAGTCCGGATCGGTGAGTCCGTAGCCGACGACACCGTTCGCGGCGCGGTCGATGCCTTTGAAGAGGCATTGGCAAACTACGAAGGACTCGACAATACGCATTTCGCAAAGAACGGCGCGCACAACGCGGCTCTAGCGATGGATTTGTTCCGGAAGGCCGCCCTGCAAGTTGGTCAAAAGCTGGATGCAGAAGCCGCAGCCGTGTCGGCGAATAATCCCAAGCGTCTCACCGATCAAAATGCCAAATACGGTGACGCCACCTCTGTGCTTGATCGTCTGCTTCAGCGAAAACCAAGTGACGCCGAGGCCACGAATCTCCGGGATGCTATCGCCTTGAAATGGGCAAAAAACCTCGCCGAAATGGCGCGGCCGATCGACCAGGAAGCGGACAAACTTTTTGCCATCCGCTCCACGTCGGACAAATCGAAAAAGGGTCCGAAATGGCTGGATGGAATTAAGACGCGCGGCAAAGCCGTCGAGCTTTTAGAGAAAGCCAATGGGTTGGCTCCAAACGACAAATCCATTGCAGGACAGTACGACACGGCAAAAGGCAAACTTGTGGATGAACTCCTGGAATCGGTTAAGGACGCTATCGAAACCCGTGCCGGTTTTCACAGTGTCCTGGCCGGGGTGACGATGCGGCAGCTGGAAATTGCCGAAAAATACGCTCCGAACGACCCCCGCGTTCAACAAGCTCGGAAGGATCTCCTGGCTGCTATCGAAAACGCGGCCGTTATAACAGGCGACAAACTGGTGAAACAGTTCGACGACTATCAGGCCCAGCCGGAGAACCAACCGAATTCGCATTCGCGTATGGGCCAGCTCAAAGGTTCGACGATGGACACGAAGGCGGCGACCGTGCTCAGCGAAGGCATGAACTATTACCGGAAGGCGCTCGATATCAATGCAAGCAACCCGCGCGCCCTGGAGCAGGTTAGCAAATATGGACCGATTCTGGCTGACGCTTTCTCCAAAATGGGCGAAAGCGAATTGACTGAAGCCAAGGACGTCCTTGGCTCTGCGGGTGAGACGGCGCAAAATCAGCCGGGCCAGCAACAATCACCACAGGAGCGCAGTTCCGCCGAAGGGGGCAAGGATCAGACAAACCAGCAGCAGGGTGGGGAAAGCACCGCACAAGCAACGGGCGGAGAACCGCAGACCAATTCGCAACAGGGCGGAAGTCCGCAGCGAAATAGCCAGCAGGGGGGACAGCAACAAGGTAGCCAACAACCAGGCGGCGCGATGGCCGCCTTATCGATGAATCAGATGAAAAGTGCCATCGGCCACCTGGAAAATGCTGCCAACGGATTCAGTCAGGCTACAGGAATGGGACTTAACAACGAATCGCTCCAAGCCATGCAAGGCGAGACCAACGATCTGCTGGCGCAATTGCGTTCGCAATACGAAGCGGCAATGGCGCAAAACGAAGGCAGCGGCCAGGGCCAATCAAAATCGCAGAGTGCCCAAGGCAGCGGTATGGGTCCCGAAAATGTCGGGGGTCGTGTCGTGGAAACCTACCTGCGGACGTATGTGCGCCAGACGGCGAAAAAAGGTCAGGGCCGTTACGACACTAAAGGCGGCAGTTGGGTGGAAAAAGACTGGTAGGGTGAGGCAGAAGGCAGAAGGCAGAAGGCAGAGGGCAGAGGGCAGAAGGCAGAAGGCAGAAGGCAGAGGGCAGAAGGCAGGTGCAGGAGGCAGAAGGGCATCCACGTCTTGCTTTTGCTCTGACTGCTGCCGCCCTGAGAAGTTACCAAAGACCCAAGTCCCAGCGACTGAAGCGCTAACCAAGCTTCAAAACGACGGTTGAAGGGTAGTTTTCGGCAGTTCCGGCGTGGGAAGGGTAGGCGTCTCGCTTGTCGATTGGGGCAGCTCGCCTCAATCATGGAGAAGGTCAAACGGCGAAGGCGCCATTCTTTTTGGAGAGGTTTCGGCGAAGATTTTTGCGGATTCTTTTCTAGAGTGGAGATAGGTCGAACCGACGAGAGGGGACAAAAATGTTATCCTGAAAGCAAGGAATGAATTAACCACAAAGAACACAAAAAGCACAAAGACAGGTACTTGCTGGCTGAACGCGCATGAAATCAACTCTCCTGAGGGTGAAGCATCCGAAGCCAGCTTCGAATCATAACTCTTTCCCTCTGTGTTCCTTGCGTTCTTTGTGGTTATTTGAATCGCCGTTTTTGGGGTTATGCGTGCATGCTATTTTCAGTTCTTCGGGCGTTACGATGCAGTTGGAATCGCCGCTTAAGACACCTGCGCGCCAAGGCCGAACACTTTCCCTTTGGCGGGCGTTTTTTCAGGCAGGCCCAAGTCGGCTTGGCGCCGTTGTGCCTTGCGTGAAAACTGCGTGCTGGCGCCTAGGTTTACTTTGGCAAACAGCACTGAACACGACGGTTTCGGGCGGAGAACCAAGGAGAGGCGGTTTCCAAGTATCTGTTTAGCCTCGTTGGTGGAGGGCGAGACGTGGGGCGATGAAGGCGACAAAGTCGAGGGAGCGCTGGGAGCAGGTGCCCACTTCAACGGGGCCGTGTGTCTTGCAAACGCGGCGCGATTGAAGCAATCTGACTCAGATGAATACACTGGAAGAAATCGAAGTTGCGATTGCCAGACTCCCTGCCGAGGATTTTGCGAAGCTTTCGGAGTGGATTCTCCGGAAACGCAGCGAGGCTTGGGACCGCCAGATCGAAGAAGACTCCGCGTCGGGCGCGCTCGATGCATTGCTGCAGGAAGTTTCCGACGATATCGCCCAAGGGAGGGTGAAGCCCCTCGATGAAATCTGTCGCGACAGATAGATTCTGGCGACTGTATGAAGCGTTGCCTCTGGCTATTCAACGGAAAGCGCGCAAAGCATTTCGACTTTGGCTGAAAGATCACGCCCATCCATCTCTCGAATTCAAAAAGGTCGGCAAGGTGTGGAGCGCGAGAGTGGATGATGACTATCGAGTGGTAGCGGACGTTCGCGGCGATACTGCCTATTGGTTCTTCATTGGCACGCACCAGGGGTATGATCGTTTGCTCAAGCAGTTTCGCCGATAGCGAATTAAATTGGATGGCATGGAGGCGGGAATAAGGCGGATTTCCAGTCGCTAGCTGGAACACTTGCTGAAACGTCTGCAAACCGCGGGCACTCATGAGATGGGGGAGAGGGTGATGAGATCCGAGCAATTGGCGGTCTCAAGTGCAAGGATAATTCGCGAGCCACTTGAAAATCTTTGAAAAGGGGCCGTCACGGGAAGCATCTTTGCATGGGGTGTGGGACATTGGCTGTCATAGGCTTAAAAGTTTTTGAGATTTTTTGAGGCTTGTGGAGTGATCGACGGGTTGATACGCAGAAGATCATGCGTGGCGGGAATGAAAAATCAGCTTCCAAGCTGTCACGGCCGCCTATTGGGCGGATGATGCGATTGCACGGGTTGTTGCAGGCGGGGAAGTATCCGAATTGCCGGTCGGTGGCGGCGGAATTCGAGGTGACGCCGAAGACGATTCAGCGCGATATCGATTATATGCGCTACCAATTGGGCGCGGAAATTGACTATGATCCGGTACGGTTTGGCTATTATTATACGAAGCCGGTATCGCAGTTTCCTGCATTCGATATTTCCGAGGGCGAGGTGGCGGCGTTGTTCATTGCGCAGAAGGCTCTGGCGCAATACCGAGGGACGCCGTTCGAAAAACCGTTGCTGGAGGCCTGCCGGAAGCTGGCAGCGAGCATGCCGGGATGTATCAGTATCGAATGGGTAAATCTGCAAACGGCGATCTCATTCAGGAATGCCGGTGTTGCGAAAGTGGAGATGGTGACATTCGATGCTGTCAGCCGGGCACTGGCTGAATCGGTGGAGATAGCATTTTTTTATCACAAACTGGATAGCACACAGATGGAGATGCGAAGGGCGCAGCCCTATCATCTCGCTTGCGTCCAGAACCACTGGTATTGCTTTGCCTATGATCTCGAGCGCGATCAGATGCGGACGTTTGCTCTGCAACGGATGAGTGCGGTTAAACTAACAAAGGCGAGATTTGAGCGCCCTAAGGATTTTTCGATCGAGCGGTTTTTAAAAGGAAGCCTCGGGGTTTTTAGCAAGACAGGCGCCGGAACGGAAAGGGTGTATTCCATCCGGATCCGGTTTGATGCGTGGGCAGCGCGCCTGGTTTCCGAAAGCGAGTGGCATGAATCGCAGGAGATCGTTAAACGGGCAAATGGAGAGATAGACCTGTTGCTGCGGCTTACGGATTTCGAGGAGGTGGAACGTTGGATTCTTAGTTGGGGTGATCACGCACGGGTGCTCGCGCCGAAGGTGCTACGGGATCGCATTCGAAACATTGCTAGACGAGTCGCGGAGATGACGTGAAGGCGGCCGCCTCAGTCAGGTGTTGAAGGGATAGACAAAACAACGGGGTCACCCAGCTTCAAGAAGCCGGTTTTTGTTTCGTGGATGAGGTTTTGGCCGAAGACGACTTCGCCTCGGGCATCCCGGCGATATTGTGCCAACGTGCGCAGGGGTTCTTTAGCGCGTTCGGCGGTTTCCTGATCGGTGGTGGTGACAATGCATCGGCCGCAGTCGCCCGAGGCGTGAAAAATAACACTACCGATTTGGAAACGCTGCCAGGTGTCCTCTTCGAACGGGGTGCTGGCGTTGCTGACGACGATATTTGGACGGAAACGATTCATGGGAAGAGGTTCGTCGAGGCGGCGATTGAGATCAGCGAGGGATTCCTCCGAGATGAGCAGGAAGGGGAAGGCGTCGGCAAAGCTGACAAGGTGTCCCGTTTTCTCCGGAAGGCTATGAACGGTGCGCTCAGCGGGAATCATCCGGCTGGTGCGAGGGATGATTTTTACGAGGCGGCAGGATTGCCCAAGGACGGATGTCAGCCAATCGGCGGCTTCTTCTCCCTGGTCGCCAGCGAGGACCGTATCGCGCCAGACAGTGACGGAACGTTCGTCGCCGGTATGGGCGAGTGAAACTTCAATGGGCGCGATATCCTTGGCGGAGAGAACGAGCGTGTCTAGAGTCAGTTGTGTCTCGATCAGGGCCATGTGGGCGAACTGGCGCTGGCTGAGGAATTGGCCATTTTCGTTCGTAATTACGAAGCGCCGATCGTGGATGAGGCCGAGGGCGTCGACCTGGCTTTCCCCGAGGGCGATGCCCCGACAGCCTTTAACCGGGTAAATGAAAAGTCCGGTGACATGCGGTGTTGTATTGGTCGCGGCGTCCATTTAGCGTTGAGCATCCCCTTTATGAAAAGCCATCGCAAGGAACTCTGGTTCGAAACCCCGGAACGCCGGGGTTTTCTAAATATCACTGAAGATGTAGAAGCGACGCTGCGCGAAAGCGGCGTGAAGGAAGGCCTGGTGCTCGTGAACGCGATGCACATTACGGCGAGCGTGTTTATCAACGACAACGAGAGTGGTTTGCACGAAGATTTCGAGGAATGGCTCGAGCGTCTGGCGCCGGAGAAGCCTTATGAGCAATACCAGCACAATGGCTATGAGGACAACGCCGACGCCCACTTGAAGCGGACCATCATGGGGCGGGAAGTTGTTGTCGCGGTGACGGGTGGGAAGCTGGATTTTGGTCCATGGGAACAAATTTTCTACGGCGAGTTCGACGGGAAACGCCGGAAACGGGTGCTGGTGAAGGTAATTGGAG
>DATDBU010000078.1:0-27235 GCA_036524675.1 Chthoniobacterales bacterium | reverse complement strand
ACGCTCGAGCCCGGATGCATGGCCATGCTTTCAGTAAGGGTGATGCCCGCGTTTTCTTCGGCGGTCAACAAATCGAAAATGGTGCGTTTTTCCGTATGATCGGGGCAGGCGGGATATCCGGGTGCGGGCCGGATGCCCCGGTATTTCTCGCGGATGAGATCGTCGTTGGTAAGATTTTCCGTTTTGCCAAAACCCCAGTCGCGGCGGGCTTGTGCATGGAGATATTCCGCAAAGGCTTCGGCAAGCCGATCGGCAAGAGCCTTGGCCATGATCGCGTTGTAGTCGTCGTTTTCGGCTTTGAAAATTTCGGCGAGTTCATCCGCGCCGGTGCCGGAGGTGACGGCGAAAGCGCCCATATAATCGGGAACGTGAGGGGTGAAAGGTGAAAGGTGAGAGGTGTCCTTTGGCGCGACGAAGTCGGCGAGTGAGTGGTTGTGCTGGCCTGCGGGTTTTTGGAATTGCTGGCGGAGGCAGTGAAGGGTGGTGAGGATCTCACTGCGCGATTCGTCGGTGTAAAGGTCGATGTCGTCACCGGTTGCGTTAGTGTTGGCGGGCCAGAAGCCGTAAACGCCGCGGGCGGTGAAGAGTTTTTCACGGACAATGCGGTGCAGGAGCTTCTGCGCATCGGCGAAGAGATCGGTGGCTTCCGTGCCGACCTCAGGATCATCCAAAATAGCGGGGTAGCGTCCACGAAGTTCCCAGGTATGAAAAAATGGGGACCAATCGATGTACGGGACGAGGTCGGACAGGGAAATCGCGTCCTGGTGCGAATGCGGGTGCGGGATGCCGCAGTCGCAGGCGACAGTGGGCAACGCCTCCGGATCGGTCGATAGAACGCGCACGCCGAGGAAGGAAGGTTTGGGCGGTATGTAGCTGCTCCAGTCGATGGGAGTCTTGTTAGCCCGAGCCTGCTCGAGGGTGAGGGATTTTCGGGCGGTGGATTTGTTGGCGTGCTCGCGACGCAGAGCCTCGTATTCGACCAGGACGCGCTTTTTGTAGGCCGTTTTCTGCTCATCACTGAGAAGACTGGCGACGACACCGACAGCGCGCGAGGCGTCGAGAACGTGGATGACGCCGTTTTGATAATGGGAGGCGATTTTGACGGCGGTATGCGCCTTGCTCGTCGTCGCGCCGCCAATCAGCAGCGGTTGCTGGAAGCCTTGACGCTCCATTTCCTGCGCGACATGGATCATTTCGTCGAGGGACGGAGTGATGAGGCCGCTCAAGCCGATGATATCCGCGCCGATTTCGCGGGCGGTGGACAGGATCTTTTCGCAGGGGACCATGACGCCGAGATCGACGACTTCGTAGTTGTTACACTGCAAAACGACGCCGACGATGTTTTTGCCGATGTCATGGACGTCGCCTTTGACGGTCGCCATGAGTACACGGCCCTGCGCGCGGTCACCCGCTTTCTTTTCGGCTTCCATGAACGGCATTAGCCAGGCAACGGCTTTTTTCATCACGCGTGCCGATTTAACGACCTGCGGCAGAAACATTTTTCCCGTGCCGAATAAATCGCCAACGATGCTCATCCCGGCCATCAGCGGGCCTTCGATTACTTGAATCGGGCGCTCGTATTTAAGCCGGGCTTCCTCCGTGTCGGCGTCGATAAATTCGACGATTCCCTTCACCAGCGCATGGCTGAGACGTTCCTCGACGGTGCCTTTGCGCCAGGCATCTTCGACGACCTCTGTTTTGTCCTTCTTTTTGACGGTCTCGGCAAAAGCTACAAGCCGTTCGGTGGCGTCGGGCCGCCGGTTGAGAAGGACGTCCTCGACGAGTCCGAGCAGATCTTTTGGAATTTCTTCGTACACTTCCAGCATGCCGGCGTTGACAATTCCCATGTCGAGTCCGGCGCGAATGGCGTGGTAAAGAAACGCGGAATGCATGGCTTCGCGGACGGGATTGTTGCCGCGGAAACTGAACGAAATGTTGGAAATACCGCCACTGACCTTCGCGCGCGGAAGATTTTCCTTAATCCAGCGGCACGTGTTGATGAAATCGACCGCGTAATTGTTGTGCTCCTCGATACCGGTGGCGACGGTGAGGATGTTCGGATCGAAAATGATGTCTTCCGGGGGAAAACTGGCGCGGTCCACGAGCAGCCGGTAACTGCGCTCGCAGATTTCGATCTTCCGCGCAAAACTGTCAGCCTGTCCCTGTTCGTCGAAAGCCATCACGACGACGGCGGCGCCGTAACGCCGCACGAGGCGTGCTGCGGCGAGAAATTTCTCCTCACCTTCCTTCAATGAGATGGAGTTGACGATGCTTTTGCCCTGAATGCATTTCAGACCGGCTTCGATGACGCTCCATTTCGAGCTATCGATCATGACCGGCACACGGGAGATATCCGGCTCGGTCATGATGTAATTCAGAAAACGGGTCATGGCCGCGGCGCCATCGAGCATGCCTTCGTCCATGTTGACGTCGATGATCTGGGCGCCGTTTTCGACTTGCTGGCGCGCGACGGCGACGGCCTCTTCGAATTGGCCGTTAAGGATCAATTTGGCAAATTTCGGGGACCCCGTGACATTCGCTCGTTCGCCGATGTTAATGAAATTGGTCTCTGGCGTGAGCGTAAGCGCGTCGATGCCACTTAGGCGCAGGTATGGTTCGACCCTCGGGACGATCCGAGGCGGGATGCCACGAACGGCTTCGAACACTTTCGCGATGTGAGGCGGGGTGGTTCCGCAGCAGCCGCCGACGATATTGAAAATGCCGGCGCGCCCCCAGTCGGCGAGTTGCGGGGCCAATGTTTCAGGCGTTTCGGGAAAGCCGGTGGGGAGCAGGGGATTGGGCAGGCCGGCGTTCGGGTAGACGCTCACAGGAATCGGCGCGATACGGCTCAATTCCTCAATGAGTGGCCGCATTTCTTCGGGACCGAGAGCGCAGTTCATTCCGACGGTGAGCAGGGGAACGTGCGAAATGGAGTTCCAAAAAGCCTCGACCGTCTGGCCGGTGACTCCGCGCGTTCCACCGCGCTGGATAAACGTCACACTGGCCATCAAAGGAATTTCCATCTGTTGCGCTCTGTGTTCTGCCTTCTGCCCTCTGCCTTCTGCCTTTGCCCATGGGGCCGGGCTTATCCCGCGTTCGTCGAAGATCTGCTGGATGGCAAAGAAAGCAGCCTTTGCGTTGAGAGTGTCGAAAATCGTCTCAACGAGGAGGATGTCGACGCCGCCATCGAGCAGGGCGCGGGTTTGTTCGCCATAGGCCGCAACGAGTTCGTCCCAGTTCGTGCCGCGGTGGGACGGATCATTGACGTCAGTGGAAATGGAGGAGGTTTTTGTCGTCGGTCCGAGCGCGCCGGCAACGAAACATTTCCGGCCCGGTTCAGCCGCCATGACTACATCCGCCGCACGCCGGGCGCATTGAGCACCGGCAAAAGCGAGCTCGTAAGCGAGATATTCCATGCCGTAATCGGCGAGCGAAATAAACTGGCCGTTGAACGTGTTCGTTTCAACGATATCCGCACCCGCCTCGAAATAGCGGCGGTGAATTTCCTCGATAATGTGCGGCTGCGTGAGATTGAGCAGCTCGTTGTTGCCCTTGAGATCCTTGCCCATCCAATCCGCAAAACGTTCACCGCGGAATTGTTCCTCGGTGAGTTTGTATTGCTGGATGGTGGTACCCATCGCTCCGTCGATGATGACGATGCGTTCCTGGAGCAATTGGGCGAGCGGATGGGCTGACATAAAGGAATGACGAACGACAAATGACTACCGCCGAACGGCGAATGATCAAGGGACAAATGAACGTATCATGATGTGATGATGTGTTGTGATTCTCAACCGAAGACGGCGATCTGTCGCGCGGAGCGCCATGGAGTGCAGAAGTCTTCGTAAAAAAGCGCGTTGCCTCTCAGGGCATGGGCTCATCGCGAGGGAGGAGGGGACGCGTTGCGCGGGTATGGATGGTGATCATTCCGGCGGCGGCAAGCTGCTGTAGCGCGTTCCACGACGACGTGTCCAGGATTTGCAGGGTAGGTTTGGCGCTGCGCCACGGAATGTCGCCGAAGATTTCCTCGATGAGCGGGCGATAACTATCGGCCTGTCCGTGGACGACCACAATCAGGACAGGTGTTTCCGAGCCGGGAAGCCAGGTCTCATCGCAGTGGGCGACGCGACTGCCAAGGCGTTCGCCAAGGCTGGCAGCAAAAACGGCAGCGGGGTCGGACGAGACAGGGGCGGTTGGGGCGATGCCTTCCGACGGCACTGCCGCCATCACTTGTTCGAGACGTTTGAGCAGCGCTTGGCGTCCGGCTTTGAGCTTGATGTTGCCGAGGTTGCCCACGCCGTCGAGGACACCCTGAGCGAGCTCCATTTTGTTCGCGAGGCTGCCGAGCATGCCGTGCTCGATGGTATTTTCGGCAATCAGGTTGACCACGGTTACCGCACGCAGCTGGTTTTTGCGCCAGGCTCGGGCGATGCGTTGCTCGAGTTTGGCGGGGTTCCAAGGCAGATCACAATTGATGACTACACTGGCGTTTTGCAGATTGAGGCCGACTCCGCCGGAGTCGGTGCTCAGAAAAAGGCGACAATTTGGATCGTTGCGGAATGCGAGGATCTCGGCGCGACGACGTTTCTGCGGGACGCTGCCGGTGTGCCAGGCATAGCTGGTGCCTTCATTTTCCGCCCAAGTGCGCACCTTGGCGAGCATGCCTTCCCATTCTGAAAACACGATGATCTTCACATCCGGATCAGAGAGGGACTCCTCCAAGACGCGGGCGAGTTCATCGAGTTTGGGACAATCTTCGCAGGGATTACCTTTGACGATAGATGGCGAGTCGCAAATCATCCGCATGATGTTCATGAGAACCATGAGGAGATCCTGCTCTTTCGGCGTAGGCGGGCGGCGTTTCGCCTTTTGGACGAGCTCTGCGACTTGTTTTTCGTGACTTGCGTATTCGTCGCGCATGGTCGGAGTAAGCGGAACGAAGAGGTTGCGGTCGGTGCGATCGGGCAGCTCCGTTTCGACGTCGGCTTTGCGCCGGCGAAGAATGAGCGGGCGCACACGCTCACGGAGGAGACCTAGATTTTTGTAGCCTTCAGGGCGGCCTTTGTCATCGAAGGTGTAGTATTCGCGGTTGAAGCGAAAGAGCGGGCCAAGCAGGGAGGGATCGAGGTAATCGATGAGCGAACGGAGCTCATCGATGCGGTTCTCGATCGGAGTGCCCGTAAGCACAAAGGCGTACCGGCTTTTGAGACGTTTGACAGCCTGGGCAGTTTTCGTGGACCAATTCTTGATGCGCTGCGCTTCGTCGAGAACGACAATATCGGGCCGGAGGCGCTCGTTGATATCGAGACTGTCAGAAACGACCTGCTCGTAGTTGGCGATGGTAAAGAACGGGGGATCCGACTCGGAGTAGGCACGTGCCCGGACGGCGCGGCCTCCGAAAAGGAGGCGCAATGCGAGGGGGGTGAACCTGCGGATTTGCTCTTCCCATTCAGTCTTGAGCGAAGCCGGAGTGACGATGAGGGCGCGTGAGGCTTTCCTGAGATGATAGAGCAGAGCACAAGCAGCGATGGCCTGGATGGTTTTGCCAAGGCCCATTTCGTCGGCGAGCAGGGCGCGTTCGCCAAAGGCCAGATGCAGCATTCCTTCGCGTTGGTAGGGAAAAAGCGGAGAAAGTGTAACCTGTTCCGGATGGCGCCCGTCGCGAATGCCGGCTTCGTAGTCGCGGCGAAGGAGGACGCGCTCTTCGGCGTGGCGGCGCGATTCGAGCCAGGGAGCGACATCTTGCGAAACGCGAAGCGCCTGGCTACTGGAAGAAGAAGCGAGTTTTTCAACGAGATACGCGGGATCAACATTCGGAAATTGGACCCCTTCGGAGTCGAACCAGGCGTGGAACTTGGACGGTAGATTTTTCAGTCCGCGCTCGACACGAAGGCGGTCAAGTGCGCGATCCGGAACAATATCGACGCGCGTCGACGAGACGTTCTTCGCAGCCTTGTATTCGGCGCGGTGGCGCCGGGCAAGCTGAAGGAGAATGGCTTCGACGTGTTTGCAGGTGCCAAGGCCATTGATGCGAAAATCGGTGCAGCTGCACGAGAATTGCCGGGAGGCGACGTCACGAATTTCGACCCGATACGTCATTCCACTGGGAGACCGGACCTCGAAATTCGAAAATATGGGATGGTCCGGACTGACATTTGCAATTCGGTAGCGCTCTTCGCGGGCGCGCAGCCGGCGCTTGAGGATTTCGTGCGCGTCGGTAGTGCGCCAGTCGGTAAGGGGTGGGAGGAGGGGCCCTTTGGTCTTTCGGCGGGTGGTTTTTGTTTTCAAGGGAGCGGACGGAGTTTTCGTCCAGTTCTAATCGACGCGTCGTTTCAGTGAAATGACGAAATCGGAGATCAAGGAGCAGCGGTTTTCAACTGCTGAGGGCGCACGAGGGGCGATTTCGAAAGTCGCCCTTCCTTGTAAGGAGTTCTCTTCTAACACGACCAATGGGAAACCGATATGGATACGATCTCTTTTTCCCCTCGCGCTGAACAGCTCCGTCTTGAAGACGAAAAACGATACCAAAATGTCAACGGTCTCTGGCGAAAATGGGGACCTTATTTGAGCGAGCGCCAATGGGGCACAGTGCGCGAGGATTACAGTTCGCACGGCAACGCCTGGGAGTATTTGCCTCACGATCACGCCCGGAGCCGCGCTTATCGTTGGGGGGAAGACGGGATTGCAGGCTTTACCGACCATCACCAGCGACTGTGCCTTTCCCTGGTTCTCTGGAATGGACGCGATCCCATTTTAAAGGAACGCCTCTTCGGCCTGACCAATAGCGAGGGTAATCATGGGGAGGATTGCAAGGAGCTCTATTACTATCTCGACGGAACTCCGACTCATTCGTACCTGAAGATGCTCTACAAGTACCCGCAACGGGCGTTTCCCTATGCGGATCTTGTTCACATCAATCGCTCCCGCGGCGAGCACGAGCAGGAATATGAGCTGCTCGATACCTGCGTTTTTACGGATAACCGTTACTTCGATGTTTTCGTCGAATACGCGCGGATTGATCCGACAGCGGTGAATATGAGAATCACCGTTCACAATCGAGGCCCCGAGGACGCGATGATTCATGTTCTGCCTCAGATTTGGTTTCGGAACACCTGGTCATGGAAACCAGGTGCGAAAAAGCCGGAGATCTCGGCCCGCAGCCCCCAGTCGGTGCGGGCTATTCACGCGGACATGGGCGAATTTCATTTTCACGTTGAAGGCGCCGAATCGTGGTTGTTTACGGAAAACGAGACCAACACGCGCCGTTTATATGGGTTGAATACCGAGGGTTTTTTCAAAGACGCCTTTCACGAATTCGTGGTTGGCGGCAACAAGGACGCAATTAATCCCATGCAAAAAGGAACAAAAGCGGCCGCGATGATCGCTCGCAGCGTTCCTGCCGGAGAGTCCATCACGGTTCGGGCGAGTCTTAGAAACCCTTCCGAGGGGGATCCGTTCGAGAGTTTCGATCACATCATCGAAACGCGCCGGGCCGAAGCCGATGCGTTTTATGCCGATTTGCAAAGGGATCTGAAAGACGACGATGCCCGCCTCGTCCAACGCCAGGCTCTGGCCGGGATGATTTGGAGTAAACAATATTTTTACTATGACGTTCCCGAGTGGTTGAACGGGGACCCTGCCCAGCCCGCGCCTCCGCATGAGCGTTGTCACGGCCGCAATTTCGAGTGGAAACATCTCAACAATGCCGACGTTGTCTCGATGCCGGACAAGTGGGAGTACCCTTGGTATGCCGCCTGGGATCTCGCATTTCACACCGTGGCCTTTGCTCTTGTCGACGCGGAGTTTGCAAAATCGCAGCTCCTTCTAATGACCAGGGAGTGGTATATGCATCCCAATGGCCAGTTGCCGGCCTATGAGTGGGCTTTTGGCGATGTCAATCCACCCGTTCATGCGTGGGCTACGTGGCGGGTTTTTGAGATGGACCGCGATCGTAACGGCGGCGCCGGCGATCTCGCTTTTCTCGAGCGGGTCTTCCACAAACTCATGCTCAATTTCACATGGTGGGTGAACCGCAAGGACGCCCAAGGCCGTAACATCTTCCAGGGCGGATTTCTCGGACTCGATAACATTGGTGTATTCGACCGGAGCGCACCGCTGCCTACGGGTGGCTTTATCAATCAGGCGGACGGCACGAGCTGGATGGCGATGTATTCGCTTAACCTCATGCGCATCGCTCTCGAACTGGCGCAGCACAATCCCGTTTACGAAGATATCGCTACTAAGTTTTTCGAGCACTTTCTTCACATCGCGGAGGCGATGAATAACATCGGTGAATCGGGGATCGGACTGTGGAATGAAGCGGACGAATTTTACTATGACGTCCTCAATCTTCCCAACGGTCAGATGGTGCCCCTCAAAGTGCGTTCCATGGTTGGATTGATCCCGCTCTATGCCGTCGAAGTGCTGGAGCACGATCTGTTAGATAAAGTTCCTGGTTTCGCCAAACGCCTGAGATGGTTCCTGAACTATCGGCCAGACCTTGCGAAGCTTGTTTCGCGATGGAACGAATGCGGGAACGACGAGCGGCACCTGCTCTCGCTGTTGCGCGGTCATCGGATGAAATGTCTGCTGCGCCGAATGCTGGATGAAACGGAGTTTCTCTCCGAGTACGGTGTTCGCGGCATTTCGAAGCATCACGAAGCCCACCCTTACGTCTTCAACTTCTGCGGAAATGAGCTGGGTGTTAGCTATCAGCCTGCCGAATCCAATTCCGGTCTTTTCGGCGGAAACTCCAACTGGCGTGGGCCCATCTGGATGCCGGTGAACTATCTTCTCATCGAATCGCTGCAGAAATTCCACAGCTACTATGGGGACGATTTCAAAGTGGAATGCCCAACTGGTTCCGGAAATTACCTAACCATTCGCGAAGTGGCTAACGAACTGGCCCGGCGGCTGACGCGTATTTTCCTCAAGGACGAGCACGGGCGCCGGCCTGTGTTCAATCACCACGAGAAAATGCAGAGTGATCCGCATTTTCGGGATCACCTCCTTTTCCATGAATATTTCCACGGGGACACGGGGCGGGGCGTTGGCGCGTCGCATCAAACCGGCTGGACCGGCCTGGTCGCCAACCTGCTCAAACCGGATCAGGGCGGCATGGATCTGTGATTATAAAGGTGACGACCTCCAGGATACTCTTTTCTCTCCTTTCGCTGGGGCGTTGCAATTGGCGAACACGTGATGCGACGGTGGAAGAAGCGCTTGTTGCCGTCGTTCGGCAAATGAGCTACGAGCGGGCGTTCCGAACTTGCCGTATTCTCACTTGAGCCCTTCGTCCCTTTTGTTCATGTATGATGCGACCGACCTCAAAGGCGAGGCCCCCATGGCACAGACCATTCGACAGCAACTCAAGACGAACGCCGTCGCCCTAATCAGCCTTGTCGTCGCGTTGACCAGCCTTGGCTACAACACCTGGCGCAATGAGCGGACCGAGCATAACCGTAACGTGCGCGTCGCGGCGTTTGAAGTTCTGAAGCACCTTGGGGAACTGCAGGTCATCGTCAATGGTGCCTTTTACGCAAAGGACGACTCGCTTGGACATCCGATGATGGGGTGGGGGCACGTGGCCCTGATCTCCGATCTTTGCCAGCTTCTGCCGGCTCCTGCGTTGCAACATGCCGAGGAACTGCACGGAGCATGGCAAGCAGACTGGCAACGGATCCGGGACGACGAGGCAAGCGTGGATCGCATCAGTAATGAGATCGACGAGACCCGTGAGACGATCCGGGAAATCTTGCGGCATTTGCGCTGACGGGGAGGGGTGTTACCTGTCCCGATTGAAGGTCGCGGTCACCGCAGCTCCTTGTAGGAATCGACGCGAAGAGATGCTAACTCTGGCAATGCCCTTTCCGGCAAAACAGGGGTCACTCCTTTCCTGTTTACGTCGGGTCAGCCGACAGAATTACGTTTTCGTTTCGATAGGGCCGATTGCAACGGATTATGTTATCGGGCTTGCACCGGCTCGCAATTTTCAGGGGTGAAGACGCGTAGCGCCGCGGAGACGGCACGAAACGTAACCGGGGTGTTTCCAAGCAGCTGGCCATCGACGTGCACGGGCATGAGAGTCGAGCAATCAACGTGAAGCTGCTTTACCGTATAGGTCTCGATTTTGGGCGAATAGCGGTGACGGCCGCGGGAAATCGACCGAAAATGGCTTAGGAGTTCCAATTTACTAAAATTGCGGAAAAGAGAAATGGTCAGACAGCCATCGTTCAATCTGGCGCCCGGCGCCACTGTAAACCCTCCACCGTAGTACGGCCCGTTCGCGGCGACGACAAAAAGAGCGTGCCGTTTGAGCACTCGTCCAGCAAGCGATCGGGCGGAACGATGCCTTTGCCGCGACGGAGGCAGCACCTCGACAAGAGGACGGTCGAAGGTTAGTCGAAATTTCTGCGGATGATACTGGAACAAAAGCCTCGCGATCCCGAGGATGCGGGTCCACCGTCCGCCCTTGATTTCTTCGCCCAGTGGAAACAGGGCGGCATCCAACCCTGCACCTGCCGCCTCGAAAAACCAATGTCCGTCGGCTTCTCCAACGTCAATCTTGTGCGTAAATCCCTCGCGGATGATACGGCAGGCGTCTGCCAGGTCTGCGGGGATTCCCAGGCTCCGGGCAATGTTGTTGAACGTGCCGATGGGAATGATGCCCAGAGTGGTGTCCTTATGAACAACGTGCCGGGCGACCTCGCCCACCGTCCCATCGCCTCCTCCAACCAGAATTACATCAAAACCGCCCTCGACGGCTCGTTGAGCTATGCTGGATGCTGTTTTGTCCGCGGACGTGCATATTACATCCATACTAAACGGCGCATCCCGCAGTAGTTCGTGGATGTGGGATATTTTTCCTGTATTCGGCTCGTTATCGCCGGAGACGGGATTGATAATAAGAACCGCGCGCATGGCTTGTTCTTCACCAACCCTTGTCTAGCGGACATCGCCCTTATGAAGGAATTTCAGCGGCTTTACTGGCCTTTATTCGCGCGAATTTGTCCGCAACACGACTGCGAAGCAGATCTTCGAGTTCGGATTGTCCGAGCCGGTCGATGGCCTCGTTGAGGAATCCCGTGACCAATAGCTCGCGGCTGGCATCAGCAGAAATTCCGCGGCTGAGGAGATAGAACAATTCCTCGTCTTCAATCTGGCCGCTCGTTGCGCCGTGCGTGCAGCGGACATCATCGGCGAGAATCTCGAGTCCGGGCATGGAATTGGCCTCTGCATCTTCACTCAGCATCAGGTTTCTAACCTTTTGATAGGCATCCGTCTTATGGCTGTGTTCCTCGACCTTGATGAGGCCGGAGAAGATCGTCCGGGACTTGTCACTGAGCGCGTTTTTGTAGAGCAGATCGCTCGTGCAGCTGGGTTGGGCGTGATCCTGCAAAGTGCGCTGGTCAAATTCCTGTTCGCCATCGGCAACCGTCACCGCCAGCATGTCGCTGCGGCCGCCGGGTCCGCGTAGCCGGCTGGCGCTCTCGTACCGGGCATATCGCGCGCCCAGGTTGAGTCCCATGTTAACTGCGGACGCATCCCGTTCCACGACGGTTGAGTTGATCTGAAAACTCGTCACGTTTTCGCTCCAATCCTGCACGGAAACGTAAGTTAGTTTCGCGCCGGGACCCAGGATGAGGTCATTGACTGAACACGCGAATCCGCGCTGTTTCGAATCGGCGGATGCGAAATGTTCCAGGACGGTGACTTTGCTGTTTTCGCCGGCGACGATCAGGGTGTGCGGGAAAAGCGACGTATTTTCCCCATCAATCCAGTGGAAAATTTCCAGTGGCAGCTCGATTTCCACATTGCGTGGCACATAGATCAGCGTCCCGGCGCCTGCATTTGCCTTGTGCAGGGCGGCCAGCTTGGCGGACCCCAGCCGAAATTCCTGCGTCATGAAGTGCTCTTTAATGAGTTCCGGTTTCTGGAAAACCGCTTCCTCCAAAGGCAGGAACAGCACGCCGCGGTTACGCAATTCCGAATGGATCGCTTTACGGAAAAGCAGTTCGCCATTCCCAAAAACCATGTGTCCGGCGGGATGTGACACACCACGTGACCGGTCGAGAATCTCCTGCTCGCGTTCATCTGCGATAAGCGGCGCGGGAACGAATCCGGTCAAATCAAGCGCCTTCAGACTGGAAAAACGCCAAAGCTCATCCTTTCGTCCTGGAAAAGGCAGCGCTTGAAATTCCTCCCATCCCTGCTGGCGCACTGCCAGGAACCAGTCTGGCAAGGTAGTATCGATGTTCGGTGCGTCGAGGATGGTGTTCCTCACTTCAATAGTGTTCGTTGCGTCGTCCATGCTGGCGGCGGCGTTGATCTGTGTTTAGGGTCGCTGACAATCCGCCAGGGCGCGGCTGTCGTGATTCTGAAAGGCGATGGATTTTCCCTGCAATCCCGGGTTAGCCGGCTGGATCAGCCGACGGAACCTTCCATTTCGAGGTCGATGAGGCGTTTCAGTTCTACGCTGTATTCCATCGGGAACTGGCGCACGAGGTCATTGACGAAACCGTTGACGCTCAGGCTCATGGCCTGGCCTTCGGTCAGACCGCGCTGCTGCATGTAAAAAATCTGCTCGGCGCTAACCTGGCTGACGCTGGCTTCGTGCTGGGTCGTATTGCCTGTGCCGCGGACGGTGATCGCCGGATAGGTGTCCGTGCGGCTCGTCGTGTTGATCAAGAGTGCGTCACATTCGGTGTTGTTCTTGCAACCTTTCAGATGCTTCGGCACGTGGACGAGGCCACGATAAGTTGCGCGTCCTTTGCCGACGCTGATACTCTTTGAAATAACGTTGGACGTTGTCTCATCGGCGGCGTGAATCATTTTTGCACCGGTATCCTGATGCTGACCGTCGTTGGCGAGCGCGATGCTGATTACTTCACCGCGGGCTTTGCGACCCTTCATGATGACGCCCGGGTACTTCATCGTCAGGCGGGAACCGATGTTGCAATCGATCCATTTCACCTCGGCTTCCTCATGGGCAAGGCCGCGTTTGGTCACCAGATTGAAAACGTTCGGCGACCAGTTCTGGACCGTGATGTATTGGATTTTCGCGCCTTTCATCGCGACAAGTTCGACGACAGCGCTGTGCAGCGTAGCAGTGTCGAATTTGGGAGCGGTGCAGCCTTCCATGTAAGTTAATTCCGCGCCTTCATCGACGATGATGAGCGTCCGTTCGAACTGGCCGAAATTTTCCGAGTTGATTCGGAAATAAGCCTGGAGCGGGTGTTTCACCTTCACTCCCGGCGGCACGTAGATAAAGCTGCCTCCGCTGAATACAGCGCTGTTGAGAGCGCTGAATTTGTTATCTCCGGTCGGAATGACTTTTCCAAACCATTTCCGGAAGATTTCCGGATGTTGCTTAAGGCCTTCGGTCGAGCCGACGAAAATGACACCCTGTTCGGCAACGGCCGCCTTGATGTTGGAATAGACGGCTTCGCTATCAAATTGCGCTTCGACGCCGGCGAGGAATTTGCGTTCCTGCTCCGGAATGCCGAGGCGTTCGAAGGTTTCTTTGATGTCGTCCGGGACCTCATCCCAGGAGCGGGTGGTGCGTTCCTGTGCGCTCAGGTAGTAACGAATCTTGGTAAAATCCAGCGTCTCGAGGTCCTTGCTGGCCCAGCTCGTCGGGAGCGGCTTGCTCAGGAAAGTTTTCAGTGCGTTCAGACGGAATTCGCGAACCCAAGCAGGATCGTCCTTGGCGTCCGAGATATAGTGAATCGTGTCCTCGCTGAGACCGAAACCCGAGTCTCTGAATGGCTTGATGTCGTAAGTGAAGTTTCCGACTTCGCGGTCGATGTCGATGGCGTTAGTGCTCATGGTGCGACGGTTATCGGTTAATGTTATTAGGACAGCGCGGGTTCAACTTCTTCTTCCTCGGACAGCCAGTCGTAGCCCTGTTCTTCCAGTTGAAGTGCCAGCTCGCGGCCGCCGGTTTTGACAATTTTGCCTTTGACCATCACGTGGACGACGTCCGGCGTGATGTAATTGAGAAGGCGTTGATAGTGGGTGATGAGCAGAATGCTGCGGTCTGGGCCACGCATGGCGTTGACGCCTTTGGAGACAATGCGCAATGCGTCGATGTCGAGGCCGCTATCGGTTTCGTCGAGAACGGCAAACTCAGGCTCGAGCATGGCCATCTGAAGGATTTCGTTGCGTTTCTTTTCGCCACCCGAAAAACCTTCGTTGACGGCGCGCGCGGTGAATTTCCGATCCATTTCAAGCAGATCCATCTTGGCGTAGAGACGCTTGTAGTAATCCATCGCGTCGAGTTCTTCGCCCTCGGGCAAACGCGCCTGCAGAGCAGCTCGCAGGAAGTTGGCATTCGAAACGCCTGGAATTTCATACGGATACTGGAACGCGAGGAAGAATCCGGCCCGGGACCGTTCGTCCGGTTCCATTTCGAGGATGCTCTCGCCTTTCAACAAGATGTCGCCGCTGGTCACCGTATAATCCGGGTGCCCCGCGAGCACTTTTGCGAGCGTGCTTTTGCCGGAGCCGTTCGGTCCCATAATCGCGTGAACTTCGCCTTTCGGAAGTTCAAGGCTGAGGCCGCGGATAATTTCGATGTCGCCGATGCTGACGTGCAGGTTGTCGATGCGGAGTGTGCTCATGTGTCTTTAGAAATACCGTTTCAGTTTTTGCCGTTGGTCTCGGCACAGGTTTTGCAGATGCCTTTGAGAGAAATTTCCTGGTGTGTAACGATAAAGCCTTCGGGAATGTTCCAGCGCGCGGAATCACCGGGCGAAAGGTCTACGTCGACTACAGCGCCGCATTGTTCGCAAAAGAAATGCCCATGCTCCCGAAGATTCGGACAATACCGGGTAGGCGCACGCTCGAGGTTGACCTGGACGACGAGTCCGCATTGGACGAGCGTTTCGAGGCAGTTGTAAACGGTCGCGAGCGAAATCGACGGCATCCGGTGTTTGACTCTGATGAAAACTTCCGCTGCGGTCGGATGATCGCGAACCTCCATTAAGGCATCGTAGACCTCGCGACGCTGCCGGGTAAGGCGGAAGCCGCCTTGGGCAATGGACTCGTCATAAGGAACTTCATCGGCGCTCATAAGTGTTTGTTGAGACACAGTCGCGTCTACGCGGAACCATATCAAGAATTATTCCAATTAAGTTTTTGCCGCGCATCTCGATCCGGATTGAGACGCAAATTTGCCACTCCGAGGTATGCGGATGTCCCATGCGAACGCCGCGACTCCGAAAAGAGTTCCCCGATTAGCGGCTGGTCTTAATGAGGCCGTATTTGGCAATGCACCAAAGCGCGCGGAAAAAGTCTTTCCATCCGATCTTTTTGCCCTCGGCATGCGTTCGTCCGCTATATGTGATGGCAACTTCAAAGACTCGAACGCCGAGGCGTGAAATTTTGGCCGTAATCTCGGGCTCAACGCCGAAGCGATTCTCTTCGATGCTGATTTTTTGCAGAACCTCGCGGCGGAAAACTTTATAGCAGGTCTCCATATCGGTGAGGTTCAAGTTGGTGGTCATATTGCTCAACAACGTGAGGAATTTGTTTCCGATATGATGCCAGAAACGGATCACGCGGTAGCCTTCGGTCCTGAGAAAACGTGAGCCGAACACGACGTCCGCACGGCCATTGATGATTGGGGCGAGCAGAACGGGATATTCGCTGGGATCGTATTCAAAGTCGGCATCCTGAATGATAACGATGTCGCCTGAGACATGGCGGAAGCCGGTGCGCAGAGCGGCGCCTTTTCCTTGATTAACCGGATGATGAAAGACTTTGACGCGCGAATCCTCACGGGCAATCGCATCGAGAACGTTTCCGGTTCCGTCCGTTGAACAATCGTTAACAACAACAAGCTCGGTCACAACCGATTGGTTGAGGACGAGCTGAATAGAGTCACGCACAAGGCCCGCTTCGTTGTAAACGGGCATAACGACAGATACAGAGGACGGCATTGAGGGAGAAAATCAAAAAATTTCGGCGCAAGGAACATAAAGATTAATCTTAGCGTAAAAAAGTTTCCAACTCGCGATGACGAGTGCGACGGCAATCACACGCCAGGACGCCACCATGGCATTGAGCGCGTCGTGACTGCCTCCCTGAAAATCAGAACCTTGGCGTCTTTGCATCTTTGCGTAAGAATCAAACGCCAGTCGAATTGTAGGGCTGGTGGGACGAACGAATCGCACGCCAAGACGGGCGCAGCAGCGCTTCCGGGCAGGACTATCGTGGCGGGCAGTTTATACCGCTGCCGCGACTTCGGGCGGGATTTCGAAAAGCTCCATGCCAGGATTGGTTTCGCCGAAATACTTCAGCGTCCATTGCGAAGGAAACAGAACGACCGGAAGCCCCGCGGTATCCGTGGCCAGGCGAACGCCCGTAGGAAGTTTTAGCGTGTCGAGGTCGATTCCTGGCGAAAGCCAACGAGCGATATTCCACGTGGCCGTTTCGAGCCGGGACTCGGCGCCGTATTCGGTCTCGAGGCGGTATTGGACAACTTCGAACTGCAGCGGACCAACGGCGGCCAGCAGTGGGACCTTGATCACCTGATCGCGCAAATGGAAAACCTGGATGACCCCTTCCTGCAACAGCTGATCGAGTCCCTGGCGGAATTGTTTATACTTTCCCGTGTTCGGATTTTGGAGAAAAGCGAAACATTCCGGCGGGAAACGTGGGATTTCGCGGTATTCGATCGCGTCGCTCTCGGTCAGTGTGTCGCCGATCCCGAATTCGGAGTAGCCGACCAGCCCGAGAATGTCGCCAGCGTATGCGTCATCGGCGATCTCGCGTTCCTGGGCGAAAAGTTTATGCGAATTCGACAAGCGGACTTTTTTCCCCGTGCGCTGATGGGTGACGGTCATGTCGCGGGTGAATTTGCCGCTGCAGACACGTAGAAATGCGATGCGATCGCGATGGCGCGGATCCATGTTGGCCTGGATTTTGAAAATAAAACCGGAAAAGGCCTGGGAATCGGTGGGGATAATTTCGCCATTCGATTTACGCGGCGCCGGCGGGGTCGACTGCGCCAGAAAAGCGTCGAGCATGAGCTGGACCCCGAAGTTATTCATGGCGCTGCCGAAGAATACGGGGGTCATTTCGCCGGCCAGAACTTTGGCGTGATCGTACGTCTCGCCTGCAAGATCCAGCATTTCGAGCTCCTCGGTGACAGCGGCGAATGTGTCCGGATCCAGCGTATCGCGGACGACCGGGTCGGAGAGGTTCGAGATGGAAACCGGCGCGCGGTAGGCGCCGTGCGGCGTTTTTTCGAACAGATGGACCTCGTTTTTTTGCCGATCAAAGACGCCCCGAAATGAAACGCCATTGCCGAGCGGCCAGTTGACGGGAAAGGCGCCGATGCCAAGGACGCTTTCCAGTTCATCGATCAAATGAAGCGGCTCACGCGCGGGGCGATCGAGCTTGTTCATGAACGTAAAAATCGGCACGCCGCGGCGCCGGCAAACTTCGAACAATTTGCGCGTCTGCGGTTCGATGCCTTTCGCCGCATCGATCACCATGATCACGGCGTCCACGGCTGTCAGGACACGATAGGTATCTTCGGAGAAATCTTTGTGGCCAGGCGTATCGAGGAGGTTGATCGCATATCCGTCGTATTCGAATTGCAGCACGGTCGAACTGACACTGATGCCGCGTTTGCGCTCTAGCTCCATCCAGTCGGAGGTCGCGGCCCGCTGATTTTTTCGCGACGTGACCGAGCCAGCGAGCTGAACGGCGCCACCGTAGAGAAGAAGCTTTTCGGTCAGCGTCGTCTTGCCGGCATCCGGGTGCGAAATAATGGCAAAAGTGCGGCGGCGTTGGATTTCATCGAGCATAAATCAGGCAGGGCGCGGAATGTAGCCGCGATTCGGCAAAATGGAAGCGGCGGACGCACGGACGCTTCGTTGTTAATTTTCGCCCGGAACCTTTAAACGCCCGGAAAAGCGCAAAAATCGGTTAGATTTGTACTGCACGTCGGCCATTACGTATGGCAGGTTGTCTAACGCGATTCATTCAAACCCAACTTCCACCAATACCATGTCCGAAAAAAAACAATTCCGCGCAGGCGTTCTCTTCGGAGACGAAGTCACAGAACTTCTCCATTACGCAAAAACCAACGAATTCGCTCTCCCGGCGGTTAATTGTGTCAGCACCGGTTCGGTCAACGCCGTTCTGGCTGCTGCCCGCGAATTGAATTCGCCCACGATGATCCAGTTTTCCAACGGTGGCGCCCAGTTTTTTATCGGCAAAGGCATCACCAAGGAAGCCCAACTCGGGGCCATTCTAGGAGGTATTGCAGGCGCTCATTATGTTGACGCTGCGGCGAAGGCCTACGGTGTCCCGGTTATTCTGAACACCGACCACTGTGCCAAGAAATTGCTTCCCTGGATCGACGGCCTCTTGGCTGCGAGCGAGGGGCATTACGCGTCGACCGGCAAGCCTCTTTACAGTTCCCACATGCTCGATCTCTCCGAAGAGCCGTTGGAAGAGAACCTCGAGATCAGCGCGAAGTATCTCGAACGCATGGCTAAACTCGGCATTACGCTGGAGATCGAACTCGGCGTCACCGGCGGTGAAGAAGACGGCGTGGACAATACCGACGTCGAGGAATCCAAACTCTATACCCAGCCCGAAGAAGTCGCACAGGCTTATACGAAACTCAGTGCGATCAGCCCGAATTTTACCGTCGCAGCCGCATTCGGCAACGTTCACGGCGTCTACAAGCCAGGCAACGTAAAACTTAAGCCCACCATCCTCAAGAACTCGCAGGATTACATCGAAAAACATCTCGGCACCGGCCCTAAACCCGTAAACTTCGTCTTCCACGGCGGCTCTGGTTCTTCACGCGAAGAAATCCGTGAAGCCATCAGCTACGGCGCCATCAAGATGAATCTCGATACCGACCTGCAATGGGCTTATTGGGACGGCATCCGCGTCTACGAGGCAAAAAATCACGATTATCTGCAAGCCCAGATTGGCAATCCGAAGGGGCCCGACGCGCCGAATAAGAAATACTATGACCCGCGCATCTGGCTCGGTGCCGCGGAAGATTCGTTCACGAAGCGCCTGATCCTGTCCTTCGAAGATCTGAATTGCGTGAACCGAAACGCGTAATCTTGCTCACCATGTTGGTTTTCGCGGTTTGCGAGAAACGCGAATACAACATCTAGGGAAGTTTCAACGACCGCCGGAAATCTCCAAAGAGCCGGCGGTCGTTTCTTTTAAGGAGCGAAACGTGTGCAACGATGCTTCACCGGCAGTAGAGTCCGTTCAATGTGCTTGCAAGTAATTATCTCTGTGCTCTTTGCGTTCCTTGCGGTTGATCCCTATTCCCGTTTTTAGGATTTGCGAGGAAATGGCGGACTGCATTTTTTACTCATGCTTATCGTTCAGATTTCCGATCCTCATCTGCGGCCAAAAGACACGCTTTACAAAGGCAAAGTCGATAGCAATGGCCCGTTTGCTGAGACGATCCGGCAGATCAATGGACTGAATCCGAAACCCGATTTGGTCCTGCTCAGCGGCGATATCGCCGATGAAGGGACGCCGGAGGAATACGAGAATGCGCGCCGTTTGCTGGCCGAATTGGAAGCGCCGCTGCTGGTCATTCCGGGCAATCACGATGATCGCGAAAACTTTCGTGCCGCGTTTCAGGACCACACATATCTGCCCCGGAGTGGTGCGCTCAACTACGCAGCCGGTGGTTTCGGTCCCGTGCGAATCGTGGCCCTGGACGTGACTCTTCCGGGTTTGCACCACGGTGCGATCACCGCGGAGTCCGCAGCGTGGCTGGATGCCGTATTGGCCGAGGAGCCTGATCGTCCGACCATAATTTTCATGCATCAACCGCCGTTTGCCTGCGGTGTGCCGTATCTCGACGATTACTGGTGTAAAGGCGGCGACGTGCTGGCTGCGGTGGTCGCACGTTACCCGGCAGTCGAACGCGTTTTATGCGGTCACGTGCATCGTCTCATGCAGGTGCGCTTCGGTGGAACGCTACTCTGCACGGCGCCAAGCACATCAACGACTATCGCTTTGCAACTTCGTCCGGATGCAGTGGGGGCATCGTTCGTCGAGCCGCCAGCTTTTCTTCTCCACCACTGGAAACCGGACACGGGGATTGTCACCCATCTGATTTTGGTCGGCACGTTTTCGGGACCGTTTTGGTGGGCGTGAGAATGTTGTAGCGCGGTTCCTGGAACCTCGGGAAGGGGTGGCCAAACCGATCGTCATTTTCCCAGCAGATCGATCAGCGCTCCGGCGGCGTCTTTGAGGCTATCTTTCAGTTTATCGGAATCTTGATCGATTCGTTTAAGAAGATTTTGACCGGCAGCGATCGCGAGGCGTTCGGATAGGTCTTCCTCCGGATGGTCGACAGGGCCGGTGACTTTCATGTGGGTCCATAAATAGCCATCTCGTGAAACCGTAAATACGCTTTCCTGGGAGCCCGGAATCCAGCGAAGGCTGCCAGGCGTTAGGCCAATTTCGAGGTTGCCGTTGATCTGACCGTTGGTGACCGAAAAACTGCCGGTCAACCGGACCAGACCGGCCGACTCGGCGTTGAAATTCGTAACCGTTAGCGTGCCATTTTCCCACCGGACATCGCCGCGAACCTGGTCGAGGGACAGCTGACGGAAACGCTGAGTGCGGGTGAATACGGCGATTTGTTCAAGGACAGGCAGGGCGTCGAGCCGGCCCTCTTTCAGTTCCACATGGCCGGTGGCGACGGTATCGTGCCGGCTGGATGCGGTTGCCGGCGAGGATGTGACATCAAGATTTCCGTAAAACTTACCGTGAAGCCGGGCGCGCCAGTCCCTAGGCAAAACGCTTTCGGCAGGTAACGCGTCAAACTTCCAGGAAAGACGCGTATTTTGAGAGTTGTCGAAATCGATCTGGCCGTTGGCGGAGAGATTCCCTCCGGTGGCCGACGTAGCCCGTGCACTGGTGATGAAAAGTGTGCCATCGGCATACCGGAGCTCGCTGCCGTTGAGATCCAGGGCGGGCCCATGTTCGCGCTGAATTTTTCCCCCGGAAGTGGTGAGCTTCCAGGCGGATCCATCAGGCTCGGCGGTGACGTGGATGCCGTTGGCTGTGAACGGAAATTTCTCCGAATTGGAGCCATCCAGATCGAGGCTGGCGACGGTGACTTTGCGGAGCTCGACGCGATTCGGGAGCCAGCCGGGCTTGCCCGCAGGCTTCGGTGCATCGGCTGTTTTTTCCGGTTTTGAAACGCTGATTTCAGGAATGGTCCCGGGGCCAATCTTCACGCCGAGGCGTTCGATTTGTACGGAGTCGACCCGCCATTTTTTTTCCCAGACACCGCGCAGATTCACATCGGCCCGGATTTGATCCGCGTCGATCTCTTGAAACCTGGCGCCGACCTTCCCTCTGGCCGTATATTTTTCGGAATAGAACGACGAGTCCGTCCAGCTGAGGGGAGCGAATTGTCCCTCGGCTTTGATGTGCTCGGAAACTTTCTCGCCAAGCAATTTGCGAAAACCGTCACTATGCAGATAGGCGCGCGCCTGCCAGAAGCCAACGAGGATCAGCAGAACGAATACAACCGGAGTTCCGACGAAAAACCAAATCCAACGGCGGGAGACAGACATGATGCATCTGTCGCGGCAGCAGCGTAGGCGGGCAAGTGGAAAGCTGTAACCGCGGCCTGTGATGGTAATTGACCCGCAGGGTGGGGAGAAATTTAGCCGGTGGTGACAAACCACCGGAAAACCGGATAAAAAACAAACCGCTCCGAAGGAGCTCGCGAGGGATTGGTTATTCGGGAGCACAGGTGTCCATCGATGGTCACCGACAGTCGCAGACCGCCGCCACAACAGAATTGCGTTTCACCGCCATTTTCCAGATCTTCCATTCGTGCTCTCCCTCCAGAATGTGTCTCTCCATGCCGGCGAACAGACTTTGCTGGCAGACGTATCGTTGCGGTTTCCATCCGGGCATCTCGCGGCGATCGTTGGTCCGTCGGGCTGCGGGAAAACGACGCTCTTACGGCTGATTGCCGGCCTGCGCGAGCCGGACGCTGGAGACATCGTGTGGAACGGCCGAAGCCTGCTGCATGGCGAGGATTTTCACCCGGCTGAACTCGGCTATGTGCCGCAGTTCGCGATTGCTTATGACGCGCTGACGGTCGCCGAGTCCGTGGAAACGGCACTTCGGCTCCGTGTGGCAGGGCTGAACGCGGAGCAGGTAAAGGAGCGATTGTATTCCGTGTTGTGTGAGACCGGCCTGGATGAGATCGCGGACAGACGGGTAAAAGTGCTTTCAGGGGGACAAAAACGGCGGCTGGCGTTGGCGTTGGAAATGGTGACCAGCCCGCGAGTGTTGTTGTGTGACGAAGTGCTTAGCGGCCTCGATCCGAAGTCGGAAACAGAAATTCTGGAGCTGCTTCACACGCTATCGCGCGACGGAGAACGCCTGGTTATCAATGTCACTCATAGCGCGCAGGAGCTGGAGCTTTATGACAGTGTGTGCGTGCTCAAGGGTGGGTATGCGGCCTATCACGGGCCGCCGCAGCATCTCACGCATTACTTCGATGTGACTTCCAACGAGCACGTTTTTGACCGACTCGACAACCGGAGCGCTGAAAAGTGGCACTCGTCCTGGCAGAAGCATGCCGAGGCGTACGCATTCCAGCCCCTTGAAAAGAATCACGAGCCGAATGGTGGCGTTGACCAGGTCCTGACTCCATCGGCGTTCACGCAATTCCGCATCGTGGCGGCCCGCCGGTGGAAGCTTTGGACGCGTGATCGCAGTCACATCGCGCTGCAGCTCGCCTTGCTTTTTGGTTTTCCCTGCCTCGTGGCGGTCTTTGCCTTGGGGGGATTGCCGCAGATCCAAAATCTGAACCCGCGCTTCGAGGCGAATATCGTTAAACAGCTTTCAGAAGCCAACGCCTGGATTCAGCAGGCATCGCGGGACGGCAGTCTGATTTCCGGGCTCGTGATGTTTCAGGTCATCCTGCTGACGCTGATGGGTTCCAACAACGGTGCCCGGGAGATCGCCGCAGAACGTGACATTTTCGAGAAAGAGAAACTCGCCGGGCTGCGTCCCTCAGCCTATTTGGCAGGCAAACTTGTATTGCTTGGTGGCCTGGTGCTGGCGCAAAGCATTTGGATGGCTGCATTTGTGTCCGTTGTCTGCGGATTTCCAGGTTCTCTTCCGGTGCAAATGACGCTGCTCGCGCTCGTAAATGCGGCGGTGACTGCCATTTCGCTGGCGCTTTCCGCGACGTTGCGGACGGCGGAACAGGCCTCGTTAGCCGCCATCTATTTTGTCGGTTTTCAACTGCCACTTTCCGGTGCGTTTCTGGTGTTGCCAGAATGGATGGCCGGGGGAGTGAAGCCGTTCATCGCGGCGTATTGGGGGTGGTCGGGCTATCTCCAAACGTTGCGTGAGACGAACTACTACACCGTCCTGCAAAGTGTTATCCAAACGACGCTGGCCGGAATTCCAGCCAGCGTCTGGTTTCTAACATCGCAGATCGTTGCCGGTATATTTATCGCGTACATTGGCTGCCGGCGAAATCAGTGGAGTTAGTTCTCCTTTGGCAAACGGGCGCAAATCGTCCTCGTCCTCGTTCTCGTTCTCGACAGTCCGGCGTTTCGAGGTAGAGGTCGAGGACGAATCGAGAATCAGAACGACCACTGCCAGCCCGCATAGAGCGTCCAGTCGCGCTCTAGCTGGATGCCGTTGACATCCTGATAAACCGGCCACAACGCTTCAATTGCCAGGCGATGATTTTTGAATGCTCCCTTCGGAACGCGCAGGTTCATACCGACGCCAAGGTCCACAAAGTCACCGCCGTAGTTGGCCTGGAAATCGGGCGGTGACGAGTGGTTGTGTGAACCTTTGTAGTGGCCGTTGATATCGTCTTCATGCCGGTAGGCGGCCCGGCCGCTGATACTAACCCAGTCGTTGATCCTCCAGGCAGCCCAGGCGGTGACCTGATGAACGTCTCCAAACCGAAATCCGCTGTCATTTTCATCCTCCAGCCGAAAGATCGCGGAATATTGCGCGCCCCATGAGAAATGATCCGTCTGCCCCAGATAGGTGATGCCGGGAAGCAGATCCCAGGTGCCGGAGCCTAGTTGCATGCCGTAGTGGACAAATGCATCGCCATGCTTGATTCCAACATCGCCAGTGGGCGCGCTGATGCCGATATTCAAGTGAACAGCCTGGCGGTTCGCATTGAATATCTTGATTAGCGCCGTGAAACTCGTGTCGCTCCATCCGCTGGTGGTATGGGAGCTGAATGTTTTTGCGGGTTCATGATCGTGATCGGTCTCCTCCGTGGCGCCGTGTGCTCCGTGGTGGGACGATCCGAACATGTCCATGGTCATTTCCATGTAGTTAGCCATGACCATGAGCGTTAAGAAATCAGCAGGGGCATACATGAGCTCCAGCATGTGCATGTGCATGTCCATCTGCAGCGGCGCGAGCGTATAGTGACTTCCATTGGGAGCAGTCGTCTTGAACAAAGCATCGGTCGAGATGGATTTGTCGCCCTGCAGCAACCCTTCACTATGTTGCAGCATGTAGCGATAGCCTAGCATCCATTCTCCTGCGTGATGCAAGTGCTCGCCCATGACTCCCAAGGGTGCATGACCATCAGGTCGCGCAGCGATCCAGAGGTCTTTGGTCGGCGAGGTTGGGGCAGGTGTGGAGATAATCTCCGGGGTTCCGGCGAATGTGGGGCTGAGGCAGCAGGCAATTGCGGCTGCTGTCAGGCAAAGTCGATTTTTCATTGGAAAGGTTTTTAAATGTTAAGTTTTCATGCGATTGACCGCATGATTGTCGGATTGAACGGGTGAAAAGAAGTTAACAGCCCGCGCCGGCTTTATCGCGGAATGAGCACGATGCGAACGGAGCGGAAGCTTGGCGGGCAGGATCGGCGCGTCTCGAGTTAGACAGAATGAGTGCGCGAAACGGTGAAGCCGTATGCGGCCCCGTGTTCACTGCCGGTTCCTAGACGCGGTTCACGCGATGGGCGCAAACGCGACTTTCTGGGAATTTAAGCCAGAGAGGCCGAAGAAATTCGGGGAACAGGCCTTGGAGGTGCCTGGCTTCGAACGGTGCCGAAGGCAACGAATGCCGGCCAGGCCACTAGAACGTAGTCACCGGAATGCACTGGGAAAAAGGCCAAAGCCGGCAATAAAGGAACTTTTTTGACTTCCTTTGCCAGTTTTTCTACAGGCAAATCCTGCTTCTGCTCCTCAGCCTTCCTTGCGTTGATTTTGAGGCAGAGATCGCATGGATTGTTTCCGTCGAGTGTCATCTCGATGGCTTTGCGCGCGCCGTATGCACGCGAATAGTCAGCGATCATGCCCATCCAGGCAACGGACTGCAGCACGGCCCAATGCCCACCGATCAGGTAGACGCAGGCAAGACAGCTCAGGAAATATCCGAGGCGGAGTTTCAAGGGATCGCAGAACTACGATTCCGCTTCGATGGTGTCCAGATATTTTTGAGTGCCGACAAAGGCGACTCAAGCGTCGATGCCGGCGCTATCTTGGGTGGCTGAATCCACCCGACGGACACGCGCCGCGAGGATTCGGCAGCCGCCAGGAGACGGCAAACGACAACCCATCGGCGGCGTTGAGCTTGGTCTCCTGCAGTATGAAGAATCGCCGTAATTTCGTGATAATTTTGTCCGAAAGGTGCTATTGTCGGACCCATCGTGATGGGGGCTAAAGATCTGACAATTCGTTGTGGGCTGGAATTTACTTACGAAGCCGTGGATCCGACCCACATCGTCTTGTTAATCCAGCCGCGACTGGAGAAAAGCCAGCGCATGGAGTGTGAGCAGCTCAGCTTCTCGCCTCATGTCTTCGTGGAGGAATATACCGACGTGCATCGCAATATCGTCCGGCGGTTTGAGTTGCCGGCCGGCCGCACGACCATCTGTCACGATGCGATGATTTCGGTTTCTTCGCTGCCGGAAAGCTACGACCCTGACGCTCCCCCGCTGCCGGTGCGGGAGATGTCTCCGGAGTTGCTCCGTTACACGCTCCCCAGCCGCTATTGCGACTCCGACCGCTTGATGGATTTCGCTTTCCAGCAGTTCGGGCAGGTCCCACATGGACTCCAACGCGTGCAAGCCATCTGCGACTGGGTCCATCGCAATATCGAGTATCGTTGGGGCTCCGGCAGTCCGCACATCACCGCGGGTCAGACGCTTTCGCAAGGTTTCGGCATCTGCCGCGACTTCGCGCACCTCGCCGTGGCACTGTGCCGCTGTTTCAATCTTCCTGCCCGCTACGTCACCGGCCATCTTCCGGATGTGGGATTTCAAGATTCGGGCTCGCCGATGGATTTCCACGCTTACATGCAGGTCTACGTGGGGAACCGCTGGCACAGCTTCGACGCCCGTTTCAATGTCCCTCGCACGGGACGCATCGACATCGCTTGTGGATTCGACGCGGTGGAATGTGCCTTTTCTACTCTTTACGGGGCGGCCACACTCGCATGGTTCAATGTCTGGAACTATCAGGTCGATCGTGCCCAAGTGAAGCTCGGAGATCCCGTAGATCTAACCAAACGCCTCGACGGAACGCCCAATCTGCGCTTTGCGTAGTGTGCTGTTCAGGAAATACGGGGACATTTGCAGGAGAGGATTTTGGCGATTTTCGAGGCGCGAGCGAAGCGCCTGTGTGTGAGTCACACTGGCCGAGCGAGCAACGTGGAGAATCGCCAAAAGCCTCCCGGCCCGGAGGGCTGCGTTGAAATGGCCCGGCGCCAGCGTTGGTTGCCGCTTCGATGTGGAGAAAAGATGGAGCGGCTACCTCGCTGGGTTCTCAGTCACAGGTCGCATCGGACATGCTCCTTCGTCGCGTCCCGCTCAGCGGGACGGGCCATTTTGAACGCAGCAAATGACCCTGCATTTCCTGAACAGCACACTAGAGTCACATGGGTGGAAACGAATAGTTTCGCGCCAGCGCGTTGAATCCGAAGGTGGGCTACGTCGGTTTTTGTGTCACGAATCACCGATCGGCGGAGAGATCATCAGGCGCTGGCCGTGGGCTGCCGAACGTCGAGGCCGGAGGTATGCGTGAAGAGCTGCGTCATCGTGAGATTCGCCGCCTTGCCCGAGGGGGCCTCAGATCCGCAAACTCGGGCAAATACTTGAGCGCCTGGCCGTCCTTCACCGGGGATTGTTGCGAGTGGCGCAGATTTCGGCTGGAAATTCGAAGCGTGGGCAGTGTTTTCTAATCACTACCATTTCGTCGGCCACTCTCCT
>DATDBU010000077.1:0-7857 GCA_036524675.1 Chthoniobacterales bacterium | reverse complement strand
ACGAGCTGGGCGCGGTTTCACGTACGAGTTTCAGCCAATGTTGCGCGGCTGGCGAGAGGGGAGCACTCTTGCGCCAGATCAATCCAAGCCTCCAGCGTAGATCCTTTTCATCCAACACCACGGCCCTGACGGCGGGACGTTCCCGCGCAGTGACCATCAATTGTGGAAATACAGCAACGCCCAATCCCGCCTCCACCAACGCCAGAATGAAATCCGGTTGCCCGCTCCGGGCGGCCTCGACCAGTTCGATCCCACGCCGCCGGCACGCCGCGGTAATGAGCGAGTTTAATGCGAATCCCCGTTCGAAGAAAATAAACGGACTCTCCGCCAGATCGACCAGCTTGAGATGATCGCGGCGCGCGAGCACGTGCCCGGCGGGAAGCAACGCCACCAGCGGCTCGTCACAGACTGCCTGCCAGGCAAAATCATCCTTTACAGGGGATAGGGACGTCCCGATTTCGATTTCTCCGGATTGCACTGCTGCTTCCAGGCGGTGACTCCCCTCCTCGCGCAACTCGATCCGGATACCCGGATGGCGCTGACGGAATGCCGCGATGAGCGGTGCAAAAATCGCAGCGTTGCCCAAAGGTGACACACCAAGGCTCAAACGCCCCGTTTCCAATCCTCGAAGAGTTCCCAATTCCGCTCTTAACGATTCTTCCTCGGCCAGCATCGCTGCAGCACGCCGGAGCACAACCTGGCCGGCGTTTGTCGGTTTCACGCCTTGGGGCAAACGGTTTAGGAGCATTTCGCCGCAGTCATGTTCAAGCTGAAGGATCGCCTTGCTCACCGTGGGCTGGGTGCTGCCCAACGCCTTTGCGGCGGCAGAAAATCCCCCGCGTTGAACGACTTCCAGAAAAAATCGCAGATGGCGCAATTCCATGATGGAATTCTATTAAGGAATAACAATTATTCTGTCAATTCATTTTAAGAATAAGCGGACACTGCGATCCTGACGCCATGAGAACTTGGATTTGGAAAGGACGTCGGCACATCGGCGCTCATTTTCGCAAGTGGTGGTGGTTGCAGGTGGCAGCACTCATCGCGATCTGGTTTCTGAGCGACGCATTGGTGCGCAAATTGCACCTGCCCATTCCGGGAAGCGTCATGGGATTGTTCCTTCTGTTGCTGGCTTTGGAACTGGGGCTCGTTCCCGTGACGTGGTTCCGTCGGGGCGCCGCCGGGTTGCTGGCCCATCTCATTCTTTTTTTAGCGCCGGCAATGCTGGCCATCGTGAATCACGGGGAATTGCTGAGCATGATCGGCGTGAAACTGCTCGCCGCCGTGTTGATCGGAACACCTTTGGTCATGGCCAGTACTGCCATGATTGTTGAAATCGGCTTTCGTTTACAGGCACGTCGTGAGCACTGAGTTGAAAGCCGTTTTCTGGGCGGCGGTCACCATCGGGATTTACGCAGGGTCCGTCCGTTTGTATCGCCGCTTTCCAGCGTGGTGGGCGTCTCCATTGCTTGTTACGTGGGTCCTTTGCGCCGTATTGCTCGTGAGCCTGCATGTCAACTATCGGGAATACTTGAGCGGAACCCAATGGCTGGTAACTCTGCTCGGACCGGCCACGGTGGCTTTCGCAATTCCGATCCACGAAAATCGCCGCCTCATTGTCCGCCACTGGGGATTGCTACTCGTTGGAACGCTGGCCGGGAGCGGCGTCGCCATGGGAAGTGCATGGGGACTTGCAAGACTCTTCGAGCTCTCGCCGGAACTGCAGGCAAGCCTGTTGCCGAGGTCCGTCACAACCCCATTTGCGGTCACAATTTCAGCAGATCTCGGGGGACTCCCGGAACTGACAGCGGCGTTTACCGCGGTTACAGGCATTTTCGGCGCGGCGATCGGTGAAGGATTGCTGGCCTGGCTTCCCATACGTTCGACCTTTGCGCGCGGGGCCTTTCTCGGGATGGGCGCTCATGGTGCAGGCGTCGCCAAGGCACGCGAGCTGGGCGAGGAAGAAGGTGCGGTCGCCGGACTCATCATGATTTTCGCTGGCCTGCTGAACGTGCTCGCCGTCCTGGCTTTCTCCCACCTCCGATAGGTTACAGCATTCAGTGCGATCCGCGTGGGTTACGCCGAAACGTTATTGGTGAGTTCGAGTAAGAGCAAAAATAGAGATTGCTCTGAACTCTGTTACCTCTATCTTCCTCGCCCCAATTGGCAAAGGATTTACCGTTTAGCAGCGAGGAATCCGTTGCGGACGGACCATATCTGTTTCTGGAGCAGACTCTCGGGAATTCAGCCGTCCGCATGCTAAAAGCAGACGACCATGAGTTCACTCCCCTCTCTCCCCCATTGCCGCGGCAATATGCCGCGGACGCCCTCCATTTCACAATCCACGGGCTGTTGTTGTTTGATCCGCAAGCAATCAAGCGCTGCAGTTTACCGAATTCTCGCGCTCATCATCGCAAGCTTCATGAGTCTTGCGGCGAGCGCGACGGCCGCCGAGCCTGTGGACGTCTACGTTTTTGCCGGTCAAAGCAATGCAGCCGGCTTCGGGATGGGAAAAGAGACACTGCCTCCCGAGTTGCAGACGACATTCAAGAAGGTCCAGATGTGGACACCGGCTGCCAAAAATCGAGAGGGCGCTTTTCTTCCCTTGCAACCCGGGGTCAACAGCAATCATCCCAATGCGATGTGGGCCGTCGAGTCGCCCCTCGCTTTACGCCTGGAAAACGATCCCAAGCAAAGCGCGCCTGTGTTCTTCATCAAATCGGCGATTGGCGGCACTCCGCTCGAACCCCAACCCAACGGGAAAGACTGGCACCCCGCGAAGGGCGGATACTACGGCGGCCTTCGCGAAGCCATCAGAAGGAGTATCGCTGCTATCAAAGCGGCAGGATATGAGCCGCGGTTTCGTGCGTTTATCTGGAACCAGGGCGAAGCCGAAATCGGCGCCGGCCCTGCAGTAGCCGCGAAATACGGGATCTGGCTTAAAGACCTGATCGTTGCCATGCGTAAAGATACCGGCACGCCGGAGCTGGACGTCGTCGTCATTCGAATCAGCCCCGATCATCGCCGCAATGATCCAGCCAACGGCATTGTCACCTTCGAACAGGGCCGGGTTGCGGCTTCAGATGACCATGTGTTCCTGGTGGACAATCATTACGAACTACTGCCTGACCACACGCATCTGTCGGTGAACGCCTATCGAAGCATCGCCGATGACATTTTGGCCGTTCTCAACGGACGCTATCCACGGACTCCCCCGGAAATTGTTCCCGGCCAAAAATTGTCCCTTCCGGCGGACAGCGCGAACGGCGCCTGGGCGGGAATGGTCAAGCTGTCGAACAAGCCCAAGCCGGACGTGCGATGGAGCGTTTCCTCTCCGGAATTTGCCATCGACCCATTTACAGGACGCCTCACAGTGGCTGACGAAACCAAATTGGAAACGCCACAAACGTTCTCCGTTCACGTTATTGCCAGCAACGGTGAAAAGGACGCCGAAGCGGATGTCACCGTAGAACTTACCCAGCCTGTAGCCAAATCTGCAGATCCTTTCGATGCACCGTCGCGCGTCATCCTGGCACGCCCTCAAGCAGCGGATAGCGTTACGATCGACGACGGCAGGTTGACGGAGTTACGCGACAAAGACTGGCCAAAAACGCAGCAAAAGTTCGTCGCCTTACAAGACAAGAACCGTTTTGCCTGCCTTCCCAATGCATTCGGCGAACTCACCGGCATCGGTTTTGATGAAGGCCAAAACAGTTTTATCATGCGGCTGGAAGCGACAACGGACAAGGTCTGGACAGTCGATGAAGCCGATAGCTTTGTCGTTTCGACAGTGTTTCGCCCAGTCTCGCGTTCACGCAAGGGTGGCACGGTGTGGTCGATCTTGAACGATCAGAGACGCATTTCTTTCGCGCTCGGCTACAACTATGCGGCAGGTCGCTTTGAGATCCGATATAAGAACTGGATCAACCTTCCCACCCTCGCCACAGCTCCAGACAATACTAGTCCACCCGACACAACCTACGTTGTTACGGTCCAGAAAACCGGACGGAACATCACTGTTCGGGTTAACGGCAAAGAGGTTCTGACCTGCCAGAACGCGCGCGGGCCAGTCGTAATCAAAGAGGACGGAGAGGGTCTGTTTTTTTGGGGCGGAGTCCACCCGAACGGCGGCGAACTGACCGGAACCGGCGGCCCGCTTTTCATCGCCAATCAGCCGCTCACGCTGAAAACCTGTGCGGCGATTGAAGAACAGTTTAAGGCCTTTCGCTAGCCCCGGACGCAGTTGCTACGGCGTGGACCCGAACGGCATCATTCCCGCGCTGGTAATGTTCAGCCTGGAGGCAAAAGTTTCGAAAGCAAGGGCAAAAACCCGAAGGGACATTCGATTCCCAGCCGGTTGGTGAAACCACCGGTTTTATGCGTCAAAAATAGGATTCGTCCCGGAGGGACGCACGACCCCGAAGCAACGACACGCGGCTCGGGAAAACCGCGTCTGGACCGATGCAGGATGGGATTGGCGTGGCCACGGAGTACGCGACTGGGACATTGAACCTAACGGGAGCGTGGATGTGATACTCGTCCTTACCGGCAAACTGAAGGCACAGCAGATTTTTGGAAGGTTCTACAGCACAGACAAACCAAGCACAAAGCCCATCTTTTTGGTAATTACGGTCCATTCTCGCAGCTTTCAGCATGTGTTTGCTTCTGCTTGGAGAGCTTTTTTCGAACCAATGGCGGCACGCAGCCGCGAAAGTCCCTTCGCCGGTGCACTCTTTTCCGCGCTCGAGTCGACCCAGATTTGCACGGGTCATTGGTCATTTCCTTAGGGTTCACGGCGAGCCCGCTCGTTAGGAGCCCTCCGATGGTGGTTAACGCCGGACGCCGACAGCGCTGGCAGGCATAGGTGCAGGCTGGCATTACCAGCCACGCCTTTGGGCTCCGCTTGAACACCAGCGCCGCCGCCAGCAGAGTTTACACGATCAACACTTCAGGCCTTAACGAACCGAGCGTCGCGGCTTAGGCACGAAATAGGCTGAGCGAAGCGAAGCCCGCTCCGCGCAACTGGTCTTCGAGCTTTATGCGGCAAAAACCGACAATTATGTTGATATGACGCCCATTTGAGCGAAAAAACACGCATGCACCTATCCTCCCATTCATATCCAACATTTTTGCTGCCCATAGAGACGCTGACAAACCCAACAAATTTGTTCATGATCCAATAGTTGGGCGTTCACTTGTTAGCCCTCCGGAAGGGTCAATATGTAATCAGCCAGTCGCTTTGCCTCTTTTGCTGTAATATTACGAGGGACTACTAACGAGACGGAGAACCCTTCCTCGGGACGGAGTGGAAACACAACGTTGAATTGATTATCTTCGGTAATACCTGCGGCGACTTCCTCCAACGTCACGTTTGAATCATCACTCTCATCGTCGTCTTCGATGACGCGGTCTTCAACCGTTTCCCGTTGACCTAATGCGGTTTGCCCGAGTGTTACGATATTTACATCCCACGTTATTCTGCTGCTATTTCCATGTCGTCCGCTTATGAAGGTGCCGCACTTTGCAGTTTCTAGATCCTTGAGGAAGCGGATCACCTCGTTTCGTGTAAAAGTCCCTCCATTGCGAGACAGAACTTGAAGGAGTGTGTCGACGGTGGTTTCTGTGGCACCGTTTTTTCTGGAAGCCCAGTATTCGAAGCAGGCTTTAGCCACTGACTGCGTGCGCAAGAGGGACTTAATTAAAGTAAGATCAATTTCATTCACGCGCTTACCATATAACCTTTTATTGTTACTGTCAAAAAGGTTTTTGGTTATATTTTGCGTGGCTATGGAGGGCTCCAAAGACCGGTAATCACCCTCGCCCTGCAACCACCCGCCGAACCCGGCGATGGAGGCGAACGGCGAGTAAATTTGGGTTCATGCTTTACGTAGCTCACAGCTCCACTTGCTTTATAGTCTTGCGCCCGCCATCGCTCATCTCTACGTTAGGCCGCTCGCGCACATGACGCCGGAACTTACTCCCCCTGAAATCGAAAAGATGAGGCGCGATGACTTGCGTGCCGAGTATGCGGCGGTCGTCGGTTACCATACGGCCCTCGTCGTCGGGCGTTTTACTATCGCTGCATTGCTGACTGGCGGCTCGGCCTTTCTTGCGGCAGCCGCACTGAGTCCTGACCGCCCCACCGCAGTGAAGATAGTTTGCGGTATCTTCGCCGCCTGGTTGACACTTTGCGCGTGGATACTGGAGCTTAGAAGCCGCTCCCTTTACCGCAACATTGCACATCGATGCATCGAAATTGAGCACGAGGATTGGCAGCTCACGGGCACGCATTGGTATCGCGGCTTCTTCAGCCGACAATACAAACCCGAACCACCGAAAGATTACACGGGCGTTCCCGTCCCGAAAAAACCTCTGCCGGATGCCGTGACTGTTTTCGGCCGCGAGTTGCCCGATGACGTCGCATTACGCGTCACGCATAGCAGCGGCTTCGATCTGCTTTATGGTGGCCTATTCGTCTTCTGGCTGCTTCTCGCTGCATACTTTGCCTGCGAACCGCTCTTCAAATGACACAACCGCAGCCTAACTTACCTCTGAGGGGATCCGTCAAGTGGAAAGGAAGTAAAATTCGGGGAGGTTATGCACCGAGATGTTCACAAATCGGGCTGTTGTTTTTGATCAGGCTTTGAATGTAGCGTTCTTCGTCGTAAGCCACTCGGTTCTTCCAGGCCCGAAACACGATCCGTATCCATTTGTTGGCTAACAGGCGCATGATCCCGTGATAGGTTTTTCCACGTTCTTTATGATAGTGGTAGAACGCCTTCGCCCACGCCGACTGCTTCCAGCTTTGCCCGGCCCATTCGACAAACGTCTGGTGAAGAAACACAGGCGCCTTTCGCCGGCGCTGCACCACCCGTTTGCCTCCGCTTTGCTGGGTGACAGGTGCTACCCCGCTGAGGCGCAGCACATCTTCCGCTGTGCCCCACAGATCGCGATCCTGCCCGAAGACGGCCAGCAATCGGGCCGCAAACACAGGTCCTGCTCCAGGCAGTTTCTGGAAGAAATCAAAATCTTCAAAACGCCTGGCCACCTCGGCGATCCGTGCTTCAAAGCGCTTGATACTCTCATCCAGAAGCAGCAGCTGTCTGGCCATGACTTCCACCTCCATCGCCAGCGGATCGATGAGGTGCCGGGCTGCGGTCAACGCCACGGCAGAGCTAATGGTCTTCAGGCGTTTGGCAATGATCTCCTGACTGCGGCTGCCATGACGCTGCCAGAACGCGCTCAAAGTCGCGCTTTTGGCCTTTTGAAGGACTTGCAGGGAGGACCATCGCAGCAGGAACTGGCAATCCATCGGGCGGTAAAGATCCTCGCTCAAAAGCGCGATCGCCTGGGGAAAGTAAAGCTTGAGCGTGGCCTGGAGGCGATTAACCAGAGCCGTGCGTTCGTCCACCAGATCGCGCCGGGCGATGTTCAGCCGTTGGAGTTCCTCCAGATCGGCGCTGCGTTGCGGCCTGGGTCGCAGTTGAGTGTAATAATGAGCTAGATAACGGGCAATCATGGCGGCATCGGTCGTGTCGGTATGTGCTCCGGAGATGGCGAAACTTTTGCAGTAGCTGCGAACTGCCGCCGGGTTGAGCGGATAAAGACTAACACCTTCAAATTGACTGAAGAAGACGATGAGATTGGTGGCGGGTTCTTCGAAGGCAACGCCGATGCGGGCCTGCGCAGGCAGCGATTGGCGCTGATGTTCAAACCACTGCCGCATGGCTGCGGGATCCGTGCTGACGGTGTGTGCCGTCGCGCTTTGAGTAACCGGATCCAACGTGGCGATATCCAGGCGTGTATCGGAGCGGTCAATGCCGATAATCAGTGCAAAGGTGTGCGTCATGGGCTAAA
>DATDBU010000076.1:0-35847 GCA_036524675.1 Chthoniobacterales bacterium | reverse complement strand
TTATGAGACTCGACATCCCTCTATCCGTTCTTGATCTTGCGCCCATTTTGAAGGGCGGAACCGCGGCAGACGCTTTTCATCGGTCGCTGGACTTGGCGCAGAACGTGGAACGCTGGGGATACAAGCGGTTCTGGCTGGCGGAGCATCACAATATGAAAGGGATCGCCAGCGCGGCGACTTCCGTGCTGATCGGTTATGTCGCGAATGGGACGTCGACCATTCGTGTCGGCTCAGGCGGGATCATGCTTCCAAATCATTCGCCCCTCGTGATCGCCGAGCAATTTGGAACGCTTGCTTCGTTGTATCCGGGACGGATCGACCTTGGACTGGGGCGTGCGCCCGGGAGCGACCAGAGGACGTCCATGGCACTCCGGCGGGGGGCGAGTGCGGATGCTTTTCCGCAGGATGTGAAGGAGTTGCAGATGTATTTTCGGCCGGCCGAGCCGGGACAGGCAGTCCGGGCGGTGCCGGGGGCGGGGTTGGAAGTGCCTATCTGGATTCTGGGGTCGAGTCTTTTTGGAGCACAACTCGCGGCTGCGTACGGACTTCCGTTCGCATTTGCGTCGCATTTTGCACCGGATCATTTGCTGGAAGCGCTCAAGATTTATCGCGCTGGATTTCGTCCGTCGACGCAGCTCGACAAACCGTATGCCATGGTTGGACTCAATGTATTTGCTGCCGACACTGACCTGGCTGCGGCGCGACTTTTCACGTCGCTGCAGCAAGCCATCCTGAATTTGCGTCGGGGAAGCCCCGGGGAGTTGCTGCCGCCGGTGGACACGTTGGGCGGAGAATGGTCGCCGTGGGAGATCGCTGCCATTGACCAGATGGTTTCGTATTCCGTAGTCGGTTCGCCGGCGACAGTGCGGAAAGGTTTGGAACGCGTTCTCGAAGAAACGCAAGCGGACGAATTGATGATAACGGCGCAGATTTACGATCATGCCGCGAGGCTGCGGTCGTTTGAGATTGTTTCCGAAATCTGGTAGTCGCTGCGAACAAGGGCCAGCCGTTGACCGATCCTTGTGGGAGGAACTTCCGGCCTTAAGGGAAACGCTGATTGAATGAACCACCAAGGCACCAAGACGCCAAGGAAGAAAAAAACAACGCATCGAAGAACGAAATCTCCACGGGGAAGCTGATTTTTGACCTAAAATATCGATGCCGCAGCGAAGGAAATTGTGGGCGAAATTCTCGAGCAGTTTGGCTGGGAACCAGCGGATATGGGCAAAGCAAATGCGGCTCGCGCCATCGAGCCGTTATGTATGCTTTGGTGTATTCCTGGCTTTGCGCGAAATGAATGGCGCCATGCATTCAAGCTGCTGAGGTGATGAGGACGCTAGCTAACTCAACGGCGTGCGTCCGAAACTGTTCGCCGGCAGCCCCGAACAAACGAAGATCGGCGGGCCGCCGAAGGTAACAGGCCAGCGGCCTGTCCTCCCCCCCGCTTAGGGCTTGGACGCTTTTTTGGTTGCGGCGGCTTTTGGGGCGCGTTCTTCGAACTCAAAGCCCACTTTGTCGCCCTCCAGCTTGAGGTAAGCGGAGAACGGCTTGCCTTTTTTAGAGATGAACCGCTTGAACAGAGTCGTTTTGCCTTCCGTGAAGATTTTGAGTGCCTGGTCGGCGGGAATGGCTTGCTGAAGGATGACTTTACCCATGCGGAACGGTTTGGCGTTTGGCTCCGAAGGGATGCACAGATAAGCGGATTCCGTTTCGTAAAGAGCGCCGCGGGGGGTATCGCCGAGGTGTTTGGCCTGGCTTAAATCGGGACCATTTTCGCCTTCGCCATTCTCGTTTTTGGCAAACTCGAACGTTGCCTTGTATTCGTCATCCAGCACGATGGTCGCGGCAAATTTACGGCCCATTTTACTCACAAAACCTTCGAGCGGGCCGACTCGCTTTTCGGTCAGCAGCGTCCGGATTTCTTCGGGCTCGAACTCGCGTCCGGCAATGCCTTTCCAAAGTCGCAGACCGCACCCGGCGCAGGTCCACGTTTTGTAATCCTCCTTGAACGGACCTTTGCCGCACTTCGGACAAGTCACATCGAGGGTCATGAATTCGCCTTCGATCGGCTTTTCGCCGAAGCCTTTGACTTTGTCGACGAGATCAATCGTCAGGTCGCGGATTCCGTGCATGAATTCGGAGCGGGAAAGTCTGCCCTGTTCCATCTGCTTGAGGCGATATTCCCATTCTCCAGTCAATTCAGGCTTGGTGAGGACATCGGCTTTGACATTGCGAAGAAGACGAATCAGCGAAATGCCCTTCGACGTGGCAACCAGTTCGCGGCCTTTGCGTTCCAGGTAGCCTTCGAAGAGGAGCCCTTCGATGATGCTCGCGCGGGTTGCAGGAGTGCCGAGGCCCTTTTCGCGCATGGCCTCTCGAAGTTCCTCATCATCAACGAGTTTTCCGGCGCCTTCCATGGCGCTCAGCAGCGTGGCTTCGTTGAAGCGCGCGGCCGGTTTCGTGATGCTTTCGCGGACTTCGACAGCCTCGACCTTGGCCGAACGTTCACCATTGCGCAGGGAAACGATGGCTTTGCCATTGCCTTCCTCCTCACCATTTTGGGCGGGAACCTCCGCTTCACGTCCGTAAACTGCCAGCCAGCCCGGGTCGACTATGATCTTGCCGTCGGTCTTGAACTTTTCGTTTTCGACCGTCGTGATACGGGTCGTCACCTCGAATTGTGCGGCTGGATAAAAAACGGCGATGAACCGGCGCGCGACCAGCTCGTAGATCTTCAATTGTAAATCATCGAGTCCCTTTGGTGATGCGCCGGTCGGGACGATGGCAAAGTGGTCACTGACTTTGGCGTTATTGAAGATGCGTTTGTTAAACTTCACCCATCCGTTCTGGATCGCTTTTTCGGCATGCCCGGCCAGCGTCGGATTTTCGAACTGACCGAGAACGTTGCGTGCCGTGCCGAGATAATCCTCCGGCAGAAACCGGGAATCGGTTCGCGGGTAGGTGAGCACTTTGTGACGTTCGTAAAGTGCTTGCGCGATTTGCAGAGTGCGATTGGCGGGAAGACCGAAGCGGCCGTTGGCCTCGCGCTGGAGCGTCGTGAGGTCGTAAAGCAACGGCGGCAACTGTGTCGCCGGCTTCTTTTCCTCCTCGACGGTGCCGGTTTTTCCCGCGCATTTTGCGGCAATGGCGTCGGCTCTCGCTTTGTCCCAGAGGCGCTCGGCTTTCGCATCTTCGTCGCCACCCTTTCTAAACGTCGGATCGAGCCAGCGCCCGCGGTAAGTTCCTGCCTGGACACCAAAATCGCCGAAAATTTCCCAATACGTGCGCGGCTTGAAAGCGCGGATCTTTTCTTCGCGCTCAACGAGGATTGCCAGGGTGGGGGTCTGGACGCGGCCCGCCGTGGTTTTCTGGAACCCGCCTGTCTTGGAATTGAACGCCGTCAACGCTCGTGTCGAATTGATTCCCACGAGCCAATCACTTTCCGACCGGGAAACGGCGGCGTCGGCGAGCGGCTGCATCTGGGTATCGCTTCGCAGATGCGCAAACGCGTCGCGGATCGCCGATGGTGTCATCGACTGCAGCCAGAGACGCTGGCTGGGTTTGGGCGTTTTCGCCGCCCGGATAAGGTTGCGGAAAATGAGTTCGCCTTCGCGGCCCGCGTCGCAGGCGTTGATGATGTTGTCAACGTCCTTCCGTTTGATAAGACGCTTTAAAACGTTGAGCCGCGACTCGGTTTTTTCGATGGGACGCAGGTCGAAGTCTTCAGGAAGCACAGGCAAATTCGTAAGGCTCCATTTGCCCCGTTTCACTTCGACACCTTCGGGTGCACAGAGCTCCAGTAAATGGCCTACTGCCGATGAAACAACATATTGATCGTTCTCGAACCAGTCATGTTCGCGATCAAACTTGCCGAGTGCTTTGGCGATATCGCCCGCGACGCTGGGCTTTTCCGCGATAATCAATGTCTTACCCATACTAAAATTCGTTCAAAAGGGGGGAATGTGGGCTTTGGTTGTCAGAAATGGGCATCTGGAATCAATCTGGAAACGTCGTAGGGCCGGGAATTTTGCGGGCCACATGTTTAAACGGCATTCTTTATTCGCGCAAAGAAGAAGATAAGGCTGCGGAAAAAGGCCGGTTATGAAGCTGCCAGACTCAATCCGGTAGCAACCACAGGGTATTGTGACCGTAGTCGATCACTGCGCCATGATGAATGAGCAGGTCGTTGCCCAGAATTCCGATAAAATCCCGGGGCTGTTTCCCAAAGAAATCCGCGCCTGGCATTACATGAAACTCGGTCCGAATAGGTGTGTCGCCGACTGTGAGGCTATGATCAGTGTTCTGAACGAGCCGGAGTCGGCGGGGAGCGATGCCAAGTCCTCTCACCCAAATCATCGAGTTTTTCGATCGGACGCCAAGCCGGGCGATGGTGCGGCTTCGCAGTATCGTCACCGCGGAGCCGGTGTCTACAATGGCGGAAAATTTCCGTCCCCTCAATTGAACGGGAGCGTAAAGCCAGCGGCTATTGCGAAACGGCACTGGGACATAACGTGTATTGCCGAGCTGCGTTGCGACCATCGCTTGGGTTTCTGGCGCGCGCCTGAGGAAAAGTATCCGGTTTCGGAAATCGATAATTGCGGCGTGACGAGCGAGGATGTCGCTGCCTAGAAGTCCGTGAACGACGTCAGCCTCACCCCGATAAAACGTACGTTGTCTTTGGGGCAGGCTGTCGCCAACCGCGATTGAAATGTTGCCAAGCCGCACGTTCCCGGACATCAGGTCGGAAAGAATCACGGTTTCCTCGCGCCGCCCGTCACCAAATTCGTTTTCCGGTTTCAGTCCGAGGGCGCGGGCTTTTTCGCGATCCAATATCCCCGTGGGAGCGCCGGTATCGACGACGAAAACGATTTTCTGGCCCTTGATCCGGGAACTCATCAACAAATGGCCCTCATCACCAAGACGAAGCGGAATTTTTTCGTATCCGGGCACTTCCAGCGTCTGAGCGCATGCGAGACTGATCAGGAAGGCCAATGCGGCACTAAAAATTGCTGCACCAAACCCAGAACGACTTGCTGCAAACCGTCCTGTGCATCGTCGCGACCGTGGTTTTGAGCCGAAGCTGCTGATAACGTTTACACAACGCCAATTTAATCCCCCGATTTCCCCCATTTTCGACGGAATGCTCCTATTTTCTCCGTGAGACAGCCGGCATTGGCCGGAGCCAAAGTGCCTTGTGGGGGAAATCAATCACGGCGCTGTGACGGTGGAGCACTTCCGCTCCCAGAAGTCCGATAACCTGTTTTTCTTCGCTGAAAAAGCCTTCCAGGTTCCTTGCGGTGATGTCTTGTGCGATTGAGACGCCGCCAATGGAAAGTTTATGAGCCTCAAAAGGCACATATCGGAGGTCGCGGCCTGAAAGGCTGATTCCAGACGAGTAAACAGGCGTTGTTATCGATTTTATCCCGCGGCTTTTGAGGACCTCAGATTCCACTGTCGTAAGCGCTGCGCCGGTATCCACGATAATCCAAAAGTCCTTCCCATTGAGTTTGCACGGCGCAAAGAGATGCCCAGCGACCTTGAGAGGAATGCGGACGTAGCCTGCTTTTTGCAGCGCGGGGGAAGGATCTGTAATCAGTTTCGGATCGGTGTTGAGAAACAATTGCTGTGTCTTGCAATTGAGGATCGCATTTTGGCGCGTCAGGATGTCGTTGCCGAACAAGCCGTCGGAGTCATCGAATTTGCCTTTTAAGGATAGGGTAAAACTCTTGTAGCCTTTCGCGGCCGTCATCGGCCCGCCTCCAAGGTCCATCCCCTGAACAATCAGGTTCGGCAACAGAACGATATCCCGCAATTGTTCGCCGATGGCGATTTTGGCTGGGAGGCCGCTACCTGGTGGCGGTGGCGGAAGTTGGAGTTTGCGCGCGACTCCTGCGTCAATGACGGACTGGGGCGCTCCGGTGTCGACGATAAACTGGACACGTTTTGACCCGATGACGGCTGGGATGACGAGATGATTTCCTTCTGAACGGCCGAGTGGGACCACAACATAGCCGGGGAATTTGCCCGCATCTACGCTTCCCCCGAGCGTTGCAGCAATACTGGCGGTGAAGGAAAGGACGACGAGGGCGACGGCTATCGCTAAAATTCGGAGGAAAGATTTATGCATCGTCTCGATACGGTCGGTTGCCCTGATAAAGTTTGAGCCGTTTGGCCCCTTCCTTGTTGGTTTTGGGATCCTTGTTCGCCTTTTTCTGCCACTCTACGGCCGAGGGAAAATCGCCGGTTTCAGCATACGCTGCGGCCAATGTGTCCATGATGGCGGGGTCGGAATTCAGTTTCAGAGCGCGATTTGCGAGGGCGACGGCTTCGCGCCCATTCCTCATTTTGCTATCGGGACAAGTTGCCAGAAACCAGGCAAGTTGGTTCTGGTTGTCAGCATCCGGTCTTAACTGCATCGCCTGACGGGAATCTGCTTCTGCGCCGGCGAACTTTTTCAGATGAAAACGGCAATTGGCACGATTGTTGAGGCCGGCCGAGCGATAGCTGGACGGGACATCGGAAAAAGCAAGCAGCCGCGTAGCCGACTGTTCGCCTTCCTGCCACTGTTTTGCTCCAGAGCAAGCCGCAGCAAGCCACCCCCAAGCTTCAAAATTGTCGGGCTGGCTGATAGTCCATTCCCGAGCGACCCGGGCAGCCTTCTTGTAGTTTTCGCGCTGGAATGCCTTGGATACTTCCATCCTTGGGACCGCGCTTCCCGCTTCAAAAGGCCCAAGTCTAGTCGTCCATTCCGAAACCCAGCCTGCGTTTTTGTTGACGATTTGCTGGGCCATCGCCGGAACAGCCGCAAGCATGACGACGGCCAGCAGAATCAATGGTTTTATTTTCGGCGAGAACGACCGGTGGTGGGAGACAAATCCCGCGGTGAACGCGGTGCGAGCGATAACGGTGACGATTGGAGCGACCCTCTTCAAACGCGCGGAGCACTTAGCTGAAAAGTCCTTACGGTGTCGAGAAACTTTTCTCTCAAATAAGCAGCATCGACATTCTTGCGTGGCCTAGCAGGCTGGGAAAGCCCACGCTCCGCGGCCTCTCGCCGCTTATCGTGCGACAACCTGCACCTGTTTGGGGCTCAAGCGCCTCAAACGCTGGATCGCTTCGATGATGATTTTCAACGCGCGATCGATTTCGTCCTGCGTGTTGAACCGGCTGAACGAAAACCGCACGCTGCCGCGCGCTCGTTCGGCCGAAAATCCCATCCCAATCAAAACGTGCGAGGGATGGAGCGAACCAGTCGTACACGCCGAACCGCCAGAGCAACAAATGCCTTTCTGATCGAGCAGAATGAGCAACGCCTCGCTTTCGACACCGTGGATGGCCACGTTGGATGTGTTCGGGAGCCGCAATTCGCGATCGCCATTCACTTCAATGCCATCCACCGCATCAAGGAGAGTGTTCTCGAAATGGTCGCGCAGTTTTTTTACCTCGGTATTCTCGTAATCCATCGTTTCCCGCGCCAGTTCCGCGGCTTTGCCGAGTCCAACGATGTAAGGGACATTTTCCGTGCCGGCGCGTTTGCCATTTTCCTGGCCGCCACCAATGAGATACGAGTTAAAACGTGTCCGGCGGTTGACGTAAAGCACTCCTATTCCTTTGGGACAGTGGAGCTTATGCCCGCTCAGTGAAAGAAAATTGACCTTGGTGTTCCGCAGATTGATCGGAATTTTACCCACGGCTTGGACGGCGTCCGTGTGAAACAGAACGCCTTTTTCGCGGGCGATTTCGGCGGCTTCTTCGATTGGAAACAGAACGCCGGTCTCGTTGTTGGCCCACATTAGGGAAACCAGCGCCGTATCAGGTCGTATCGCTTTTTTTAAGTCATCCAGATCCAGACGTCCTGTGAAGTCGACGGGAAGCCAGGTCACTTCAATGCCCCGTTTGGCCAGCGTTTCACCATGTTTGATGATGGCGCTGTGCTCGACGGTGCTTGTGATGATGTGCTGGCGATCCGGATCTGTGACGAGCGCGGATTGAAGCACCGCGTTGTTGGATTCCGTGCCGCAGGAGGTGAAAATGATTTCAGAGGGATCGCATCCGATGAGGGCGGCGATGCGTTCGCGTGCGGTGTCGATGGCTTCTTTCAACTGAGATCCGAAGCCGTAGGCGCTGCTCGGGTTGCCATAAAAGTCGGTCAGGTAAGGCATCATTTCCGACACCACGGCAGGGTCCACGGAGGTGGTCCCGTTGCTGTCGAGATAAATGATGTCTTTTGGCCGAATGCTCATGATGGCGGACTATACCGAACTCGTGAGAAATTTCCATCGGGTGACACGCGCAAGCGAAGCTCTCTTACTCTTGCTCTGAGGTTGGAAACCGACCTCGAACAGAAACGAATTGACCAAATTTTCTGGTCGGTTTTAGTTTCACACCATGAAAATCGAGCCTTCTCCCGGCATCCGGTCGATTCCTATTTCCGAATTTAAGACCCACTGCACGCAGGCGCTCCGGGAAGTCGAAGAAACTGGAGTTATCCTCCATATCACCCGCCATGGGAAAGTTGTCGCCATCATCGAACCTCCGGAGGAAGAAAAGGCGCCAACGATCGCAGAATGGGCGGGCAGCGGCCGAGGTTTGATGGAATTCTCGTCGGACTACAACCCGGACGAGTCAGCTTGCGCCCCTGAGGAGTGGAATGCCATCAATGGAATTGTTGACTAGCGGCGATGTTTCCTAGCCTGATCCTCGATACCAATGCATGGCTCTGGCTTTTCAACGAACCGGAGAGATTATCGGACGCGTCAAGACAACGCCTGAATGCCGAATCGACACTCGGACTTTCCGATATAAGCCTTTGGGAAGTCGGCATGCTACAGGCGAAGGGACGTATTATTCTGCATACTCCACTGGATGTCTGGATGCGTCGCGCCACACAGCGAAACCTCATCCTGCTCCTCCGCATCACGCCGGAGATCGCCATCGATTCCAACAACCTGACCGGAGAATTCCACGGAGATCCCGCCGACCGGATCATCACGGCCACCGCCCGTAGCCACAATCTCACGGTGGTCACATCTGACCGGAAAATCCTGGACTATCCGGACGTCCAGCGCCTTTCTACGCGCTAACTTCGATTACTCTGGAAGATCGTCTTCGAAAAAACAATCCATTTCACAGCCCCGTCCGGCGCGGTGAAGAGGAAAATTGATTGCGTTGCTCAAAGTTTTTCCGCCAGCGTTAATGCAAATCTGTTAACATTTGCTGCATGCCCCCTTTTCCCCCGCGTCCATACCAAAGCATATCAAATTTTGTGTCTTCTAAACAGTGGCGTTCGGGATCGGTGTCGCTAGGCGTCAATGAGTGGCGCGGATGTTCAGTCCAATGCAGCTTTTCGCGACAACTAGTGTCTGGATAGGTCTCGACGTATAACTCCTTCACAAGCCGCGCCTCAAGCCATGGGTTATCGCCGCAGCAAATGCGTCGCAGGTCGTCGCGAAGCCATCGAACATGGCGTCTAAAAAAGCTGTAAGCGATTTTCTCCGAAAAAGTGAGCTTAGACTCCGATATGAACAGGACGGGAAGGAGCTGTCTGATGGTCGAGGATGAAATCTGCGGCTTAAGAATGGCGACGACGCGAGGACGATTCAAATCAGCAAGGTAGTCTCTACGAGATGATTCCCAAGTGATAAGCCACGCCGTTCGCTTTCTAGGTTTTTGACTTCGCATAGATGAAGAGCTTAACGTTTTTCGGGAAGTGGAATCAGTCACAGAGATCCGTTTCTAGTTGCATTTTCTTTAATCCAGCCACTCGCCGACTTAACCGCCTTAAGCCAAGCTCCTATTTTGTCGAAATTCTCTCCATTCTTTATTGCCTCAAGTCGCTGTCTTTCGAGGTCAAGTCGCGCCCACCTGTTGACCGAGCTCCTATAACCTCTCCCAAATGTGAAGAAGCAGACCAGCCGATAAAAAAGAAATGCTCCGATTAGGACATAGACTCCGTGTACAAACCATAGCCCAGCAAAGGACCCGTATGTGACGACCAATCTCGTTAGCCAAAACTTGGACGCGAAGCCCGGTGAGCGTGAAAATGTCATTGGCATCTCATCAAATGACATAAACCGGATATGGTTGGCGTATGACTTCAGTACGAGGGCAATCATGTACAGAACCCAAGAGAAGATAGTAATAAACATATAATGCATAGCGAACGGTGATCAACAACGCGTCAAGCGCGGATTTCCAGATCAATTCATGTTAAGAGAAGAAAATAGAGGTCGTGGGAGAAAAATGACAATTTTGCGTATGTGTTGAGGGAAACAACGACGAGGTTGCCAAAGCAACATGGGCCGTCCTCGTCACGCCCCAGCCAGGGCCATGAGAAATTCGAAATGCGCGTCTGCATGTTCGATTCCGACGCCGTGATGGCGCGCGCAGGCTGCGATCAAAACGTCCGTCGCGGGTGCGGTCTTTCCTGCTTTGCGGCAAAGGCTCGCAAGCTCAAAGGCTCTTTCCCAGACTTCGTCCGTGACGGCGTAATTGGGAATGGCGGCCTCGAACTCGCGAAGTGGCTGTCGTTCGTTGTCGCTGCCGACGCCATTCCAGAGTTCCAGGCGAACAACCGAACACCAGGCGGCTTCGCCGTTGATGAGCAATTGGGTGACAATCTGCTTTTTATCGCTGTCTCCATTGCGCCGCAGCGCGTGGACCCACAAAGACGTATCGATGAGTTTCGATTACAATGCCAGCGAGTGGGTTCCGGGTTTCTTCGAGGCTTTCGATTTCGTCGTTGGTCATCAGGGAATCAAACGTTCCCGGATGTTTCACCAGCGCGGCCATACGCTGGCGGCGATTAAAATCCTGTAGGGCAGCGACCACCGCTTCGCGTTTGGTTTTCGCATTGGTGAACCGAATGGCATCCATGAGTTCCTTTCAGGAATATCAATGGTTGTTTTCATGATTCCAAGCTACGGAAACGAGGAATCCCAGGCAAGGCGCACCACGGATCACAAAGTAGAGGCGACGTCCACGTCGGCCTTTGTTCAGGATGCGCGGATGCATTCCCTCGGTGAATTTCATGATCGCGACACTGCAAAACCATGCGTCCGGCCACGGTGAATTGAATCCCAAGGTTTTCTTCTACCAACGAGCGAAGCATCGCGGATGAAAGTCTCCGATTCGCGGCGTCCGAGATGTTTGTCATCCTCTGTCCCCCATCGACCCAAACAAATGCCGCGTGCGCGGGAATTTTACGAAATCATCCCGGGAGGCGCCCATAAGGCTAACAGAGCGAACGGTGCTTCCTTTCTTAAACATCCCAGGCATCCGTGCGTCGTTTGCTTTTTCCCGCGACCGTACGTAGCGTCTTTGGTAAGGAGATCAATTATGGTCGTTGTTAACGCTTTCAGGCAGTACTGTATCCTGGAGAATCGGAGGATCCGGTTCACTGTTCCATGACTGTCTGACAGGGAGCATTGGCTGGTGGCCCGCTACGGCGGTGCGGCTCGCCAATATCGTGTGAGGTTCGCGATTTTCTCGCGACCTACCATGCCGGTTCAGTCCGGAACCTGTCGCGTACTCGCATCATTACTCTCTCCCAGAAAGGAAAAGTTAGTATGTCACTAGTGTTTGAGTCACCGTTCGTATGGATCCTGTGCATCCCTGCGCTGTATGTTTTGCTAGGCGTCCGTTACATCCCACACAACAAAGTCGGTATCGTTGAAAAACTCTGGTCGTTCAAAGGTTCGCTGTCCGAAGGCCGCATCATCGCGCTCAATGGCGAGGCAGGTTTCCAATGCTCGTTGCTGCGCGGTGGTGTGCATTTCGGGTTGTTCCCGTGGCAATACCGCATTCATCGCCAGCCGCTTGTCACGGTTTCCGAAGGTAAAATCGGTTACGTGTATGCACGTGACGGCGCACCGCTCCCGCCAACGCAGACGCTTGCGGATATCCCGAAGTCGAATCATTTCCAGGATGCCGTGGCGTTTCTATCAAAAGGCGGTCAGCGCGGACGCCAGCGTGCGATTTTGCGTGAAGGCGTTTACGCGGTGAACCTGTCGTTGTTCGTCGTCATTACCGAGGATCGCGTTTACAGCGGCCCGGGTCTTCAACGCGAGGATAACAAATACGCCGCCTGGCAGACGGAACTTGCCTCGCAACGCGGCTTCAGCCCCGTTCTCATTGGTGCGGCCCGCTCGGTCAGTAACGGCGAGGATTTCCCTCCGCCCGCGTTAAAAACAGACGCCGAAGCCCAGGCCGACTTGCTGCGCACGGACACGCTTGGCGTCGTCACCGTGCATGATGGCCCGCCGATTCCTTCCGGAGAAATCATCGCTCCCGAGGTAAAAACCAGCGATACCACTGCGGATCACAATTATTTCCAGGATCCGCAGGTCTTCCTCGCATTGGGCGGGCGCCGCGGTAAACAGCTCCAGGTGCTCACCGACGGTACGTTTTACATCAATCGCTGGTTTGCCACGGTCGAAGAAAAACCGAAAACCATCATCCCCATCGGATACGTAGGCGTCGTCGTGGCCTATTACGGTTCGCAAGGCATGGATACGACCGGCACGGCATTCCGCTACGGCGAACAGGTCGAACACGGCAACCGCGGCGTGTGGCGTCGCGGCCTGCCGCCCGGCAAATACGCGCTTAACCCTTACGCGCTGAAGATCGAACTCGTGCCCACGGTCAATTTCGTCCTGCGCTGGATCACCGGCCAGGTCGAGGCACATCGGTATGACGCCGATTTGGAAAGCATCGAACTCATCACCGCCGACGGCTACGAGCCCGTGCTCCCGCTGTCGCTCGTGTTGCACATCGACTACGAAAAAGCCTCCAGCGTCGTGCAGCGTTTCGGCGACGTAAAACGGCTCATCAGCCAGACGCTCGACCCGATCCTCACTGCGTATTTCCGCGACGTGGCGCAAAGCTCGCACATGCTCGACCTGCTCACGAAGCGCGAAGAAATCCAGCGCCGTGGCACCGAGGAGCTGGGACGCCGGTTTTCGACGTACGACATCACCTGCGTCGCCGTGCTGATCGGACGCCCGGAATCGAAGGAGGGACAAACGTCTATCGAGACCTTGTTCGATCAATTGCGTCTGCGCCGGCTTGCCGAGGAACAAAAGGAAACGTTCGGCAAACAGCAGGAAGCCGCGCGTCAACTCCAGGACCTCAACGAGGCCCAAGCCGCCGCCGCGAAACAAACCGAACTCACGCAGACCAAGATCGAAGTCGAAGTCTCTGCGAACAAAGGTGAAGCGCAACTCGCCGAGGCGCAACGTCTTGCGAAACGGGACATCGTCCGTGCGGAAGGTGAGTCCCGATCGCGCGAACTCCTCGGCGCTGGTGAAGCCGCGAAGATCAGCCAGATCGGCCGCGCGGAAGCCTCGGTGAACTTGCAAAAAATCCGCGCTTATGGCGACCCGCGTCTGTTCGCACTCAACCTTGTGTCTGAGCATTTCGCTCAGAGCACACAGCCACTCGTGCCGGAGCGGATGTTCATGTTCGGCGGCGTCGGCGGGGGCGATGGCCAACCGCCCGCCGCTGGCAACCCCACCCTCGTGAATCAACTGCTTGCCCTGCTGATCGACGCAAAGAGTGGCTTGAACGTAAGCCAGGAAAATCCGGCTGCCGAGCCTGCTGGGACGGAGTCATAATACCCGGCGGCGAGCTTGCTGTGGCCGGTTCTTCCCAGAACCGGCCCTGTTTTTTACCTGTGATCCCCGGGGACGACATTGCAGGGATGGATTTGGCCTTTGCATTTCCCGCGTCTTTCCGGAAAGTCAGTGTTCCCATGAACGGCACCCAACTCCGCCTCATCAGCACAGACTTCGACGGGACCATTGTCGATTGGGAGCGTCCTCCTTTTATTTCTCCTGACTTTTGTGAGGCAGTTCGCGATGTGCAAGAACGTGGTGGTTTTTGGGCGATCAATACGGGCCGCTCTATTCCGCAACTTGAGCAGGGCATTCTGGATCTTCGTTTTCCAGTCGAGCCCGATTACATCATCACGTTGGAGCGCGCGGTGCATCATCGCCCGGGCAAACGTGGGAGCTGGGAGGATTTTGGAGATTGGAATCGCCGCTGCGATCTTGCGCACGAGCGGCTGCATCGCGAAGCGGAGGAAATTTACAAGGAAGTGACTGCATACGCTGCGACGCAAAAGGGGCTGATGACGCCCACGTCCGAAGACGGATGGCTGGATGGATTGATCGCGGTTAATGATGCACAAATGGACGACGCGGTGGAGTTTCTGAAAAAATTGCAGCCACGTCTGCCCGATTTGAACTTTCAGCGCAACGGAGTGTATTTGCGCCTGTGTCACGTCGATTATCACAAAGGCTCTGCTCTTACGGAACTGGCGCGACTGCTTGAAATTCCTCGGGAGGGAATCCTGGCGGCTGGCGATAACTTTAACGATTTGCCGATGCTTAATGGAGGAGCGGCAGCGTGGGTGACATGTCCGGTGAATGCGATACCGGAAGTGAAGCAAACAGTGGAGTTGGCGCGTGGATTTGTCGCGAAGTCCGTGGCGGGAGCAGGTGTGGCAGAAGCATTGCGCGCTTGGCCGTGGAAATCTGAAGAGTGGCCTCGCATTTGATACAAGAAGCAGTCCGCGATTCCGCTCCAAACAAGACCGGCGAAATCCGAAGATCTCGCCGGTCGGATGCGCGGGCCTTTTACTGGGCGCGCTGTTTTTTCGGCACGTAAATTGAATTAATGCACGGGCGCCGGAGCCGTGGCGGGAGCTGATGGAGCGGCGTGTTCTTTTTCTTGCTTCATCGCTTTCCGGTTTTTGCGTTGAGCCTCCAGGGCATCGAATTTGGTCTGTTGCTCAGGCGTCAACAACGCGCGGATATCCTGGTTAAGTTTCGCACGGTTCTCTGCGAGGACCTTCCGGTGTTCTTTCAACGTGGCGGTCGGGTTGGCTTCGCGATGGGCTTTTGCGGCAGATACGTTGGCCTGGATCAAATCACGGACTTTGGATTCCTGATCGGGCGTGAGATTCAACTCGGTTTTGAGAAGCTCGACACGCTTATTGACTTTCGTAATGCGCACCTTGTCGGGGGCTGCCGTGGTCGTCGCAGGGGCATTTGCCGTTGGAGCCGTTTGGGCAAAGCCAGAGTCAGTTACTGCAACACCAAGACTCAGGGCGACGATGAGCGAAAGCAGGGATGGTTTTTTCATAGTTAGGTTTACTTGTGCTAGTGGAAACCCAACTGTTTTTGGAAAGTTGCGCGGCGATTTTACCGGGTGTTTTTTTTCCCCGATAACGACGACTTTGCACCAACGAAATCAAGGAGTCCGCGCCGCATGACTTCGAGGGGAACCGGGTGACCGAGCCAGATTTCGAGAGAGAGCGCCCCTTGGTGAAGAAGGAGGGAAAGTCCATTCGAGTTACGAGCACCCGACTCATTGGCAGCCATCTGCAGAGGGGTGACGAGTCCGGCATAAATGGTGTCATAAACGAGCAGTCTGCTCTCGATCAAATGGGCTGGGATCGGGGAGTGATCCTCCGATTTCATGCCGACGGACGTGGCGTTAATCACCAGATCGATGGAAGGAAGATGTTCAGCTAGAGCTTCGGGTAAAAGTGGGACGGCGACCGCTCCCGGGCCGAGTTGACGGGCCAGAGATTCGATCTTTTCAAGCGAGCGATTGACGAGAACGATTTTTAGAGAGCCTTCGAGAGCGCACTGCGTGGCAATCGCGCGCCCGGCGCCGCCGCCGGCTCCCAGGATGAGAACGCGCTGATTCTTTACCTCGACGCCGAATTCCTCCCGGATAGCGCGGACGATTCCCGGTCCGTCTGTGTTGTGGCCGGTGACCGTATTATCCTGGAAGACAAGCGTATTGACGGCGCCCAATTTCTTGGCGCCCGGATCGATGCGATCGAGGAGCGGCAGGACGTCTGTTTTGTGGGGAATCGTGAGATTGACTCCCCGAAAACCAGCTTCTGGCAAAAGCCGGACAGCTTCGGCCAATTCATCGGGATGAATCCAGAGGCGACAGTAGCGTTCCGGCAATTTGAGAGCCTCGAGCGCCGCATTATGCATTGCGGGCGACGCAGAGTGCGCTACGGGATCGCCGAGGACGGCGTAACGTAGCGATGGCTCATGCCAGTCGCGCAAGTCGTTCAGGCAGTAACACTTGGGCTCTGACATTTTTCGAACCGCGCCAGAACAGTCTCTTTCCCAAGGACCTCCAGCATATGATACAGGCTGGGGCCGACGGAACGCCCACTGGCGGCGACGCGGGCGGGATGAATCAATTCGGCGGTTTTTACCCCGAGGCGTTCGGCGGTCTGTTTCAACACAACTTCCAGTGTGGCGGCGTCCCAGTTCTCCACCGCTGCATAGGCGCCTGCCAATGCGGCAAGGCGATCGAGTGTCCCGGGTTTTTTGAGTGTTTTTTCAACAGCAACCGGATCGAACTCGACTGTGTCGGTGAAGAAATACGAGATCCACGACGGCACATCGCCGAGGTGCTTGATTTTTTCCTTCACAATGGCGAGCACCTGCATCAAATGCGCTTGGGAATCGACCTGGATCCCTGCCTTTTCGATAAACGGCAGGCTCAAATCGCGGAATCGCTCCAGCGACATCTGCGCCAGATACTGGCCGTTGAGCCAGAAGCATTTGTCGAGGTCGAAATGGGCGCTACGTCGGTTGACGCCTTCCAGCGTGAAGAGCTGAATGACTTCGTCGATCCCGATTTTTTCACGGTTATCTTTGGGCGACCATCCGAGCAGGCACAGATAATTTCGTACTGCTTCCGGGGCGTAGCCACCTTCGACATAACTCTGTACGCTGGCGCCGTTGTCGCGTTTGCTCATTTTCGAACCGTCCTTGTTCAGAATGAGCGGAATATGCGCAAACTTGGGCGGTTCGGCTCCGAGCGCCCTGTAAAGCTCGACGTGTTTCGGTGTATTCGAAAGGTGATCCTCGCCGCGGATGACGTGGGTCATTTTCATCTCGATGTCATCGACGACGTTGACGAAGTGGAAAATCCATCCGCCGTCGGGCCGCCGGATCGTGATGTCCGGGTTCGTGACGGGATTCGACATGTCGAAAGCGATTCGACCACAAATCTCGTCCTCGACCTGGACGATGCCGCGCGCCGATTTGAAACGAATGGCGCCGTTGTCCTCATAAACGCGCCCCGCGGCTTCCAATTTCTTAAGATAAGCTTGGTAAATCTCCTCCCGTTCGCTTTGAAAATAGGGTCCGTATTCACCGCCGACGTGCGGACCTTCGTCCCAATCCAACCCGAGCCAGCGTAGTCCGTCGTAAATGACCTGCACGGCTTCCTCGGTGTTGCGCGCTTTGTCGGTGTCCTCGATACGCAGGATCAATCTGCCACCGGTGTGGCGGGCGAAAAGCCAGTTAAACAAAGCCGTGCGCGCCCCGCCGACATGCAGATAGCCGGTGGGCGAAGGAGCAAAACGAACGCGGGTAGTCATAAAATTCGTGAAAATCGGGCGGGCAAACTCGTTCAAAGCGGTCCGCGAGAAAAGCGAAAGTTTTTAGGGAGCATTCGGGTTCAGGATTCAGCTTTCAGATGGCCGACCGTGAAGCCACGCGTGGCTGCGGTGGGAATTCTGAAGCCGAATCCTGAACCTGAAAACTTAAATTGGTATTTTTACGTGAAACGTTGAGCCTTTTCCAATTCGACTTTCGACTTCGACCGTTCCGCCGTGCGCCTGGACAATGTGTTTTACGATAGATAGCCCGAGCCCTGTGCCACCGCGCTGCCGGGAGCGGCCGCGATCCACACGGTAGAACCGCTCGAAAATATGCGGTTGATCCTCTGTGGGAATCCCGGGTCCGTAGTCGCGCACCGAGACAATGACATCCCCTTCTGCTACCGAGCCATGCACTTCGACGACACCGTGGTCGCGGCACCCGTGTTTGACGGCGTTGTCGAGGAGATTGAAAAAAGCCTGATCCATCCGGTGTTCGTCGGCTTCAACCTGTGGAAAGTCGGGCGGGAAGTTGAGCTGGATCCGCACATCACGTTGTTCGAGCGATGGTTCAAGACGCTCGACCACTTTTTCCAAACAGGCAGCAAGGTTCATCGGCGCCATTTCGAGCGTCGTTTTTTGAGATTCCAACTGCGAAATGATCAGCAGGTCTTCGACTAACAAATGCAGCCGCTGCGTGTGTTTGCGCATGATGGTCAAAAACTTCCGTGCCGCGGTCAAGTCGTTCAGATCGTCATCCAGGATGGTTTCCAGATAGCCGCTGATAATCGACAGAGGCGTCCGGAGCTCGTGGGAAACATTGGCTACGAACTCTTTGCGCATGCCTTCCAGTGCTTTAACACGTGTGATGTCATGAAAAACGATGAGCGCTCCCAGGGATTCCTTTCTGCCACCTGGGCGCATCCCGACAACGGTGACCTCGAAGTGCCGTGGCACGAGCTGGCCGTGATCGAATACGTCCAGAGTCATTTCACTGGTGTGCGGTTCGGGAAATGTTAGGCTGGCTTCAATGGCGCGATGGAGCAGGTGATTGCGGAATAGCTCCAGCGGTGTTCGATTGATAGGCGAAACTCCGTGCGGGAGCAAGGAATGGATGCCTTCATTGGCAAGCCGGATACGGTGCCAGCTGTCAACGATAAGCACACCCTCTTTCATGCTGCTGAGCACGGCGCGCAGGTTGAACCCCTCGTCTTCTGCCCGTCGCACAGTGTCACTCTGCATTTCAACCAGATGATCGAGATCAAGGGACAAATCTCTAACTATTTCAGCGCCTCCCGCGAAATGAGTTCTTGGGATTGAGCCACTAGCGATATCCCGCAGCCGCTTCCGCAACCTGCGCAGCGGTAAATGATAGCGAAAAACTAATATGGCGAGCGTTATCGCCAGCAGGATACCCAACAGAATCGTCATTTATTTTTTTCCGTCTCCGTCGCTTCAAACTGTGCGCGCCAGTAATCGAGGCGTTCCTTTACTCTTTTTTCCAGCCCATTTTCGGTGGGCTCATAGTATCGTCTGCCTTCGGGTAGATACGATTGAGGGACATAGCCGCCTTCGAAGTCGTGACTGTATTGATACCCCTGATGGCCGAATGCTTTTGCGGCCCGCTTGTTACTGGCGTCCCGGAGATGGCGGGGTACGGCAAGGGTACGGCCTTCCTGGATATCCTTGGTAGCCAGATCGATGCCCATGTAGGCGCGATTGCTCTTTGGCGCGGTGGCGATATAAACGGCTGCGTGCGCCAGCGGAATTCTCGCTTCAGGCAAGCCGACGAATTCGACAGCCTGTTGCGCAGCAACAGCGACGACCAGCGCGTTTGAATCTGCCATTCCGACGTCTTCGCTGGCACAGATGACGATTCGTCTTGCGATGAAACGGATATCTTCGCCGGCGTATAACATTTTCGCCAGCCAATAAAGGGCTGCGTCCGGGTCTGACCCGCGCATGGATTTGATGAACGCGCTGATGGTGTCGTAGTGGCCGTCTTCGTCATGGTCATAGACAACGGCTTTTCTTTGAATGCATTCCTGGGCGATGTCGAGGTCGATGTTAACAACGCCTGTTTGGTTGTCCGGCGGAGTGGTCAGGACGCCGATCTCCAGGGAGTTGAGGCATTTGCGGCCATCGCCATCCGCAGCTTCAGCTAGAAAGTTTAGTGCTTCGTCGGCTATCTCGACTGTCAGATCTCCGAAGCCGCGTTCCGGATCCGATAAGGCGCGACGCAGGAGCGTTTTAAGATTTTCCACCGAAAGAGGTTCCAGTTGAAAAACCTGTGACCGCGAGACGAGAGGACTGTTAACGTAAAAAAAGGGATTGTGCGTGGTGGCACCAATGAGTCGCACGACGCCGCTTTCGACGTCGGGCAGGAGGACATCCTGCTGCGCTTTGTTGAAACGATGGATTTCGTCGATGAAAAGAATCGTCCGCGGGCCATTGTTTTGCAGACGGTTTGCAGCCGTCGCAACGACGCGCCGGATATCGGCTACGCTGCTTTCCACGCCGCTCAATCGCTCGAAGCGCGACGCCGTCACATGGGCGATGATTTGTGCCAGGGTCGTTTTTCCGGTGCCAGGCGGACCGTAAAGCAGGATGGACGTTATCCGGTCAGCCTCGATGGCGCGGCGCAACAATTTCCCCGGACCGAGAATGTGTTCCTGGCCGACGTATTCGTCGAGCGTGCGCGGGCGCATCCGCGCTGCCAGCGGCGCTGCCTTACCAGCAGGGTCGGGCACACCGCCAGAGGTTTCGGATTTCGAAGCGAAAAGCTCATCCATGTCGACTCAGCTTCCATTGGTCGTTGTGGCAATTCAACGTAAGAAACAAGTAGGATGGTCCGGGGTTGAAGAATGGGAAACAGAGCGGCACATTGGGCGTCCCATGTCCGAGATTCCCAAGACGTATGAACCGCAAGCCATTGAGGAAAAGTGGTATTCCAAATGGCTCGCAGACGGTTGTTTTACTGCGGATCCCGCGCGCGTTAGTGCCAAGCGTCCCGCGTATTCCATCGTGATCCCGCCGCCAAACGTCACGGGGGTTCTCACGCTTGGCCACGTCCTAAACAATACGATCCAGGACATCCTTGCCCGCCGTGCGCGCATGCTCGGCAAGGAAGTGCTCTGGCTGCCGGGGACGGATCACGCCGGCATCGCTACCCAGAATGTTGTGGAAAAGAGCCTCCGCAAGTCGGGCGAAATGAAACATCGCGACGATTTGGGCCGCGAGGCGCTCGTGGAAAAAATCTGGGCCTGGAAAGAGGAATACGGAGGGAGAATTTTGCAGCAACTCCGTGCGTTAGGCGCTTCGTGCGACTGGTCACGGACGCGGTTCACGATGGATCCGGAGTATTCGAAATGTGTGTCGCGGATCTTCGTCGATCTCTACAACAAAGGCCTCATTTATCGCGGAAAACGCATGGTCAATTGGTGCCCCGCATCGTTGACTGCCCTGAGTGACGAGGAAGTGGAGATGAGGCCTGTGAACGGGCTGCTCTATTATTTCAAAGTGGAAGTCGTCGAGGAACCGGGAACGTTTTTAACCATCGCCACGACGCGGCCGGAGACGATTCCGGGTGACTCGGGAGTGGCGGTGAGTCCGAGGGACTCGCGCTATTCGCATTTGATCGGCAAGCATGTGCGGCGGCCGTTGCCGCTCGAAAATCAGACGCCGCTGCCCGTTGTTGCGGATGACCATATTGATCCCGAGTTCGGAACCGGCGTGCTGAAAGTGACCCCCGCGCATGACAAGGCGGACTATGAGATCGGCCAGCGCCATTCGCTGGAAATCATCGAGGTGATTGACCCGCGGGGTATCATGAATGAGCTCGCTGGGAAGGATCTTGCAGGTTTGGATCGTTTTGAAGCGCGAAAAAAAGCGGCAGAGCTGCTCCGGGACGCCGGTTTGCTGGAACGCGAAGAACCGTATCAGAATAATGTCGGTTACTCCGAGCGCGGTCAGGTCCCGATCGAACCGCGGTTGAGCGAACAATGGTTTCTCAAATATCCGAACGTGGAAGAGGCGCGGAATATCGTCGCCGACGGTGGAATGCGGTTTTTCCCGGAACGTTGGGCGAAAGTTTACGATCACTGGATGGGAAATCTCCAGGATTGGTGCATCAGCCGGCAGCTCTGGTGGGGGCACCGGATTCCGGTGTGGTACCGGAAGAATGATCCCGCCCTACGGGACCGAATGGCGAGTGATGAAAACACATCGTCGCGTGCAGATTCGTCATTGCACGTCAGCACAGAACCTCCGCCCGACTCGGAAAACTGGGAACAGGACCCCGATGTGCTCGACACGTGGTTTTCATCCTGGCTGTGGCCGTTTGCGACGATGGGATGGCCGAAGAAAACGGAGACGCTCGGCAAGTTCTATCCAACGACAGATCTCGTCACCGGTCCGGATATTATTTTCTTCTGGGTCGCCCGGATGATCATGGCCGGGTTCGAGTGGATGGGTGAAAAGCCGTTTGAAAACGTCTATTTCACGGGAATCATCCGCGACAAACAGGGGCGAAAAATGTCCAAGTCGCTCGGCAATTCGCCGGATCCGCTGGATTTGATCGGAAAGTATGGCGCCGATGCCCTGCGCTTTGGCGTAATGCGTTCGGCGCCTCTGGGTCAGGACGTGCTGTTTGATGAAAAGAACGTCGAGTTGGGTCGGAATTTCTGCACGAAGCTTTGGAATGCAGCGCGTTTCCGCCAGATGCAGGGGTCCGGGCCGGACGGATTCACTACGGAGGGAGAAATCAATCCGCTGCTGCTCACAAGTGATGACAAATGGATTTTGCTGCGTCTTGACACCGCTATCCGCGAAGTGTCTCTGGCGCTCGACGAGTACCGGTTCAGCGACGCCGCGCAGATACTCTACCGGTTTTTCTGGAGCGAGTATTGCGACTGGTACCTCGAAGCGGCCAAGGCAGCTTTGAACTCGGACGGTGTGGAGCGAAAAGCCAACACACTGGCCGTGATGGATTTCGTGCTCGGCCATACGCTGAGGCTGTTTCATCCATTCCTGCCATTCATCACCGAGGAACTGTGGAATGGCATGGGCTTCAATCTGGATCTGCCGCCGAAACAGGGAGGTGAAACCATTCAGACTTCCCGCTGGCCCCAGCCGCTCGACGACGACTTCAAGGCGCATTACGGCATCACGCCTGAGGACGACCTGGCGGCCAGGGCGAAATACGAAACCGTCTTCGCCGGACGCGGTTTGCGGCGGGATTTCAACATCGCCAGCAACAAACGTATCCGTTTCGTATTGCAGCCGGTCAGTGAACTCGCCGCGCATGACATTGATGTTCTAAGAATCCTGCTCAACGCCGAGCATCTCGACATTGATCCTGCGTACGCAGCGCCGAAAGGCACCCCGCGCGCCCTTACTCCGCTCGGCACGCTTTTCCTCCCTCTCGAAGGTCTTATCGACGTCGAAGCCGAAAAGCAGCGCATCTCCAAGGAAATCGCCAAGGTGGAAGACGAGCTCGCGAAAGTCCGCGCCAAACTCGCTAATCCCGCTTTCGCTGAGAAGGTCCCGCCTGTCGTCCTGGAAGATCACCGCCAGCGCGAAGCGACCTGGGCTGAAAAACTGGCGCACTTGCACCAGGTGCTGGCACAGTTTTGACCAAAGGAATAGGTTCGTAATCGAGCTGCTCGTTCACTTCTCGCCGATGCAGCGATATTGCTCTGGGCTGGCTTTGGCGGCTTCAGGTTAATCCCAAAACGGCGTTCGACCCGGAGGGGCGGACTACGGAAAGAAAGCCGGGCGTGGAATGAGTAAGAAGTCGTTACCCGGCCGCGAAGCTGCTATTGTTTTCCCTTTGGCCGTGACAGGGGCTTCGGCCGTGACGAGGTCTTCTTCTCCCGCAGATCCGTCCTCCCTCCGCGTTTGCGGCGTTCGTCGTCAAAGATCTCATCGCAGCCGTCCACTTTGAGCTGGTGAACGATTCGCAATAGCTCGCCAAGACGACCCTTTGGGAAGCCTTTCAAAGCGAACCACTGCAGATATTCCACCGGTAAATCGAAAAGGGGAACGCCAGATGGCGGAAAATGCTCCGGACCGAATTTCCCGAATGGCATCCGCATGGCAAGGATGTCTTTCAAATCGGCAGCCAACCAGTCACGCAAACGGTCATCCAAAGGCATGAGAAGAAGTCTTAAGTTTGTAAGTATTAAGTCTTAAGAAAAGCACAGCCTTGGCAAGAGAGATGTCTTAAGACTTACAAACTTAAGACTTAAAACTTCAATGGACCGCCGCGTTTTCCTTCATTTCGTCGCTTTCGTAAATAGCGGCAGCTGAGCCGCATAGCTTCGGGTCTGGCGGTGTCACGGTTTCGGCGCCTTTGCCGACATAGGGCGCCAGGTTCAACACGTGCCGGATGGCGCTCAAACGTGCCCGTTTTTTGTCATCGGACCGGACAATCGTCCACGGTGCGTCGGCGGTGTCCGTGTAGAAAAGCATTGATTCCTTTGCCTTCGTATAGGAATCCCAGCGGCCGAGAGATTCCACGTCCATGGGGCTAAGTTTCCATTGCTTGAGCGGATCCTGGGCGCGATTCAAAAAACGCAACAGCTGCTCTTCGCGGCTTACGGAAAACCAAAATTTGATAAGCCGGATACCGCTGCGCACGAGCATCCGCTCGAATTCCGGAGCCTGCCGCATGAATTCCAGATATTCATTGGGTGTGCAAAACCCCATGACATGTTCGACTCCTACGCGGTTGTACCAGGAGCGGTCATACATCACGATCTCGCCTCGCGTCGGCATGTGATCGATATAGCGCTGAAAATACCACTGTCCCGTCTCGGTTTCGGACGGCTTTGTGAGCGCGACGACGCGCGCGCCGCGAGGATTCAAGTTTTGCATGAAACGCTTGATCGTGCCCCCTTTTCCCGCGGCGTCGCGCCCCTCAAAAACAATGACAAGCCGCTCGCCGGTATGCTTGATCCAAGCCTGCATTTTAACTAGCTCGATCTGCAGTAACAGCATTTCCGCCTCATAATCGGCGCGACTGAGCCGTTGCCGGTAGGGAAACGAGGCATTCATGATCCGCCTGTTGTGCTTTTGCGCTTCGCGAACGCGCGCGACCAACTCAGGCGGGATGCTTGTTTTGATCTGCTCGTTGATCATTTCCACCATGGGAAAGGACGTCGCAACAACTCTCGCGGCGTCCAGGAGGCGGTCACGATCCAGTTTGTGACGTTTCCGTTCTTCCTTCTCCTGAAGCCGTCCACTCAGTTCGTCCGGGGAATCCAAACCAGGAACGGGACCAACTCTTGAAGGCTCCTGTGCGAGTTCACCATCCACTCCATCACCACCAACTACTTCGGGGACAAGGGGTTCATCGATTGCTTGATCGTCTTTCTTTGCGTCCAGAGGGGCTGAATCATGCGGGGTCATAGCAAACCCCAGCATAGTCTTTTTCCAACCAGCCGCCTAGGAAATGGCGACTTGTAACCCACTCGTGACAAAGCACCGCACTCGACTATGATGCGGGGCCATGTCTGAAAAGAAGAAAGTGACCATTGCGGTCATCGGCTCCCTTCTTCTTCATGTCCTTTTCTTTTTCGGATTTGGGACGTGGCTCAGCGTGCGCCCGCAAGCTTCGGCGAAAGTTCCTGAGCGGGATTTGCCTCCTGAAATTACCCTCATAGCGGAACCGACGCCCACGCCCGACCCTCGCCTCGGCGCAGCTCCAACGCCGACTCCTGAACCGGAATTGCTGCGGTCGGAGAACATGACCGAAGCGGAAAAACCGCCCGAAAATACGTCATTCGAGTCGGATCGCGATACTCTGGCTGCATCGGAAAAAGCGGGAACTGGCCCAAAAAACATGCCGGCCATCGAGGGTAGAAAACAGGATCATCTGGAATTGGCCGATCAACAGCTTTCGCTCGGCAGTGCTGGTGCGGGGGCAGCTCAAGGGCGTCCTTCGCAGAATCAGCCTGCACAGCAGCAGCAGCAAAACCAGGCCCGTCAGGAACCAGCGAAAACCGCGACCGACCTTGCCAAACTAGACAATCCGCTGCTGAAACCAAGCACGGCACTCCCGACACCGACTCCGCCGCCGGATAAACTCCCCGACGATGCACTGGCCATTGAGCGGGCGACACCAACGCCAACGCCCACGCCCACCCCTACTGCGACCCCGAGTCCGACCGCTTCGCCCAGCCCGGCCGGAGGAGGCGCTCCTGCAAAGCCGTCTTCGTCAGCCGGCGGCACCTTTCGTCCGCAGACCCAGGCATCCGAATTGCAGGGCAGCATTTCAAATCATGGCAGGCCATCGATTGCGACTCGCGGCACACCGCTGGGCCGGTATTTCAACCAGGTTTATCGCGCAATCGGTTCCCGGTGGTATTACTATGTTCGCCGCGATGCAGACTTGATTGGCCCCGGCCGGGTCCAGGTCATTTTTAACATCAGTAAAGACGGCAAGATCGACAATGTCCGCGTGCTCTCGAACACTGCCAACGAGGGTTTGGCAAGTATCTGCATCCAATCTATCGTCGACTCCGAACTGCCACCAATCCCTGACGAAGTCGCATTGACGCTGCCCACCGGGCGTCTCGAAATGCCATTCTCGTTCACGTTTCATCCATAGCCCAACCGACTTCATCCGATCTGTAATGAACCTCTTCCACCCACCCTTGCTGGCATTCTCGTTCGACACGGCGTTTCATCTCATCAAACAGGGCGGTTTCTTCATGATCCTGTTGATCATTTGTTCCGTCGCATCATTCGCCGTAATTGGCCTGCGCACGTTCGCCTTGCGCCGTTCGAGCGTTCTTCCGGGCATTATTGAAAGCGAAATCCAGCGCCTGCAACCGGGCGACAATCCGCAACGGCTTTCGCGTCTCGTCAAAGGCGACCCTTCCGCTTTGGCACGCATCGCCTCCGTCGCACTGGACCACATTAGATGGCCGAAATCCGAGAATGTTGAAGCTGTCCAAACGCGGGCGCGCCACGAAGTTTTTCGACTCGAAGCCGGTTTGGTCGTGCTCGAAATTGTCGTCGGCATTGCGCCATTGCTGGGTCTGCTAGGCGCTGTCGCAGGATTGGTTTCCGTCTTTTCCAGTATCGGGTCGGGGGCGACTTCGACCGGGGATTTCACGGGCATCGCTTCCGGTATTTCCGAGGCGCTCAGCACCACCATTATTGGTCTGGGCATCGCCATTCCGTCGCTTGTTGCCCACTCGTATTTTTCCCGGAAGATCGAAAACATGGCCGTCGAAATGGAATCGATCGTCACGGAATTGATCGGTAAATGTTACTCTCAGAAAGCGCGGCTCGGCACCATTGAACCTCGCCGCGAAGACGCCATTGTTGACGAGTCCGCCGCATGAAATTCTACGCCCGCAAAAAGCGGCTGCCGACGATCATCATCGTCTCGCTCATCGATATCTTCGCGATATTGCTGATGTTTTTTATCGTCACGACGACGTTTAAATCGAAGCAGTCGGAGCTCAGCATCAATCTTCCGGAATCCAAACAGGCGAAGGCAGTTGCGAACCCATCCGATCCGCTGCTCGTAGCCATCACCAAGGACGAGAAGGTTCTTCTCGATGAGCACGAAATGAAGGACCTGACTCAATTGACCACCGCGGTGCAAAACCGCGATCCGGCTCGCCCGCTGGCTTTACGCGCGGACCGCGATGTTTCTTTCGGATTCATCCTGAAAGTCATGGATGCGCTCAAAGATGCTGGCATCAAAAACTTGCCTGCCTTTACACAGACACCGGAGAAAACCAACTAGCCCGAACCTGTTATCATCGACAGTAAGTCATTCCGTTTCATGATCCTTCCTATTGTTCAATACGGCGACCCGGTCCTCCGCAAAAAGGGTCGGCCCATTACCAAAATCACCGACGAAATCCGGCAGCTCGCCGACGACATGCTCGAAACGATGTACGAAGCCAACGGAGTTGGGCTTGCCGCGCAACAGGTTGGTCGGGACATCCAACTCACCGTTATCGACGTGCAGGATTCCGACGAACGTCCCAGCACGATGCACATCCGGGGCGAACGCGTGGCGCTCGCTGATCACATGCCGGTCGTCCTCATCAATCCCCAGCTTGAGCTCTCCAAGGACACCGAGCCTGGGACGGAAGGCTGCCTGAGTTTTCCGGACGTCACGGCCAGCATTGTGCGATCGGCGTCGGTAAAAGTGAAAGCCACCGGCATCGAAGGAGAGCCTGTCGAATTTGAATCCACCGGCCTGCTTGCCCGGGCCGTTCAACACGAGACGGATCATCTCAATGGCATCCTTTTTATCGACCGCATGAGCCGCGCGGCGAAGGCGGGAATTTCGGGAAAATTGAAGCGATTGCAGCGCCAGTAATTCTTACCCTAGAAACGACGATAGCATGGAGGAAAGATTTCGATTGCAAGTAGGAGTAAGGAGTTTTTCTTCAGCGCGTCGCCGACGATTTGTAATGCACGCTCACTGTCCGAAACACGTCCGGGGGCTTTTCCGCTGCATAGTAAAACAGCTGCAGCGACCCGTTTTCCATATTCCACTGGTAACCGACGATCGTCTCCGAAACACCCTGATCGGGTCCTTTTTGCCGCGCAATCAAGGTGCCGGGACCGTAGATTTGCTCGATGCGACGGCGGATATCGCTGAGGAACTCATCATATTTAGGCACATCCCACGAGGCGTCCTCATATTGTAGTTCCACATCGGTCAGCTCCTTTTCCCGAAAATAAAAGAGCGTCCGACGCAGCCGCGGTTGCAGCAAGCCTTCGACGGTCCAGATTTCTTTGTCATTAAGCTCCCGTTTCTCGACAACTTTGGCTTGGGCACCATCCAGCAGCGCAGTGAGTTTGTCCTGCGTTTCCCCCCAGTTCAATCCAAACGGCGGCTTCACTTCGATAGCCCGGAGAGGCGCCGCTGTTCCGAATAACAACGCCGCGCCTGCGAGAAAAAACATCTGTAAACGTTGGAAAATGGGGCGCATGCCGAGAGGGCCAAGAAAAGACTGCAAAGCAATTTGCGTCAATCGCGTAAGAGCTGAACCGCCGCTAGACCCTCAAATTGCATGCTGCCTGGGCCATATTCCGTAAGGCAGGTTTCACTTCCTCCCAGCCGCGTGTTTTGAGACCGCAGTCGGGATTTACCCACAGATTCTCCGGTGGAATTACGGCTTTGGCTTTACGGAGAAGGTTTTCCATCTCTTCGACGCCGGGAACGCGCGGCGAATGGATATCCCAGACTCCGGGCCCAATTTCGTTCGGGTAGGCAAAATCGACGAACGCATCCAACAACTCCATATTCGAGCGCGAAGTCTCAATGGTGATCACATCGGCGTCCAGGGCAGCGATGGCGGTGATGATATCGTTGAATTCCGAATAACACATGTGCGTATGGATTTGCGTGTCGTCACATACGCCGCAGGCACAAAGCCGGAAGGCTTTTACCGCCCAGTCCAGATAATGTTCCCAATCGGCGTGGCGCAATGGAAGTCCTTCGCGCAGAGCTGGCTCATCGATTTGAATGGCAGCGATCCCAGCCTTCTCCAAGTCGATCACTTCATCCCGGATTGCGAGAGCGATCTGCCAGGCGGTCTCGGAACGCGGCTGGTCGTCGCGGACGAAGCTCCATTGCAAAATCGTTACCGGTCCTGTGAGCATGCCTTTCATCGGTCGCTCCGTCAGCGTTTGAGCAAATTCAGACCAGTGGACAGTCATAGGGTGCGGACGGCTCACGTCTCCGAAAAGGATCGGCGGTTTTACATATCGGGTGCCGTAGCTCTGCACCCAACCATTTTTAGTAAATGCGAAACCGGAAAGTTGTTCTCCGAAATACTCGACCATGTCGTTGCGTTCGAACTCGCCGTGCACGGGCAGGTCGATGCCAATCGAATCCTGGAATGCGACACATTCCCGGATGGCGCCCTTGATAAAGGCCTCATATGCTGCGGGTTGCATTTCACCGCGTTTCCACTTTGCGCGAGCTGTGCGGATTTCCGCTGTTTGCGGAAATGAACCAATCGTGGTTGTCGGAAACGATGGCAGTTTCAGTTTCTCGCGTTGCAATTTTCGACGCTGAGCGAACGGCGCTGATCGCTCGAAATCGGCGTTCTGAACAGCCGCGAGTCGCGTTTTGACTTTTGGATCGTGAATCCGCGGACTTTGGTTCCGGGAAGCCAAAGCGGCGCGGTTTTCCTCGAGTGCTTCAGGCGTAAGAGCAGACAATGCAACGACTTCGGCCAGTTTTTCGTCAGCAAAAGCAAGCCAGCTCCTGAACTCCGGATCCAACCCCGGCTCGTTCTTCAGTGTGATCGGACTGTGTTGAAGCGAACAAGACGGCGCGATCCAAAGCCGTTCTTCGCCAACCGCCTTTCGGGCTCTGTCGAGCACAGCCAGCGAGCTGTCGAAGTCGTTTTTCCAAATATTGCGGCCGTCGACGACACCGAGAGACAGGATTTTGTGCTCTGGAAACCGGGTAAACAAACGGTCCAGATCCTCCGCGCCTCGAACGGCGTCGTAGTGCAGAGCAGCCACAGGCAATTCCAGAAAATGCGGCAAATTTTCACGTAGCGGCCCGAAATAGGTCGCGACCATCATTTTCGGGCCCACTTTGGCGAGGCGCGCATAAGCGGTCTTAAGAGCGTTGAGCTGCCTATCTGAGAGGTCGAACGCCAAAACAGGTTCGTCGAGTTGCACCCATTCGACACCGAGCACTTTGAGGCGCCGAAGAATTTCTTCATAAACTGCAACCAGTGGATCTAGAAGAGTATGCGGATCAAAATCTTCCTGCGCCTTGCCGAGTGTGAGATACGTCACGGGGCCAATGAGCACCGGCTTGGCGTTGATGCCCAGTGATTGCGCTTCTTCGAGCTCGTCGAAAATTTTCGTGCTCGAAAGCCGGAACTTCGTGTCCAGCCGCAATTCGGGCACAATGTAGTGATAATTCGTATCAAACCACTTCGTCATTTCGCTGGCGAATGTGCCTCCATGCGTTGAACAGCCGTGTTCGCAACCGGGACGACCGGTTCCGCGAGCGATTTGGAAATACGTATCGAGGTCGACCATTTCGCAATCCCACTCGAAGCGGGGCGGAACGTTTCCGACGAGGCACGTCAGGCCAAGGACTTGATCGTAAAATGAAAAATCGTTGCAGGGAATGAGGTCGATTCCGGCAGCTTTTTGTTTTGCCCAATGGGCCGCGCGCAATGTCCGGCCTGTTGTTTCGAGTTCGGCGCGGGAGATTTTGCCATTCCAATAGGCTTCGGTGGCTTTCTTGAGTTCGCGTTGTTCGCCGATGCGGGGGTAGCCGAGGTTGTGGGTGAAAAGTTTTCCGTCCATTTTATCAGCCTTCTTCGAAAAATCGTCATTCGCATCATGCGTTGTTTTGAGTTTCATCATTCACAGCATTTATGATGGCCTGTTCTGCATGCTGGAATTGCGTCACTTCAAAACGCTCGTGGCCCTTGCTGAAACGGGAAATCTTTCCAAAGCCGGAAAGCGGGTAAGTCTTTCGCAGCCGGCCGTTTCCCACCAGGTTCGTGCCGTTGAAAATCACTATGGCGTCGAGCTTTTCGAGCGAAAATCCAGCCCCTTGCGTCTCACTGCTGCCGGAAAATTGCTTATCGAAGTTGCATACGATGTTCTCCGTCGGGTGCAGGATGGTGAGCGCGATCTTTCGCGCATAGCGCAAGGACAGGCGGGACAGATGCGCATCGCCGTCGAATGCCATTCCTGTTTCGACTGGCTCATGCCTTCAATGGACGCGTTCCGCGAGCATTGGCCACAGGTGGAGCTGGATCTGGTGTCCGGGTTTCATCCCGATCCGGTCGGCTTGTTGGGCAAAGACCGGGCGGATTTGGTGATCGTTTCACGCTCGGAAGAGCGGCAGGACGTGATTTTTCATCCTTTATTTTCGTATGAAGTCTTTGCGCTTTTGTCGCGCCATCATCCGTTGACCCGGAAGCCATTTTTGACGGCGAAGGATTTCAAGGAGGAAACCTTGGTAACGTATCCGATTCCCGACGAGCGCCTTGATCTGGTGCGAGAGGTGCTCCTGCCGAAACACGTGAATCCCGCACGGCGCACGACAGAGCTGACAATCGCCATTCTCCAACTGGTTGCCAGCGGCCGAGGGGTCGCGGCGTTGCCGGGCTGGACCGTCCAGCCGTTTCTGGATCGTAATTATGTTGTGTCCAAACCGGTGGGGCGCAGTGGGTTGCGGAGTCAACTGCATGCAGCGACCACGGCCAGTGCAGCTTCATTCGCTTATATACAGGAATTTGTTCGAATCATGCGGGAGGTGAGTTTTTCGACACTCAAGGGCATCGACGTGCCCGGGTGATCGATTCGTTATTGGGCCTAGAAACCAGGAACACCTGCCCGGATCCGTGCGCTGAAATCCGGCGCCTCGTCGGCAGCTTTGGCTGCTCGTCGATATTGCCTTTTCGTTTCAGCTCGGTCCAAAGGCAGCGTGGATTTGAAAGCGCCGAGTTGCTCCAACCATTCGTCCATTTTCCCGTTGAGCAGAACGCGCCAATCCGCTGGCAAGCGACTCTTTTGAGTCGTCTGCGCCAGAATGCTCGTAGTGCAATTGTGGGAAATGACGTTGTAAAACCGCGGCGTTTGATAGAGCTCGTTGAGCTGTTCGATGTACTCCAAAAACCTCTTTGGCAATCTATTTGGATGGGTTTGGAGCTTGAAAAGGTACACATCTTCGCCGTGGCCGTTATCGCGATAATTGGTTCGCACACGGATCACATCCCGTTCGTCGGCAACGACATAAATCAACTCGAAGCGTCGGTAAAGACCGCCAAGCGTCGAGTAGGACTCGTGCTTGTCTGGCCGCGTTTCGATGGAAAACGCGATATGACCTTCCGGCCCGAAATCGAAGCTCAGGATCGGATGTGCGATCCACGAGGAGCTCCAGTAGTTCAGAAAAAAATCCGCGCCGCGCAGATTGGAAAGATGGACGGTGCGGGTTTCCCAGTTTTCCACGGGTGGAGCGTCCTTCCGATAGTCGAAATTGCGAACGGCGTCGCCCGCAACGTCGGCGAAAGCCGTTCGGGCCAATTCCGGCGGCCAGTCGCGATTATTCGATGGTTGGATGGAGAGCTCCATTCCTAGAACGATCAGAACAGCCAGCCGCTCGCGAGCCAGAGGTTTCCGTGTCCTGTCTGGATCGGTCCGTCGAAGTAGATAGCGCCGAATGTCCATGCAATGGCGATCAAGAGAATGATCCCGACGAAGAACGCAGCGAGGAAGCGCAGGACTTTCAGAAACATGCGGGATGCTTAGACGCGGATTGAGATTCCGGCGATGTCTTTCGGACGTGTCATCCCGAAATACGGCGGCGAGGACCTGGTGGAGTTGCGGAAGGCTGCGGCAATTGGTGTATTACACCCCGAATGTGGTTCCCGATTACTGTTATTTCCCTGCTTGGAGTCATTGTCATTCTGCAGATCGTCGCGTTGCTTTTGCGGCGCGATGCGAGAGTGCTTGGTGCGCTGGATTCAGCAGAAAAGACGACACGCGATGAGTTTGCGCAAAATCGCGAGGAAGGGGGGGTCGCCAACAGGCAGATGCGCGAAGAGTTAACGGCTTCGGTGCAACGTTTCGGCGACAGTTTTGTCGCGAGAATGGCTGAGATCGCGCAGCTGCAGCAGAATCACTTGGACGGGTTCTCGCATCAGATCGGAGGGCGGATCGGTGATTTTGCGGCATTCCAACAAGCGCAACTCGAAGGATTTACGAGAAATCTGAACGCGCTTTCTCAAGGCAACGAACAGCGCCTGGCGGCCATGCGCGACACGATCGAACGCAAGCTCGCAGAGATCCAGGCGGACAACACCCAGAAGCTGGAACAGATGCGCGCCACCGTGGACGAAAAATTGCATGCCACCCTCGAGCAGCGACTGGGCGATTCGTTCAAAATCGTCAGCGAGCGTCTCGAAATGGTTCACAATGGTCTTGGAGAAATGCGCAATCTCGCGACCGGCGTGGGCGACCTGAAAAAAGTGCTTTCGAACATCAAAACGCGTGGCGGGTGGGGTGAAGTGCAACTCGGTAATTTACTCGAGCAAATGCTTGCACCCGAACAGTTTGCTCGAAACGTGGCGCCACGGTCGGATAGCGATGAACGTGTGGAATTCGCCGTGAAATTGCCCGGACGCGAGGCCGACGGGAGCCCGGTGTGGCTTCCCATCGATGCGAAGTTTCCGCAGGAGGAATTTCAGCGATTGGTCGATGCACAGGAACGGGGCGACGCTGCAGCCGCGGAAAATGCGTCGGTAGCTCTCGAAAACAGCGTAAAACTCGAAGCCCGAAAGATCTCGACCAAGTACATCAGCCCACCGCAGACGACGGATTTCGCGATCCTGTTCTTACCGACGGAAGGCCTGTTTGCCGAAGTTCTGCGGCGCCCGGGCCTGGCCGATGGATTGCAGCGAAATTTCCGGGTGGTGGTTGCCGGGCCGACTACTCTGGCGGCGCTCCTTAGCAGTTTGCAGATGGGCTTCCGGACGTTGGCGATCGAAAAGCGATCCAGCGAAGTGTGGACCGTTCTCGGCGCTGTTAAGACGGAGTTCGGGAAATTCGGCGATGCCCTTGAGAAAGTGCAAAAGAAATTGCAGGAAGCGACCAACTCGATCGACGACGCATCGCGGCGCTCCCGGGCCGTGCAACGGAAGCTAAATACAGCAGACGAAATCCCGACGAGTGACGCGCAAACGCTTCTCGGATTCGAGGTGGAAGGGGAATAGAGCAGGTCGTTTCAAGACTGTCATGAACCGGAAATGTTGCTTGCCAAGCGACTGGAGACAAAGGGGTGATTCGACAAATGAAAAGGCTCCTAATTCCTTTTGCCTGCTTAGCGATTGTGATGACGCTAATGTCTTGCCGAGAAAAACAGATTGTCGAAGAAGATCTGATGGGAAGCTATGAACTTGTCTCGCCTTACCATTCCGGGTCAATTGAGCTGAGAGGAGATCACACGTTCGTGCAAGAATTTAGCTTGCTCTCAGGAATAGCCGGGACGGCCATCGGACGATGGAATTACCGTCCTCCTTTGAAAGGCCGCCGTCAGTCGAGGAACGCTGGGGATTTATGGTGTCATCGTCGAAAGCTGATAGCGCACTAAATAAAAACGCGTCGGACTTTGTGATCTCGATGCCTGTATTCGTCGATTGGAAAGGGATATCGCTGCTCTCAAGTCCCGACGGAAACCAAGCTTATGTCAAAGCGTGGAAGTAAGCTTTGCACCTCGGTTTTCACCCGTTTCGATTCGGATGCAGTTTGTGATGAAAAATGGCAAAGCGCTATCCCTTTCATTCAACCCGGAATCAGTCTAGCGGACTGCGCACCGCCAGACCCGGACGGTTCAAGACGTGAGAGCCGAGCTCAGCGAGACAGTCAGCCTGATAGCTGTTTCTTTTCTACGCTGACAATAGATCATTGTCGTAAAAACATCTTTTCGCCCCCCTTTCATGCTACCTTCCCCCAATGTTTCCACGCTCCACGCCATGACGCCTTTGCAGAATTGCGTCAGGGACGCAGCCCAATACTGGGAGCGGAGGCGCCTCGCTTACAACGGAGTGCTCGCGACCATTGTCCTGTTGGCTCTTGCCTGGAAGTGGCCGTATTCCAAGAGCTGGTTTGGCCCCCCTGTCTCGTCGACGCTTGTCGAGGCCGCCATTATAGCGAACATTCTTTATTGTGCAGCTTACTTCGCCGAGGTCGGCATTCGTTTCACTCCGTTCGTCGATCGCTGGCACCGATGGCGCAGCGCAGTGTTCATCGTCGGTCTGCTCATGGCGTCAGGGCTCGCCCTCATGATCGTTGGCGTTATTGCGATCGGTCCCATGTCTAATTAACACCAATGACGCCTCTGAATGCGTGACGCGCAAAGCAGTTCGCTGATGCGCATGGTTCGGCGTTGCGGTCGATTGGGAAATTGACGGCGCTCGGCTACGGGAATACGGTGAGAGCGTCATGGAAGCCATCGCCGAAACGCTCGAAGCAAAGCTGCACGAATGGAAGCCTGAAACCTCGCAGAAGGTTCGGGCACTCGTAGCTGAAATCATCGAACTGGCGGACGACGACGCGCTGGACATCGGGCGCTCCCGCGCCGTCGAACAGGAAGTGCTGGACATACTCGATGAGCCCTCTTCCAGGTGAGGTCTGGCTGGCAGATCTCGGGATAACGGCGAAGACGCGGCCGGTCGTGGTGGTATCGCGATACGACGAAGACCCGCCGCGAGTGCTGGTGCTCTATGTGCCGCTGACATCGGAGGATCGAGGAAGCGAGTATGAGGTGGAAATGCCAAAACTACCGTTCCTGCGTTTGGAAGGCGTGGCGAATGTGCAAGGCATTGGCTCGCTGCCGGTGAAGCGACTGGAGCGCAAGCTCGGCGTGCTGCCGGCGGATGTGATGGATCGAATAAAGAAGGCGCTCC
>DATDBU010000075.1:0-58231 GCA_036524675.1 Chthoniobacterales bacterium | reverse complement strand
ATTGGCACCGTGGCCAAAGAATTGGCCACCACTGATATAGCGGCTGGTGCTGTGGCGCTTGAATGAGAGGCCTTCCTTGCCAACGGCTCCATGCAGGGTGAGGTCTGTAATAGTCCGGTATTCATTGCCGCCGTAAGCCGTAACAGGATCGCTTCCTTCGTCGTTAGCACCATCTCTGGGATCCTTACCTTTCCCCTTGGTATCATCTTCGTTGTGGCCGGATTCGTTGGGGGAGCTGGGACCGCCTTGGCGATTGTTACCGCACGGATGTCCGTGGACGGTAAATTCAAAAGAAACAGAGGCGAGCAAACAGAGGAGAACGCGAACGAACTTCATATGGGAATGGGGAGTGGAAGAAAAAAGACAAACAAACGGCTTTTAGGTGCAAGAACTAGCGGGCAGCGGCGACGGGCAGCTCTGGACCGGCCCAGAAATTGAGCGTCTTGACGTCGTCGCCTTTTCGCAGCGTGATGCGGAAGATGCCCGTCTGATCCGTAGCCTGGAAAACAAACGCAAGGCGCTTTTCATCATCCAGCGCCTGAACGGCTAAGATCGAATTGTTGTCGAGCTGCCCACCGTCCTCGACTTCGACGATCACTTTTTCGCCAGGTTCGCCGTCCGGATAGGTAACTTGTACGGGAACCTTGGCGGAGGGACCAATCAGGACGCGGTCAAAAAATCCGTATTGGGTGGGTTGCAGCGAATATTTGCGGCCCGCATAGGAGACGGCGGCAACGGCCCGGTCGCCGCCGACGGGTGTGTCCATGATGTTCGTCGAGCGCTCGGGTTGAGAAGCCGGCAAAAGCGTGTCGTCAATGGCGCGACTATGAAGGCTGGGTGAAACGGCGGCAGAAACCTGGGCCGCTGCGCTGGACGGCGACTTGCTTGAGACACCGCGAAGCTCCGGCTTTACTGGACGATCGATGGATCGCCACACCGCGAAAACGGCGAGACCGATCACGCCGAACATCAAAACTTCTTTTCTTATACGTTTCACGCGGCGGGATATTGCTAGAAAATTTTTGAGTCGCAAGAAGTTTTTTGCGACTTGCCAAAAAAACTAATAAAATGCTATGAATTCATCCGGGAGCGGTAATATTGCGATTCCCTACGACTCTGAAGCCTCGCTGGAGTATTAGCTTTCGCCGTTGCCAGGCGGCACTGGATGCGCGGTTTCAGACCAAAGACCCAACTGGCAGAACAAGGCCTGGCGCTCGGCCTCGCAAGCCTGACGTCGTCGCTGCATCCGGAAGCGCCAGACGAAGCCGGCAGCGATGATTTCCCCGCCGGTTGAGCGACACCGAGCAGGCTCACGCCATCAAATCGCGGATTTCGTCCAGAGAAAGCGCGCCGAAGGTCGGTTCTTCGCTTTCGACCGTGGCGTCGATGATGTCGCGTTTGCGCTGTTGCAGGCTCAGGATTTTTTCCTCGACGGTATCGCGAGCAATCAACTTGTACGAAGTAACAACGCGCTTCTGCCCGATACGGTGGGCACGATCGGTCGCCTGAGCTTCGACAGCCGGATTCCACCAAGGGTCGAAATGGATGACGGTATCCGCGGCGGAAAGATTCAGGCCCGTGCCGCCCGCCTTGAGACTAATCAGGAAAAGCGGAATGTCTTCGCTGTTCTGAAAACGATCGACCTGCGCAGCGCGGTCCTTGGTAGCGCCGTCCAGATACGCGAATGGAATTTCCAGCGTTTTCATGCGGTCAGCGATGAGTTGGAGCATCGTCACAAATTGGGAGAAAACGAGGACCCGATGCCCCCCGTCGATTGCTTCGTCGACGAGTTCCTCCAGGAGGTCCAGTTTGGCTGAGACCTCGGCCGGCTTGACTTTAGAATCGTCGAGCCCCAGTAGTCGCAAGTCGCAGCATGCTTGCCTGAGACGCAGGAGTGCCGTGAGCGCTTGCATCCGGCCTTTCCCTGCGTTTTTCTCGAGAGCAGCCTCCTCGATTTTCCTTCGGCCTTGTTCGAGCAGGCCGCGATAAATTTCTTTTTGCGCAGCAGTCAGCTCGCACCAGGCAACCTGCTCCAACCTTTCGGGAAGATCTTTTGCCACGTCGCGTTTGAGACGACGTAACATGATGGGGCGCAGGCGCTTGGCGAGACGCGCCTGGAGCTCCGGAGCGTCGCCGCGATTGATCGGAAGCTCGTAACGCTCGCGAAAATCGTCGCGATTCCCGAGGTAGCCAGGCAGAACGAAATGTGCCAGCGACCAGACATCGCGGACGGAGTTTTCCACGGGTGTGCCCGTCAGCGCGAACCGATGTGTCGCGCGGAGACTCGTCGCTGCCTGGGCATTCTGCGTGTCGGGATTCTTGATGTGCGTAGCTTCGTCCAGGATAAGCGTCTGGAATTGGCGTCCGCGGTATTTTTCGACGTCACGTCGCAGCAACGCGTAACTCGTAATGACCAAGTCAGCGTCATCGAGTTTAGCGAAAAGCGCCGCCCGATTGGCACCATCGATGGCCAGAACGCGGAGTTTCGGAACAAATTTCTGTGCTTCACGCTCCCAGTTGAAAACGAGCGAGGACGGGCAAACGACCAGCGCCTGCCCGCCGTTCGACTCGACGAAAGCGAGCGTTTGAAGCGTTTTCCCAAGCCCCATTTCGTCTGCAAGGATGCCTCCGAGACGGTTCGCAGCCAGGAATTGCATCCAGCCGACACCTTCCGCCTGATAGGGCCGCAAAATATCCCGCAAATTTGGCGGCAGCTCTTGCGAGACCGGTTGCAACTGCCGCGCCGTCCAGTCGCTCCAGCCGGCGTCGCCGCGAAGCTGGATGCCCGCGTGATCACCCAAACTTGCCTGCAAGTATCCGGCGTGAACTTTGGACAGGCGATATAGGCCTGGCTGTTGCTGTTTCGGATCGCAATCACGCAGCACCTCCTGAAACTCATCGAGCGCGCCTGTGTCGAAAAGTACGACCTTGCCGTCGGGACGCTTCTGGTAATTGCGCCCCAAGGAGAGCAACCGCTGGATGTCCGAGGCGGAAAAACGGCCGCCTGCCTGACTGGTCATTTCCACAGACAAATCGAACCAGTTTTCACCGGAAGACCGGATCTCAACCGATGGACGCACGGTTTCAACCCGCTCCAGCAGATTCCGCAATCGGGGGCCGGGCGTGACGTGAGCCAGTTTCTGCAGGGTCACGAAGCCGGTCGCCAGAAAACTGAGAATGCGGTCTTCACCACGAAGGATGCAGGTGTGTGATGTTGGATCGGGACCGGAAAATCCGGCGGCTGTTAGCAGATCCAGGGTGTTATTTTCGCGGGCAATGTTTCGGGAATACTTCTGCCCGTCGATCACGACGACGCGATGCGTTTTCCACGCAGCACTTCCCGAAGTAAAAATCTGGGCGCCGTAGGTCGCCTGAACAATCGCCTGGAGGTGATTAAAGCTACCCTCAAGCGATATATCGAGTTGCACAGGAGCGATCGAAAAACCCTTTGGCTGTGCGACTTCCGAGTCGCCTTCCAAGCCGAAAAGGCGGCGCAACTTCGGCAATTCCAACAGGCGGAAATTTGCCGCTGCATCGCACGTGATTTTCACTTGGTGCCGAAAAAGCTCATCGTACCCTCCGGGAAGCGCCGGCTCCAAACGTTGCCACGTCAAACCGCGCAGTAACCACGCACCGTGTGCGCTCGTCAGCAAAAAATCAGGCCTTGGAAATTCGAGTTTCAACTGAATAGAGCCATCCGGTTCGTCCTCAACGACCAGTACAGCTTGAACCGGTTCGCGTTCGATTTTCATCGCCTCCTTGCGCGCCACAACAAGCCGGTCGAAACCCGCTGAAGCCTTCAGAATCCGCGCAAAATCATCCCGCGAAACGGCCATCATTCCCGGTGCCTGCCCACCCGTGATTTCGTAGATGGTCCGCAAAATTTCCAGATCCAGTGCGGAACACGCATACGGTGCGTCCCATTTTAGCGCGCGAAGCAGCATCCATTGTTTCCGAAAAACGGCTTCGACGCCGAGCGTCAATTGATCCCGCGCTAGCAACACCGAAAAATTCGGGCCCAAAACCAAGTGCAGCTCGATCCAGCGCGCATCGCTGAAATTTCCCTCCCGAAAGGGAAAGTTAAACGCCGGCTTTTCAACGGGGACAGGCGGGGTCGGGACGGTTGCAGTTTTCGGCGCCAGCCACTGCAAACCCAGCGCTACGGAATGTGCGCAGATCTGTCCCCATTCGCGGGACGCCCTGCAGGAGCACATGTTTTCGATGTTTGACGCAGAGACGATCTTTAGACCGGCGCGATATTCTGTCTCGCCCTCACGCACCAGTCCCTTCAAGATTGGCGGCGCGTAGTTCACACTCACCACACGGCCGGTTTTTACAAGCGCCCGGGCATGCTGGGTAACCTGCCAGCCTGCGGCGTCGTTAAGTATTCTTTCGGTGAGAGCAACCATGGATGGATTTTCGATCTTCGGTTCCGGATTTTCGAATGACCCCGTCTGCCCGGCAATGAGCGGGTCGGCAAACTACCGCCAAAATTTGGATTGGCCACCATGAACAAAACAGAGCATAGGCGTGAGGACCTTTCCCCTGCGTCCCGTACATCCGACGGACGCTCTCTCATCCCGAGTTGACGCGTCTGTTATGCTGGCCACCATGCCAGCCCGGTTCCTGCATCTGCCTGCGATCTTCGTCGCGCTGGTGCTGTTGTTTACGGGTTGTGAATCGGTCGATCGCGATCATTCCATTCTCGTCAGTGTTCCCGACCAGAAGTTGCGCCTCTATTACAAGGGCCATTTTGCGGCCGAGTATCCGGTTTCCACGTCAAAATTCGGTCTGGGCGACCGTCGCGGCAGCAATGGCACGCCTTTGGGTCATCTCAGGATCAAAAAGAAAATCGGCGATGGCGCCCCAATTGGAGCCGTTTTCAAAGGCCGAAAACGCACCGGGGAAATTTTGCGCCCGAATGCACCCGGGCGCGACCCAATCGTGACCAGGATTCTCTGGCTCCACGGACTCGAGGACCAGAATGCAAACGCTTTCGACCGCTACATCTACATCCACGGAACCCCAGAGGAGTGGAGGATTGGCACGCCCGCCAGTTACGGTTGTATCCGGATGCGTTCGGTGGACGTAGCGAATCTTTACGCGCAGGTTGGCCGTGGAGCATCGGTCAACATTGTCAACGCCCCGTTGCCATCGCTGATGCCAGTGCTTCCTGCCCAACCCGTTGCACCGCCCCCAGTCGCGCAACCAGTCATGCCAGCACAACCGGTCACACCACAACCCCTTGCCCAAGCGACACCTCGCCAAACGGCGGGAGGCTGACGTTTTCTATTTCGCGGACATCACTGGCAAGTGGCCGGAAGCTATTGAGCTTTTGCCTCCTCGAAAAACACGGGCAATTCGTCGCGCAACGCCGCTTCGGATTGGGCTGCTTCGATCAACAATTCGCGTCCTTTCGCATCCAGACCGCTGCACACGGCATAGCAACCTGTCAGCCACTGTTGACGCGCTTTATATTCAGCGTCATCCGTTCGCTGCGGAATCAGTAAAGCGTCCGCCATAGCCAGGATGGAGTCCGGAGCGATGGCCTTCCACTGTATCGGGATGTTCCCATACGGGGAACCAATCTCAATTTGAACAGGGTTAGCGGCAACGACCGCGCCAGTGATCATTCCTCCAGAGCGTTTTCCGATTCCGCGTTCATATTTTCTGGCCAAAAGCCGGCGGATCAATCCCTTCTTGAATTCAGAGAGCCATCCCAGCTTCTTCACCGCGACTATCCTTTCCCGTTCCAGCTCTGCCGTCGTAAACTTCAGCGACGAAATTCTCGGAAGAATCGTGTCGGCGGAAAACTCGATCAACGCTTGTTTCACTGCAGGCTCCTCTTGGGTCCAAAGCTTTGTTTCATTCTCAACAACGGTGCGAGCCGCTGCCTCGCGTTCAATGCGAGATACTTCTGCGGACGCGGCAATCACCGCGGAAAGCTCGGTTTCCCACTGGGTGAGCTGTTCTACGAGCGGCCCTTGCGTAATCAGTTTTCCTCGTGCGTTCCGCACCGACTGGAGCGCCGCCGTCTTCAGTGCTGGCGTCGTCGCTGCTTCAATCTGGCCTTTGAGCGTTTTGTAAACGTTGAAATCCTTCAAATACGCTTTCGTGATCTCTTTGTAATCGCCGATCCATGAATAATCCGGCGTCAGTTGTCCGGCCTGGAAATGCTCCAGCAACGCGCCACCGTCGGGGAACGCTTTCAATTGCCAGTCTTTCATCCCGAAAAGCAGAAGAGCGAACGCTTCAAAATCCGTGTTGCGATAGGCACGGGTTGTCCCGCCCGCGACCGGCACTTCCTCTTTCGTCAACCGGCCAAGTTCCACAAAAAAATTCGCCAGCTTGATTTCGATCGGCTTGTCGGAATAGAGGCCGTTGGCTTCCATTTGTTCGAAAATCCCGCGTCCTTCGCTGAGATTGCCGGCCATGATCAACGCGAGCCCCTTGTGAGCCATGGCCCAGTTCAGTGCCGGCTGGGGCACGTTCCCTGCCGCAATCACTTTGTCCAATTCTCCTATCGCCTCGGGAAAATCTCCGGAAACGATCGCTTTCCGAGCCGCTTCGTAACTTGTCGTGTAATCGTCGCGACTGTCACCATCCGAACCCACTGCCACTGCAGGACTTTCATCCCGCTTGTCGAAAATGGCGTCCCGTTTGAACCAAACCAATGCGCCGCCGATCACAAGAGTCACAATGAGCAACACCGTTAGCCAGCCGATAATCGTCTGGGTATGAGTGGTTTCCACTTGAACCCGCCGCCGTGCTTGCAAGCCGGCACCAGTGCGTTCGAGCAGGCGCGCCCGGGCATACTGTAAATGCTCGATGAGTTCGTCGTAGCCTTGATAGCGCTGGTCGGGATCCTTGTTGAGCATCCGATTGACGACGTAAGCAGTCTCGTTCGAAACATTGGGCGCGAAAGCCTGCAAGCTCGCGTTCTGGCTTTTCACGTGCTTGAGGGCCACGAGTGACGCCGATGCCGCTTCGAACGGCGGCCTGCCCGAGATCGCATGGAAAAGCGTGCCGCCGAGGCTGTAAATATCACTCCGGAAATCTTCCGCTTCGTAGTTCAGCTTCTCTGGAGCCACATAATAGGGTGTTCCCCAAATCTCTCCCCTCGCCTTTGCGCCTTCTTCCATCAGCAAAGCGAGGCCGAAGTCTACGATTTTTGCCAGGTGCGCATGAGCGAAAAGGATATTCCCTGGCTTCACATCGCGGTGAATCAGCCCATTTTCCAGGGCAGCGCGAAGGCCCTCGGCAATTTGAATCCCCACCTCCAGCGCCTGAACTTCTGGAATTCGTTCCTGGAAAGCCATCAGCTGATCCAGCGTTCCATGCGGCACGAGCTCCATGGCGATGTAGAACTGGCCGTGATCTTGCCCTGCGGAGAAAACTTTCACCACATGCGGATGGTTGATCGAAGCTGTGATACGCGCCTCGGTCTCCAGTTGCTTGATGTTTTTTTTGTCCTTCGAATATTCCTTGTTCAGAATTTTGATGGCAACCCGACGCTGGAGATTGAGATCGATTGCTTCGAACACCGACCCCATCCCTCCTTCTCCGAGTTTGCTCTGCAAGGCGTACTGATGGAATTGCTTGCACGCAGTAAAGCGCTGTCCGCACACGGGACAATGGATCTCCTCGAACGGCTGGACATCCGACACATCAATCAGCGTCGCGCAGCTGGGGCAGGGATCAAGACTCTGGGAGGTAAACTCCTCCTGGGCTTCATCTTCCGGGGGCATGGGAAAGTATTGCTGGACACATCGCAAAGATCGCCCCCAAACGCAAAGAAATGCTGTTGTTCCTTTCCGATTCCTCGGATCTTTGAGGTCAGCTCTTTTTCGCTTTCACCTCTGACGCACTGGATCTCCCAGCAAGGAAGTCTTCGATATTTTCCAGGGTTGTCGCGGTGATGTTGCGCATCGCCGTTTCTGTGAAGAATGCCTGATGCGATGTAATCAACACATTCGGAAATGTCACCAACCTTTGCAAGACGTCGTCTTGGATAATCTCCCCCGACAAATCCTCGAAAAAAACATCGGCTTCCTGCTCGTAAACATCCAGCCCCACATAGCCTACCTTTCCTGATTTCAAGGCTTCAATCAGATCCTCTGTGTTAATCAGGCCTCCGCGACTCGTGTTAATGATCATCACGCCCGTTTTCGTGAGCTTCAGCGTTTCACGGTTAATCAAATGGCGTGTCGCAGGTGTTAACGGACAATGAAGGCTAATAATGTCCGACTCGGCGAGCAACGTCTCCAGACTCGTGTACTTGCCGATCTTGCTAAAACTTTCCGCCGGATACGGATCATAGCCCAACACCCGGCATCCCATTGCAGCCAGCGGCTCCGCAGTGAGACATCCTATCTTTCCGGTGCCGATAAATCCTGCTGTCGAGCCGTGAATATCGAACCCAACGAGGCCTTCCAGCGAAAAATTTCCCTCCCTCACTCGATTGAACGCACGGTGCGTCTTGCGATTTAGTGTAAGAATTAGCGCCAAAGCATGCTCGGCCACAGCATAGGGCGAATACGCGGGGACGCGTCGGACGCCAATCCCCAATTCTTCGGCGGCGACGAGATCGACATTGTTAAACCCTGCGCATCGCAGCAGCAGAAGGCGCAAACCGTTTTTCGCCAAAGTCCGCAGCACGGCTGCATCCACCTGATCGTTAACAAACACACATACCCCATCGAAATCCGCTGCGAGTATCGCTGTTGCCGCCGTCAAGCGTTCTGCGAAAAATACCAATTCATGTCCGGCGTCCGCGGCCGGTGCTTTTAGAAAGCGTTCGTCGTACGGTTTTGCGCTAAAAACGGCGATTCTCATAACGTTTTCCGTTTTTAGCGGGAGCTTGCCGACAGCACAACAGAAATCCCTGATTCAGGTTTTTAACGATTTTCTCGTCAATAAATTCGCATTCCCCCTTTCAAGTTTTCTCGGAGGCAATTTTGAGCTCAATTCCATATTGAACTGCATGACGGACGAGCACCTAAATTTTAGCGTCAACACGGAAACGGCGGGGCGGCGTCTAGATCTCGTGGTCGTCGCCTATGCGCCGCATCTTTCAAGGTCGCGCGCGCAAGCGCTGATCGAAGACGGACACATCCGCGTTAACGGCGAAACCGTTAAGCAGCGTCATAAGCTGCGTGAAGGCGACACGATTACCGTGAATGAGCCTTCGCCCATCCCGAGCGAAGTCGCGGCGGAGGAAATTCCACTAACTATCCTTTTTGAGGATGAACATTTGTTGGTGCTCAACAAGCCGCCAGGAATGGTTGTGCATCCAGGTGCTGGGAACCAATCCGGCACTTTGGTAAATGCCTTACTCCATCATTGTAACGAACTTTCGGGAATCGGCGGCGTGGAACGGCCCGGCATCGTTCATCGACTCGATAAAGACACGTCCGGTTGCCTCGTTGTCGCGAAAAACGACGCCGCGCATCGCGCGCTTTCTACACAGTTTGCGGAAAGGGAGACAACAACGAAACGTTACCTCGCTATCGCGCGCGGCGTTCCCCGTGTGCCGCGAGGGAAAATCGACGCGCCGATCGTAAGGCATCCGGTTGACCGCAAAAAAATGGCAGTCGCCGCGCCGGGTAAAGGTCGATCCGCCCAAACGCTTTACGGCGTCATCAGCACCTTTCAACACGCGACCGGACTCTGCGCCCTCATCGAATGCCGGCTTCTGACGGGGCGAACGCACCAGATTCGCGTTCACCTGAAACATCTGGGCCATCCGCTCGCAGGAGACGCCGTATACGGCCGTGGCGGCGACGGGTTTCCGCGGCAAATGCTTCATGCGTGGAAGCTTGGCTTTCACCATCCTGTCACGGGGCTACCCGTCGAATTTTGCGCGGACATTCCACCGGATTTCGCCCGACTGCCGCTCGATTTTACGCAATATGAGCCTGTCTGAGAAATTTTGATTTTCGAATCTCGATTTTCGAATCTCGCATCCCGAAAGTGAAATCCCATGTTCGACCGCGCCCTGGACCTCGTTATCGCGCACCTCGACGGCAGGAAACGCCTGCTGCACGAGGAAAGCGCCGCTTCGCGCGACGTGCTCGCCTCTTTGACAAAAACAATGCAGCAAGATGCAACGGCCGCGTCGCGATCGGCCACGGAAAATCACGGTCCAAAATCCAAAATCGAAAATCCAAAATCTAGAATCAACGGTTCGCAGCCGAAGCAATCCCGCCTGGATGCGTTGCGGGCGACGATCCTTGATTCCGCGAGAGATCCTCGCCTCGCCAACGTGCGGCAGAACCTCGTATTTGGGGTAGGAAATCCGGATGCAGATCTGATGTTTGTTGGAGAAGCGCCTGGCGCCGAGGAAGATCTCCAGGGCGAACCCTTCGTGGGCCCGGCCGGACAGCTTCTCACTAAAATGATTCTCGCCATGGGAATCCGTCGCGAGGATGTTTATATCGCCAACATCGTCAAGTTCCGTCCAGGAATGCCTCCAGGCCAGAGCGGCAATCGGAAACCGACTCCCGACGAGATGGCCGCTTGTCTCCCGTGGCTTGAGGAACAGATCGCAACGATTCAGCCCAAAGTGCTTGTCGCTCTCGGCGGAACCGCTCTCGAGGGGCTCTCAGGCAAACCGCAATCCATCACGAAATCCCGCGGAAGCTGGGCGACTTACTACGGAATCCCGCTCATGCCGACGTTTCATCCCTCCTACCTGCTGCGCAATCAGTCCCACACCGAGAAACGCAAAGTCTGGGAGGACTTGCTCCAAGTGATGGAGAAATTGGGTCTGCCGATTTCGGAAAAGCAACGAGGGTATTTCCTGCGCTAGTTTTTAGCATCCGGAAATCTTCCAAGCATGTGGTCGTTGCACCCCGAGTGGCCGCAACTTTTGGCCGGCCACGCGGTTTTACGGGTTATGACTTGTGCCGCATCCATGGCGTCCTCTACGTTCGGGGCGTTGAGCGATTTTCTCCCTGATGATCCCGAAAACGCACGCGATATCGAGCTAATGCGGCTCATCGCGACTGGAGATGAAACGGCAATGCGTGATTTGGTCGAACGCCACCAAGCGCGAGTCATCGGCACCGTCACCCGGATGCTGGGATCGGATCGAGAGGCGGAAGACGTTGCGCAACAAGTGTTTGTGCGGATCTGGAGATCGGCCGGCAGATATCAGCCGAACGCGAAATTTACGACGTGGATGTTTACGATCGTGAGAAATCTGGTGTTCAACCATACGCGGCGGTATCGAGGGCAGATCCAGACCGAACTCGACGAGGAAATGGGCGATGAGCACCAAAAAACGCCCGATGAAGATGTTCTCGAAGCGGAAAAACAACGGGCGATTCAGCAGGCTATCGATGCACTGCCCGAGGCGCAACGGCTGGCTGTCGTATTGCGGCGGTACGACAATGTGCCCTACGGAGAAATCGCACGAATCATGGGACAGACGGTGCCGGGAGTGAAAAGTCTCCTCTTCCGAGCAAGAACGAGTTTACGCGAGTCGCTCAGAAAGTATTTGGAATAAAAACTTTAATCCTGCTCTTTAACTTGAACTTGCTCCCCTCCACATGGCGCCGAGGGTTCAAGTTTAGGATTTGGGTTGAGGAAGATTCAAGTTCAGGGGCGCGAGTTTTCCTTTTCCGGCTCCGCTCCTCTCGTCATAGTCGCGCCTGTGCGCAAAGCGATTTACCCAGGCAGTTTCGACCCCGCCACCTACGGTCACCTCGACGTCTTGAAACGGGCAACTCATCTTTTCGATGAAGTTATCATCGCAGTCGCTGTCAATGAGTCCAAGAATCCCCTTTTCAGCGCGGATGAACGCGTTCATTTGATCGAGGAAAGCATCGATCATTTGAAACGGGTCCGCGTGATACGATTCGAAGGGCTGCTCGTAAACCTGGTCCATCACGAATCCGCGGTGGCAGTTATCCGCGGACTTCGGGCGGTATCAGATTTCGAATTCGAATTTCAAATGGCCCTCATGAATCGCAAGCTCGAGCCGTCGCTGGAAACCATTTTTCTGACGCCAAAAGAAGATTACACGTATCTCAGCTCGCGGATCGTAAAGGAAATCGCGCGACTTGGAGGCGACGTAACCAGTTTTGTTCCGCCCGTAGTCCAAAAAGCGCTTCGGGCAAAGTTCGGCAGGTAGCGTCCTACAATCCAGAAGGACGCCGCAGCATGGCGCTGTCGTCCCGAGGGTAAAGCGGTGCAGCTAGGCTGCCGCGCCTATGGCTGATGGTCCCCGCGTCTCGACGTTTTACCTTTTCGCGAGAGGCCCCAAATCACAAAAACTGCGCCGATCAGGACCATAAAGATCGAATAAAACTGGCCACGGGTGAAGGGGCCGAACAGCGATGCATCCGGCTCACGAAACTGCTCCGCAAAAATCCGCAGTAGCGCATACATGATAAAGAAAACACCCGTAAGCACCCCGTTGGGCGCCTTCGTTCTGGTTCGGATAAGCCAGAGTATGACGAAGAGCAACGCTCCCTCGAGCAGAGCCTCGTATATTTGCGAGGGGTGCCGCGGATTCAACACCTGACCGAGCTTCTCCCGCAGTGCCGGGTCGGTTCGAGCAGCGCTAACGATTGTCTCCGGGGCATCCGATCCAAGCTGCGGAAGCAGGTCATAACCGATCTGCGGATCCTCCAGTTCCTTTGGGAATTGCACCGCCCATGGCACGTGCGCGATGCGTCCGTAAAGCTCGCCATTGATGAAATTGGCGATCCTCCCAAAGAAAAGTCCGATGGGCGCAACGACGACGAGATTGTCGCCGATATTTGTCCACGACACCTTGTGCCGCCAGGAATACCACAACGTATAAAAAAATAGCCCAATGATTCCGCCGTGGCTCGCCATACCGCCCTCCCACACTTTGAAAAAAGTCAGCGGATCACGAAACAGTTCTCCCGGTTGATAGAACAGAAAATAGCCAAGTCTGCCGCCAAGAAACACACCGAACAGGGCGCCCCACGTGATAAAATCTCCCACCTGATCCGGTCGCAGATCCGAGTAGCCGCGTTTCGCCAGATTTTTGTAAACCCAATAGCCAACCAAAAAAGCCAGGACGTAAGCGAACCCATACCATCGTGGGCCGATGCCATTCGGCAGTTGAAAAATAAACGGGCTCAGGTGGTGAACGTAATAAGCAAGCAAAGTGCACTCGAGATTGGTCAGCTTCCCGCTGAAGTCAAAGCTGAACCGCGACCGGATCGAAGCTCTGCGATACCGCAGATCGCCACGCTTTGAAACGCCTACCGTTTGCTTACAAGAAATGCATTTGTAGAAAGAACGAAAATATCGTTTTATTCGAGCCATGCGCTTCCCTCCCGCTTTCCCAGCCCTGGCCGGCCTCCTGCTGGCAGCCGTCAACGCATGGGGTTATGACCATGCAATCTCCACCTGGCAGGCAGCCAGCGACTTGAACGGCACCAAATCCGCCGAACAACTTGCCTGGTTTTATGAGGAGAATTTCTCCGGCTACGACTGGTCGGTCTACCTGCTCAACGGCGTCGCCAGTAGCGGCCTCGTGAGTGAAGTGTCTCAGGTTCCTGGCTCGAGGCCGGATTTCGTCCCAAAAGCCGCCGATTTCAACGGCGGCGACGCATTTTGGCACGTCAACGACGGCTGGCTGGTAGCCTTTACCCCGGATGGAAAGCGCGGCGGTCTTTTCTGGTTCAGTGAAGACGGGAAGAAGAACTATCAAATTTCTCCTCACGAAGTGCGTCAATTCTTGGATTGGAACGGGCGGTTGGTAGCCATTGAAGGCGTCGAGCGTCCGAGTATCTCACAGGGCGCGGTAATCGAATTGCTGCGGGACCAGGATTCCCGGCAATGGCAGGCGAAAGTGTTGAAGAATTTGCCGAATGCGCCGCGGGCGGCAGTCGTCACGCCAAACCATTTGATGATGATCGTTCTTGCCGATTCCCTAGTGACACTGACACCAGGCTTGTGGCTCGATTTTCCAGTTTACGATACGAATTGGACTTATCTCGACCCGAACTCCGTTGTTGTTTCATCGGATCTAAAGAGAGCCTACATCGGCATGCGGCGGTTCGTAGCCGAAGTGAATCTGGAGAAAGGGGAATATCACTATCTCGTGCCGGACAAATCCTTCGTTCCGACATCAAAAGCGATTACCTCTAATTGACGTTGGTGGAGCTAACGCAATACGGATTGCCAGGAAAACTCATCACGCCGCCACACTCAAATTCCGCTTTTCCATCCGGCCCCATGCCAAATCGTGCGCCACCGTTGGTGGTAAAGACGATGTCGTCGAAACGATAATTGATGATTTTTCGTCCCTTAAAATCCGCGACGGTAATAATCTGAGTATCCGTGCCGTGGGTGTCGGCTTGCTCGACGCAAACGGGATCTTCCATCCGGGAGTCACGTAAACGCCGAATAATCTGTCCGCCGTTCTCGGAATACTTGATCCACGCGATTTCGCGGTCACCCCGCGACACGGTCATAAAGGTGTCGCTGGACCCCCTTTGATACGCGAGACAAACGGGATTTCGTCCTACCACAACCTCGCCGACAAGCCGAATGTCATCCGCGGAAGCAAGTGCATCTGTGGCCAGTCCGCCGACAGCGTACATTCTCACTTTCCCGTCCAAGGAAGCAATGATGGTTCGGAGGTTCCCCAGGCTTCCCATGCTTGCGAGCACGGCGGTCGGTGTGGGGACATCAATGACTTTGACAAGCTTCGGTTTCCAGTTGGGCTCGCCTTCGAAAGTATACGGCCATTGTTTCGGTCCAGGGCCAAGTTCGCGGGTTTTCGCGAAGTTTTCTGGCGTCGTAAAGTACAGCTCACGGACACGAGCGAAAAGGGGCTGCAAGTCGATGAATGCAGCCTTCTGTTCATGTTTCGAAATAACCACCGCATAACCCGCTTTGGTCGCGTAGCTGCTATTGGCTCCTTTTAAAAATGAATCACGCCAGGATTGCTCGTTGAGATCCGCCTGGCTAAGCATTCCGGCGTTTCCATCCGGGCCGTTGAATCGGTTCTCCATCGAGTCGCCTGTGGCACAAATGCCGGTTGGAAAGGTGATTTCAGGCAGATCGACAAATCCCAGCAGTTTCATGCCAGAGAAAACCCCCACATTGCAGAGCGCCGGGTGCGCGTCCTTCCACTCGTGTGGAAACCCGCGTCCATTTTCCAAAGCGACGACCGCCACCTGGCCGATCCTTTTCTTGGAATCATAGACCGTCACCAACGCGAATTCATTTTTCGGCGTCACCGAAATAGCAGTTGGCAATTTGCCCGGCGGGAGCTGGAGAATTGGGTCTGTGCCTTTGGCGGTAACCGTGCCTGCGGTAGTGATGAGACCTGTCGAAAAAATGGCGACGCCGCAGTTCGACCAGTTACCCTTACCGCGAGCCATGTGAATCGGAACAGCGGTGGAGCCACCCTTCTCGATCGGCCAGTTGAGCGAATGCGGCTCCCGACCGGTTCCTCCATGCCACGGCGGCTGAGGACTCTCCGTATAAGTGTTGTGGGCCATTTCAAGGATCGTCACCCGATCCATGCCGAATCCGCCGCCGTCCGGGACATACAAAACCTGTCCCTGCGTGCTGCTGAAGTCGCCCGCATCCTGACTCCAGGGACCGCCAATTTCGTATTTTCGCCCCGGCACTTCTTCCTTCGTCGGCGGTTGCCAGATGGTTGGGAAATTTTGCTGCCGTTCGCCTTTATGATAAAAGCTGTAATTCGGTCCCAAACGACGGTCGAACCCCGCGGCGGAAAAGTCGGCGATTACCTCTTCGGGAGGTTCTGCGTGCGCTGCAAACGCTAGCGCCGCAACAACAGGGAGAACGAGTCGAGCCACATCTGGAAATTCGCTGGAGGAGCCGGTCCGGACGCATAAAACGGCCAATCCTAAGGCTACTTAGCGTGATAAAAACTGCCGACGGCGGCTACTAATCGCCCAACTCGACGTTCCAATACGCCAGATCGATAAAATGTTTCCAACTGTCGTGCTGCAGCCCCGAAACTGTTAGGTGGGCAAATGGCCGCCACTTCGGCCGTTTCGGTTTACGGATCAGATGCATGTTAACCTCGTGCTGCAAGTGATTGCCTTTGCGCGTGTTACACTTAATGCACGAACAAACGACGTTCTCCCACGTCGTCAATCCTCCTTTGTCGCGCGGAATGACGTGATCCAGATTCAAGTCTTTCCGGTCGAATACCTTGCCACAATACTGGCAGGTATTCTTATCGCGCTCGAAGATGTTGTGCCGTGTAAATTTAACCTCTTTTTTCGGCAGACGATCGAAAAGCATCAGGACGATCACCCGCGGAATTCGCACCGAAAAATGCACCGTCTTCACCATTTCCGGTTCCGGATTCCGTTCGGAAACATCCCGCCAGCTATCGAAGTCGTGAGTGGCAAAATCGCTACCCTCTTCCGCGAAAACCACCTGCGCCTGACGTTGGAAGAGCAACGTGAATGCGCGCTTCACACTACAGATATTCACTGCCTGCCAAAGCCGGTTAAGCACCAGCACAGGATGTTCGAGAGTTGCCTGCATGTAAGGTCCTAAGTCCTTGTTTAAGCGCGGAAAACGCGCGGAAGCTATCATCCGGCCCAAAGCGTGTCAATCACTGGCCGCCCCAGCCGGCCCGCAGGCTTGGCGGGGTTTGGCGTGATTTCTTGGCGTGGTCTCTTTATTCCTGCTCCTTAACGTGAACTTACACTGCGGTCAGTTCCGCAGAGCACATTTAAGGTAAAAAGTAAGACAAAAGTCTTGGCGGGACGAGCCTCTCCTTAAACCAGCCATTGACACGATTTCCAAACGCTTGCCAAGCCGAACGCAATAGGATATTTTCGCCGCCGCCTCAAAAAACATGAAGCGTTCTCTCCCCCTGGCTTCCATCTGTGCCGCCCTGGCATTTACGTCGCAGGTCCTGGCTGCGGGCCAGGATCCGTCGGACCTTTTTCTCAAGGCCTACATGGCTATTCAGACGGCCGAAAAACTCGAAACCAACGGCAAAACCACAGAGGCCCTTAAACAGTACAAATTCGCCGGTGGCGTTCTCGATCAGATCCGCAGCAACAGCCCAAACTGGCAACCGCTGGTCATTGAATACCGCTCCAAAAAAACCAGCCAGAAAATCGCCGATCTCCAGGCGCAGACCAGGCGCGACAACGACTTCAATGCCACTCCAGGGCCCGGTATCATCGAACCTGATCTACCCACCGACACGCTTCCACCGGTTCCAGGCGATCTCTCGCCAGCCGCTTCAGTAGAATCCAATGACACAGCTGCTGCGGATTCATACACACCAACCAGACCTTCCGGCTCCGAACTCGAAGAACTTCGCCGGCAACTTTCCGAAAGCCGCCTCGAGATCGCGCGTCTCCGCCAGCAAAATCAGACGCTCACGCGGAAGAACGATCAGGGCGCTCGAAATCTGCAGCAGGCGCTCCAGCGTGCCGACCAGAATCGTATCCAGGTGGCTGAGCTTCGTTCTCAACTTGCTCAAGCAGAGGATCGTTTTCAGGCATCGTCATCCAACAGAACGACCGTGGAACGAGATCTGGAGGCCGCGCGGGTCACGATCGCCAAACTTCGTAGCCAGATCGACGAACACCTTGCAGATGTCGATTTGGTCGAAGATGAAGCGGCCGACCTCGCTGGCAAAGTCGTTACCTCCAACGCATCAGCCGCCAAGGCGACAGCTGAACGCGACGTCGCTCTCAAAGAAAAGGGCGAAGCCGTTCAAGCGCGCGAAAAGGCCGTCGCAGACCTGGACAAAGCAAAAACCGATCAAACGTCATCCAGTCAGCTCGTTGCCACGGCTACAACCGAACGGGACACCGCTCTCAAAGAAAAAGACGAAGCCCTTCAGTCACGCGACAAAGCCGTTGCCGACCTGGACAAGGCAAAGGCCGATCAAACGTCCTCCAATCAACTCGCAGCCAAAGCAAGCGCGGAACGCGACGAAGCCCTCAACGCGAGAGGCGCGCTTCTGGCGACCGTCGAAAAAGCAAAGGCGGATCAGGAAAAAGCCGCCAAGCTCGCTGAAAGCAACGCCTCGCTCACCGTCAAACTCGCTGAAGCCGAGAAGCAGCTCGCGGTTCTTTCTGGCCGTCCGGCTCCTGAGGAAGTCGCGCAATTGAAACAGCAGATTCTCGACGTTCAGTCACAACTGGCCAGCGCCCGAAAACAGATCGCTTCGGAAGAGAAGGCGGCCGCTGATCTGAAAACTCAGCTCGCCACTCAATCCGCTGCCTCCGACAAGGCCCTCGCCGAAGCCAAAAAAACCGGTGCCCGCCCCCAAGACCTCGCGAAAATCCAGGACGAGAATACGCTTTTACGCGACATCGTGCTTCGCAGCCTCCAGGATCAGATCAAACGCAACCAAGCTAGCCAGGTCCTTCTCGAAGAACTCGCCAAAGTCGAAGGCAAATCCCAGTCATTGCTGGACCAGGTTGACGTCCTTGGCAATATCAGCCTGAAGCTTGATGACAAGGAGCGGGATCTCTTCACCGATTCCGAACTTTCCTACTTCGACTCCAGCTCCAAAACTTCCGGGCTCTCCGTCGAGCTCATCCAGCAGACAACCCCAACGGCTACCGCAGCCGTCGCAGCGTCAAAAGCCGCCGCAACGGGCGCTCTCACCGCTAATCCCCCTCCTTCTGACGTCCCAACCTCGGAGGAGCAGGCCGCCGCCAAAGTTGCCAACGCCAGAACTGCCCTGGATAAGGGGGACTTTTCCAAGGCAGAACGCCTCTATAGCGAAGCACTCGAGCTCCAACCAGAGAATCTTGCAGCTCTCTCCGGCCTCGGCGTCACGTTTTTTCGGCAAAAGAATTATCGCGATGCCGAGGACGTCCTCCAAAAAGCCGTTGCCGTTGGCCCAAAGGATTACATTTCCCGCTGCACCCTCGGCATCGTCTATTATCACCAAGGGAAATGGGATGCCGCCACCCGTGTCCTTCAGGACTCGCTATCACTAGACCCGAACAATCCGACGGCTTACAACTACCTCGGTATCGCTGCCAGCAAAAAGGGCCAATCTGATCAGGCCGTCAAAGAGCTTCAAAAAGCCATCGCCCTTAATCCCCAATACGCGAGCGCCTATTTCAACCTCGCCGTCGTTTACGCCACCGCTCGCCCACCTGCAATCAAGCCGGCCCGCGAGAATTACCAAAAGGCTACAGCTTTGGGCGCCCAGCCCGATCCTGCACTGGAAAAGCTGATCCAGTAACGTCGAAGCGATTGCCATAATGGGCCGGACCCGCATCCGGCGCCCTTTTACTTGAGCCGCCAGATGTCATGCCCATCGCTCGCTCGAACAGGGGCAAACCGACGGCTTTCTACCCAGGCTCGAAATTCATTTTCGAGGCCTTTCTCAGCTTGAAGGACAACAGCAGCGGGCGGGCTTTTCTGAAGCAGAGCCGGCAGCGTGTGGGGCGTTACCAGGCCGATCCGGGCAGCCTTGCCGGGATCGACATACTCCGAAACACGCCATGCGAATGGACCGGCGGCGAATTCCGGATAAATAGGCATTCCGCCTTCGACCGCCACGGCCGGCGCAAGGGTCAGCACCCGACCGTCGCCGACGATTCTCCGGTAGTCACGGCCGGTTTCATGCTGCTCTATCGGCGTCCAGTCCTCCGCCTCTTCCAATCGGTCCATCTTCCCATACTCCTCTGCGACGCGAACGATCGATAGCACCGCCATAATCCCGCAAAGTACCGGGACCCACAGGAGATGCTTTCGGTCCCATGGAAGCGCACTTAGGCTGGCGACCGCACACAATGTCAGAAAGGGCGCAAAAGGGTAAAAATACTGATCAAACAACGGCGATGGCGCCATGGCCCCCCAAAGAACAAACGGTAAGAGGACCAGCAAATACCACAAGACGAGCGAGAGCCGCCTGCGAAGAACGAACATCACAGCTGCGAACGGAATGAGAGCCGCAAGGTAAAGCGGAAAATCTTCTCTAACGATTTCTTTGAAGAAGAAGCGGACTTTTTTCAAGAAAGTCATGGTTCGCGGCTCACCCGTCGCAACCCGGTAGTCGATGTTGGCCTTGGCGAAATCGAGAATCCCGAACTTCGCCGCCTCAGGAGCCAGCGTCCAGAGAACGATTACAGGCAGGAAGCCAACGACACATCCGCCGCAGAACCAGCAGACCCGGCTAACGATTTTTCCTAATTCCCGCGGTCCTCCGAACAAGACGGTCAGCCCAAAAGGCGCGAGCAGCGGTGCATAGGTGACGCGAGTTCCAATCGCCAGGCCTGCGAACAGACCGGCGACAAAAAGCCACCCAGGCTTGCCATCGCGGACGCCGATCCAGAGTGTGACGCCAGCCACCAAAGCGAGCAACAACGATAGCTCCTGGTTCCACGCGAGGCCCGTGGTTGTCGCGAAGCTTTTGGAAAACAGACAGAGAACCGCTGCGCCAACAGCGGCAAGCCACGCCACGATGCGACCACGATTACGAAATGCCGCCCACGCAATTGCCGCAACAAGACCCACAATCGCTGCAGCTGACGCTGCAGATACAAGCCGCGCGGAAAGCATCAGATAGTCGGTTTCACGGAAAATGACGCCGTAAAGAAGCGCGAGATTCGGCGTATGCAGGCATGGAAAATCGCGGTAAGGCAGGAGCCCCTCGCGCGCAACGAGAGCACCGGCAGCGATGTGCTGGTCCTCGTCATGACTTTGCGGCGAAGTCAGCGCCAGCGTCAGGACAAACGGAATTGCTGCCGTAAAAAATATCGCGACGAGGCTCAGAAATGTCGGCCAGGAAACACGCGGCCGGTGTCCCTTCGCATCTGTTGCAAGGTTCATTTCCGAACGGACAATTGCGAAATCAATGGACCGCTTTCTCGGTGGAACGTGCCGGCTGAGGCACTGCCCGCAATCCGGAAACGGACGAGCCACCGCGCGTACCGGCTTCGTGATATTCCGCATCCTCGTTTACCTGCCAGATGTCGTGTATCTTCCTCCCAGCCAGAATATTACGAGCACACAGCAGTGCAGTCATCATGGAGTGATCCTGATTATTGTATTTATGCATGCCATTGCGACCGACCATATGGAGCGTGGGATAACGGGCTTCCAGTTCCTCGCGAATGACATCCATGTGCGCGGCGTAGCTGTCGTCATAAACTGGATACGCCTTTTTCTGCCGGACAACGTGGGCATCCACGATATCGGCGTCCGCAGCGAGGCCCAGTTGGACAATTTCCTTTTTCGCGAGCGCCTCGAGCTCCGTGTCACTCATTTTCCAGAGACCCGTATGTTCGAAACAAAAGTATTCCAAGCCATAACAGGCGAGCGACGGATCAGGCACCATCTCGGGTGACCAGGATTTGAAGTTCTGGATTCGACCGACCAGCACGTGGGGTTCGTGAACATATATCCAGTTGTCGGCAAACACGTTACGCTCCTTGAGCATAAGCACGACGGTGATGAAATCGCGGTAGCGCAATTGCGCGGCAGCATCGCGAGCCGTTTGCGAAGGCGCTGGCTCGAGCATGGTCGCGAGCTCTCGCACAGGCGCCGTCGAGATGACGTGTGCGCCAGTGTCCACATGCTCCGTTCCCGACGCGTCGCGGCTGACGATTTCCCACGTTTTCGTCTCGGGATCATGAACACATTTTACAACGCTGCGTCCCATTTCGACGCGCCCACCCATCTCGCGGATTCGGGCCGCGCAAGCTTCCCACATCATCCCGGGACCGCGACGGGGATATCGGAACGAATCAATGAGCGTTTTAACGACTGGCCCATTTTCTTTTGGCTTCTTTTTGGGCAAAAGCGCGTTGAGGGCCGCCGTCATCAACGACAAGCCTTTAATGCGCTGCGCGGCCCAATCGGCTGAGATCGCTTTGCAATCCATTCCCCACACCTTCTCGGTATACGTTTTGAAAAAAATCCGGAAAAGGCGTTCGCCGAATTGGTTGCTTACCCATTGCTCGAAATTCTCCGGATTTTTAACGGGGAAAACACGCGCTTTCAGGTAGGAAAGAATACAAACGAACGACTCCCAAATCCCGAGTTTCATCAGCGCTTCAAAAGCCTTCAGCGGATAAGAGAAAAACTTGCCTCGATACAAGATCCGCGATGAGCGGGGACGGATGAGCATGTCGTCCGGCAGAATCTCGGTCCACAGGTCTTCGATTTCCTTCGACTTGGAAAAGAAACGGTGGCCGCCGATGTCGAAATGAAAGCCGTTATACGAAACCGTACGCGAAATGCCCCCCACCCGTTCCGCATCCGCTTCGAAAACGGTGACCGGAATACCTGCTTTGGAAAGCTCGTATGCGGCGGTAAGTCCAGCTGGTCCAGCGCCTACGACAAGGACTGGAAACTGCTTCATGCGTGGTTAGGGGAATGGGCATCCGCAAAATGCTGCGGCGCACGCTGGATTGAAATGGAGGCCATTTTCCAGACAACGCGATAGGCGTGGATACATCAAGGCGTGGAATGAATGATTACAGAATTGTCAGGTTTGGCGACGCATTTTTCGCGCTCCAAATGGTTCAAATAGGACTCCTGCCGAGCCTTGCCAGTTTTTACCGCCCCGCTAAGGTGACTGGATGTCAATCTGGGATTACGCAAACCCGCAACTCCGCGATCTGGTCGCCTACGTTCCTGGCAAGCCGATCGAGGACGTCGCCCGCGAGCTCGGTCTCGAGCCGTCGCAAATCATCAAACTCGCCTCGAACGAGAACCCCCTCGGCCCCTCGCCTTTCGCCAAAAAAGCGATGATCGAAGCCCTCGACCGGGCTCATTTCTACCCGGATGGCGGCGGGTATTATCTGCGTGAAGCCATCGCGAAAAAGACGGGGCTTGAGATTTCAAACGTCATCCTCGGCAATGGCTCGAATGAGATCATTGAGTTTCTGGGACACGCGTTTTTGCATCCCGGAGCGGAGATCATTGTCGCCGATCACGCCTTCGTCGTTTACAAGATTATGGCCAAATTGCAGGGCGCGACCACCGTGGAAGTGCCGGATCCCGGGTTCACGCATGACCTGGAGGCAATGGCAGCGGCAATCACGGACCGCACGGCTCTGATTTTCGTAGCAAATCCAAATAACCCGACGGGCACCTTGGTTTCCGAAGGGGCCATTGAGCGATTTCTCGAAAAGGTGCCCGAGCGTGTTGTCGTCGTTTTTGATGAGGCATACTACGAGTTTTTGAAGCATCCGCCGGACACGGTGAAGTTCCTGAAAACACACGAAAATGTGGTCATTTTGCGAACTTTCTCCAAAATCCAGGGCCTCGCGAGCCTTCGCATCGGATACGGCCTCGGCCACGAAAACCTGATCTCGGTGCTGCACAAAACGCGGCAGCCGTTCAACGCAAACGCCATTGCGCAAGCTGGCGCATTGGCTGGAATTCTGGACGAAGATCACGTGAACAGGACCCGGCAGATCACATTTGAAGGCCGCGATTTTCTGGAAGCGGAGTTCACGCGACTCGGACTGGAGTTCGTGCCCAGCCACGCAAATTTTGTCCTGGTGCGTGTTGGCGATGGAAATGCGGTTTTCAAAGCACTCCTGAAAAAAGGCGTCATCATCCGGGCAATGGGCGAATACAAACTGCCGGAATGGATCCGCGTGTCTGTCGGCACGATGCCGCAGAATCGGCGGTTTATTGAGGAACTGGAAAAGCTGCCAATCATTCGCGAAGCCGCATTGGCGGTCACGTAAGGACCGGTTCTCGCGGCGCTACCGCGCGAAGGGCTTGGGGGCTACCGACGCCCTTTCGACAGAGCTGGGGAGGACGGGCCGCTGGCCTGTAATCCCGCCGTGGCGAGACGGCTCGCCGAATGGCAATCCGAGTCTGCAGACGTTCATAGCTGACCGGCGAGCCGCCGGTTACAACAGGCCAGCGGCCTGTCCTCCCAATTTCTCGTTCTCGGTGTTTCAAACAAAAAGCAACGGCGCTCCGCCGCTCACCCTCGAAAGAGTGAACAGCTGGAGCGCCGATTGCGTTTGAGTGATGTGGCGCGGCAGACCGCCGCATTTGCTTATCCGAGGCTCTTTACGGCTTCCACGACATGCGCCTTATCGATGCCCAAAACCTTGAACACCGTGCCACCCGGCGCGCTGAGACCGAACCGGTCAATGCCAACGACTTTGCCGTCCAGGCCGACGTATTGATACCAAAGGCCAGAGACGCCCGCCTCAATCGCAACGCGCTTGCGAACGGACGACGGAAGGACGCTTTCCTTGTATTCCGCGCTCTGACGGTTGAACCGCTCGAAGCTCGGGACGGAAACGACGCGGACGCCGTCGCCCAGTTCTTTGGCTGCCGCGATCGCGTATTGCAATTCGCTGCCTGCGCCGAGAAGGATGGTTTTCAGTTCACCTTTTTCTTTGACCGCAACGTAACCGCCGAGGGCGGCACCTTGCCGACGGTCTTCGACCGGAATTTCGCTGAGCAGCGGCACTGCCTGGCGCGTAAGAGCAATCAGAGTCGGTCCGTCGGTCCGGGTGAGCGCGGCAGCAAAAGCGCCTGCGGTTTCCTCGGGGTCCGCCGGCCGCAACACGTCCAGGTTCGGGATTACGCGCAGCGAACTGACGGTTTCGACCGGTTCATGAGTCGGTCCATCTTCGCCGACGCCGACGGAATCGTGCGTGAAAATGTAAAGCGTCGGCAAGCCGGACAGCGCCGCGAGACGGATCGAGGCACGGCAGTAATCCGCAAAAACAAGGAACGTCGCACCCGATGCCCGGAAAATGCCATGATACGCGATGCCATTCATGATCGCCGCCATGCCGTGTTCGCGAATGCCGTAGCGGATGTTGCGCCCCGCCGGAGTCGTTGCGGTAAAATCTCCGCCGCCAGCGATGTAGTTCAGCGTCGAACCGTGCAAATCGGCACTTCCGCTGACGAACAATGGAAGCGTCGCTGCCAACGGCTGCAGCACATCCGCACCCGCTTTGCGTGTCGCGATTTTTGTGTCCCCCGGAAAAACGGGAATTTTATCGACCAGATCTGCCGGGATGGACTTTGTGATGCCCGTATCGAGCTCCGCCGACAATGCCGGATTCGTTTTTTCCCAAGTGGCGAAAGTGCTCTGCCAGGCATCGTATTTCTTCTTCAGCTCTTCCTTGTGCGTCGCGAAGAATTCCGTGACTGCCGGGTCGATGTAGAAATGTTCGTCTGGCAACCCGAGGCCCTTGCGTGCTGCCTCGGCAAATTTGGCGCCGCCTTCGCCGTGGCCTTTGCTCGTGCCCTGCACTTCCGGGATGCCTTTGGCAATGATCGTTTTGGCAACGATGAACTGCGGCTTGCCCGACGTGGAAGCCTTGGCTTTTTCGAATACGTCCAAAAATGCCAGCATGTCGTGCCCATTCACGTGATGAACCTCGTATCCGTAGGCTTCGAAGCGTTTCGCCGTATCTTCGCTCTGCGTGGCGCTGGCCATGGCGTCGAGCGTGACGTCGTTGGAGTCGTAAATGAGGATGAGGTTATCGAGCTTGAAATGCCCTGCGAACGCCGCCGCCTCCGCTGCGACGCCTTCCTGCATACAACCGTCGCCGGCGAGGGCAACAATCTTGTGATCAAAAATCGCGTGCTCCGCCGTGTTGAACTTCGCTTCGGCCATTTTCGCGGCAACCGCCATGCCGACTGCATTTCCCACGCCCTGTCCTAACGGGCCGGTCGTGCATTCGACACCGGCGGTATGATGAAACTCCGGATGCCCCGGCGTTTTGCTGTTCAATTGCCGGAAATTTTTGACTTCCTCTAGTGAAAGATCGTAACCGGCGAGGTGCAGCCAGGCATACAAAAACATCGAGCCGTGTCCCGCCGAAAGCACAAACCGGTCACGGTTGATCCACGAGGGGTCCTCCGGATAGTAGCTTAGCGCCTTGCCGAAGAGAACCGCTCCAATCTCCGCGCACCCGAGAGGCAGCCCGAGATGGCCGGAGTTCGATTTATGGACGGCATCAATGGCAAGACCGCGGGCAACAGTGGCGGCTTGGGACAGGATTTCAGTATTGAGTTGCATGGCAGCGTTTTATTTTTGGATTGCAACAGCGATACGGAAAAGACCGGCAAAGGGCAAACGGTTTAAACAATTGTCTCGTTCAAGTTCATTTTGTTTGCGCGAAGGCACCTTGGAACTCTGCCGCCGTTCATAGAGGGCCTTAACTCACCAACTCCGGCAGGATATAAAAACCCGCCTCCAATCGTCCGTTGGCCGGTATCACTTGAATCCCCAATTTATCTTCAAACGCCCTCTGTTCGTGATGATCCGGTAAACCCCAACACGGTTCCACACACACGAAGTCGTTTCCATCACTCCAAAGCGTCAGATACGGCGCTTCAGAAAAATCCAAAGTCGTTCGCCGGCCCGTCACCGGATCTTCCACAACAAACTTCCGCTCAGGAACCTCAGCCATGTCTAGCAGAAACGACCCCGGTAAATCCGACTTCGCAAACGGCATCGGACCACCCGCGATATCGATCTCGACGATTTCGCCCGAAAGGAAATTTCCTGGCGCAATATGACGCCGGTATTTCCCCTTCGGCATAAGAACCACCGCGTCCGCCAGAGACGTCACGCCAAATCCTGGATGCAATCCGAAAGACACATGGCTCTCTGTCGCCTCACGGTTGTCGAACCCAAACCCGATCCGCAAACCCGCGTCATCCAGCGTGTAAGTGAGCGTGAAATCGACCTCGAACGGATATTCCTCGGGCCCAACCGATTTGGCGGACAGTCGGTAAATGAGACTGTTTTCGCCGACCTCCGGCGCGTCGAACACTTTGTGACGGATAAAACTGTGCGTCCCGCCCCGAATCACATGCCCGCGATACTGCGTTTTCTCGTTCAAGATTCGGTGAATGTAATAGCCCATCACCGTCGAATGATTGTTCCAACCCGACGGGTTTTTCGTCACGTCGCCATCCCGCCACAAGAATCCGACCCAATCCGCAGCCGAATTCTTTTTGGCGAGCCCGACCGGCTCCGCGCCGTTGCGACTGACAGTAAGCCGCAGGGTATGGTTTGCATTGGTGAGGATATCCAGCGTGTGGCCGTCGCGTTCGGTCGTTTCGTAGGGCATGTTTCTTGGGGCGGCATCCTGCCGCTTTGAGTAGAAGAGCGTCCTCGCCGCTTTAGTTCAACCAAAAGCAGCAGGTTACGGATTCACCATTGCCACCCCTGCACATTTCGCTCCATTTGCCGCATGCAATTTGAGAATCTTCGCAGCCCACACTACAAGGTCGGGGGCATCGTTTATTTCGGGCGGATGCTCGACAAAATTCGGCTGTACGACAAAGGCATCCTGCCACGGGAATACGTCGAACACCTTGGTGATGCGGATCGAAGCAGTTTCGACGGACGCATCTTGAACTTTCTCCGCGTCAAATATCGCGATATCATTCCACTCGTTCTCGCCGGGAAGTCGGACGAGGAAGTCCTCGAATGGTGTTTCGAAAACGGACGACGCCTCAACGAAGGTGACCTCGAAATTTTCAACGGCTTCATGACCAAACGCGGTTGGAAGGATTCCGGCACAGCCAGTCTGGAAAAGAGCAAAAAAGAGAGCGGCTTCGAAGATCGCGACGATATCGTAACGCGGTTCGACTACATCGACCTCGACGAGGGGCGGATCCGTTAACAGCCACCCGCTCATCCTCTATTGCTGTCATGTCTGTTCCCAGGTCCGCCGTCGACGTAAAATCTGCCAATCAGCTGGCAACCACGATCGCGCGGACTGAGGCACGCGTATACCAGTCGCCAGAGGGCGATTCGTTACCCTACCGGATCCATCTGCCGGCCGGCTTGCAAACCCAACCGCCGGTCGGGGAAAAATTTCCGCTGCTCATTTTCATGCATGGCGCAGGGGAACGAGGGGCGGATAACATCAGCCAATTGCGGCATTCCGTGCCGGACATTCTCGATTTCTGCGAAGCTCATGGTGACGAAGCCATCGTCATCGCACCGCAATGCCCAAAGGACAGCATGTGGTTCAATATTCCTGGACTCATCCCTAAGGGCGCCGCGCCGGAAATCACAACGCTTCCTTGGGTGCTCGCAATGGAGCTCATCGAAGAAACGAAACACACCCTGCCCGTGGATGAATCCCGTATTTACATCGTCGGAATTTCCATGGGTGGTTTCGCCACATGGAGCGCGCTTATCGCCCATCCCGATTGGTTCACCGCCGCCATCCCCGTCTGCGGCGGGCAAAAACCGGAGCTGGCCGCCCACATCGGAAAAGTTCCTATTTGGACCTTCCACGGCGCCCTCGATGAGAGAGTCGGTGTGAGCTGGACACGGAACATGGTTGCTGCGCTTAACAAAGCGGGAGGCAACGTTCGCTACACCGAATACGCTAGAGTTGGCCACGATTCATGGACGCAGACTTTCCAAAATCCCGAAGTGCTGACGTGGCTCTTTGCGCAGCAAAAATAGGTTTGGAAGGTGCACCCGCATCCTTTAGGACCACAATAAAATATACGCCTCTCGCGCGCGCCTAACATGCCTTCAAAAATCCGATGTCCCTGGTGTCCGCCAGGTGATGAGCTTTACGAAATCTATCACGACACGCAGTGGGGAGTTCCCGAATATGACGGGCTCAAGCTATTCGAAATGCTCAACCTCGAAGGCGCGCAAGCTGGCTTGAGCTGGAGAACAATTCTCGGGCGAATCGACAACTATCGCAAAGAGTTCGACGGCTTCGATCCGGCGATTCTCTCAAAATGGACTGAAGCCCGGATCGCGAGAGCCTTGCTCAACCCAGGAATCGTACGGAACCGGCTTAAAGTCGCAGGAGTCGTTAAAAATGCCTGGGCTTTTATGGATCACTTTAACGGCGATCCCGCGACATTTTCCCGTTTTCTATGGGACTTTGTCGATGGGAAGCCCATCCGGAACCGTTTCCGGGAGCTAAACGATTTCCCAGTCCGCACGGACGTCAGCGACCGGATGAGCAAGGAGTTAAAGCGGCGTGGCTTTACGTTTGTCGGATCGACGATCTGCTACGCATTCATGCAGGCGACGGGCATGGTCAACGACCATGCCGTCACCTGCTTTCGGTTCGGCGTTTAAAAATCTACTCTTACGCTCGTATTCGAAGTATTGAGATAGGAAAGATTGCGACTACGAGTAGAACAGAAGTAATGACTTGCGCTAGCTTTTCAATTTAGCAGCGGTCGCCGCGACGTGTTTTCCCTGAAATTTCGCGATGGCAATCTCCTTTTCCGAAGGCTGACGCGACCCGTCCGGACCGGCGATTGTCGCCGCGCCGTAGGGGCTACCACCGCGCACCTCGCTAATATCCATCGTTTCCGCAATCCCATAGGGCACGCCAACATAGATGAGGCCGTGGTGCAGCAGCGTCGGTATAAAGCTCAAAATCGTCGATTCATTCCCACCGCCGGTTCCCGTGCTGGTGAAGACGCTTCCCACTTTGCCAACAAGCGCACCTTTCATCCAAAGACCGCCAGTCTGCTCGATAAAATTGCGCAACTGCGACGTCACATTTCCGAAGCGGGTCGGAGAGCCGAAAATAATCGCGTCGTAGTCGGCGAGTTCTTCCGGCGATGCAACAGGCGCGACCTGATCGAGTTTTCCGCCATTCTGCTTGAGCACGTCTGCCGGCAGCGTCTCAGGAACGCGTTTCAGTGTCACTTCAACGCCGTCAACCGAACGCGCGCCTTCAGCGACCGCGCTTGCGAGAGTTTCAACGTGGCCATAAAAGGAATAATAGAGGACTAATACTTTGGTTGTGCTCATGTGTGTTAGTTGCTTGTTTTAATTAAGGTCGAACAACAGCGCCTGCGACGACTTGTGTCCTGTTAGTTTCAGAACTGTCTCATCGCGGGCAATGATGGCATCACCGGCTGTCAGCGTGATGCCGTTTACTTCCAGACTGCCTTCGGCAGCTTGCAGCCATACGCTGCGTCCAGGGGAAATTCTATGTTCCGCCACGTGATCGGAATCCAGTTTCGCAAGCCACAGATCGGCGTCCTGATGAATCGTCAGCGAACCATCGCGACCTGTCTTACTGGCAACCAGACTCAATCGTCCCTTTGGGGCATCCGCGAAGGATTGTTCCGCATAGGACGGCTTAATGTTTTTCACGTCCGGCTCGATCCAGATCTGGAGGACACGTGCGGGCTCGTCTCGGGAAGGATTGAATTCACTGTGACGAACACCGGTCCCGGCGCTCATGTATTGCACTTCGCCTGCTCTGATGATCCGGCCGTTTCCCATCGAATCCTTGTGCTCGATCGATCCGCTGAGCACGTAAGTGAGGATTTCTGTGTTCCGATGCGGGTGCATGCCAAAGCCGAAGCCTGGCAAAACCATGTCGTCATTCAGGGCGCGCAGGCTTCGGAATCCCGTCCACTGCGGATCGTAGTAATCTGCGAAACTGAAAGAAAACCAGCTGTCGAGCCACCCCAGATTCGCGTGGCCGCGTTCATTTGCTTTCCGCAAAGTAATCATGACACGAGGCTATCCCGTCCAAATTGCCGCCGGAAATATCAAGTTCCTTGGCTTGTCATGCGTACAAGTTATGCTCGGAGGATATGGAACTGCGCCATCTTCGCTATTTTGTCGCCGTCGCCACGGAGGAAAATGTGACGCGGGCGGCAGCGAAGCTGCATGTGTCGCAACCGGCGTTGAGCCGGCAAATACATGATCTCGAAGATGAGCTCGGGGTGCTCCTGCTGGAGCGCACGGCCAAAACCGTCCGTCTGACAGACCCCGGCCGGATCTTCCTGACCGAAGCACAGGCGACATTGGCCCGGGCGGATGAGGCTGTGAGAAATGTGCGCGCCGCGGCAGGCGGCCTCCAGGGAGAAATCCGCGTGGGATACGCCCCGACGCTGGCGGTTCGCATCCTCCCGCAGGCGTTGCGGAGTTTCCAATCCGAGTTCCCGCAGGTGCGCGTCTCGCTGCACGACCTTACGTCCGACGAAATGTCCGACGGACTCAAAAACGGAACGCTCGATGTCGCTATCATGGCGCACCCCGATCCCGAGGGCATCGAAGGCTTGCAGTTTATGGAAATCGCCCATTATCCGGTCGCCATCGCCGTGGCGCCGAGCCATCCACTTGCCAAGCGCGACTCCGTTTCACTTAAACAGCTAACCTCGGAGCGATTCATCACTTACAGCCGCGCGGGGTATCCCGAGTATCATGAAAATCTTGAGGCGCTGTTTGCCAGCATCAACGCGAAGCCGCGGATCAGCGAGGAACACGACGGCGCGGCAAGCCTCGTGGCCTCGGTCGAGTCGTCGTCCGGCGTGGCGCTTGTCTCGAGCGCGATAGCTTGCATGACAGGTCAGCGATTGAAATTGCTAACACTGGATCCGCCCGGCGCCCCGATTATTGTAGGCTTGGCTCGGAGAAAAGGAAATTTATCGCGAATCGTGGAAAATTTCATCGCCGCAGCGAAAGCGGCGGAAGCAACGTAAGTGATAGCCTTTTACAGGCTGCGCACAATATCCGCTGGCAACGTGGGCCCATGATAGATATAGCCCGTGTAAAGCTGGATCAACTTCGCGCCGGCATTGAGCTTTTCCCGGGCAGAAGCCGGATCCATGATGCCGCCGGCGGCGATCACCGGGATGTCGCTTCGTCTAACAATAAAATCGATGATCTCGGTAGACCTGGCGTTCAGCGGCGCCCCGCTAAGGCCGCCCTGCTGGTCACCCCATTGTTGGATGGAAGAATGATCCAGCGTGGTATTCGTTGCGATAATTCCCGCAAGCTGGTGATCCGCGACCAGCGTCAGGATCTCTTCGATTTGCTCCCACGCCAGGTCCGGAGCGATCTTCAAAAGAACGGGCTTGGGGGTCGCCGCCCGATTTTTTGCCTGAACAGCAGCGAGCAATGCGTCCAGCGCATCGCGTTCCTGGAGCTGCCGAAGGCCGGGCGTATTCGGTGAGCTGACGTTCAGGACGAAATAGTCGGCGAATTGGCGCAGACGCTCGAAGGAATAAAGGTAGTCTTCCACGGCTTTTTCCAGCGGCGTGACCTTGGATTTGCCGATGTTGATTCCGACAGGGACATCGGGCCAAAGGCGCAGGCCGCGCCAGTTTTCGAGCCGCCTGGCGATGGCATCGGCGCCGTCGTTATTGAATCCCATGCGATTGATAACCGCCTTGGCCTTCGGGTAGCGGAAAAGCCGTGGCCTTGGATTTCCAGGCTGACCCTGGGCCGTGATTGTCCCTATCTCAACAAAACCAAATCCCAGCGCGGCCCAAGCGGGAAGGGCCAGCGCATTCTTGTCAAAACCCGCAGCGAGCCCGACGGGGTTGGCAAATGTCAGACCGAAAAGCTCAACCGGCTTTTGAACATTCAGCTGGCTGCGGATCATTTTCAAAACTGGCGGAATCCTGGAAATTTTCTCTAATATCCCCATCGCCAGATGATGCGCGTCTTCGGCATCCATCCGGAAGAACAGTGGGCGAACGATTCGCTGGTATTTGAAACGGGCAATGGCGAGAAAGGCGTTCATTCGACTCCAGTTTGCGGAGCTCAGCGCATGACCGGAAGCGTTTTCGTGCGATCAGTGGGGCATGACGAAAACCCGTCGGATCGAAATCAACGTATCGCGTCAACGCCTGGACGTTTTTGAAGATTACAAAATCGTGCTTTCGACGCCAGTTTCTACTGCATTCCGAGGTTTGGGCTGTGAGCCAGGAAGCCTGAAAACGCCTCCTGGGAAATTTGTTGTCTCGGAAAAAATTGGTGCCGGCGAGCCCGAGGGAATGGTATTTCGCAGCCGGATTGCAACTGGAGAAATGGCGGACGCACGCAGGTCTGAGGATCAAATTACATCCCGGATTCTATGGTTGGACGGGGTCGATCCTTCAAACGCAAATACCAAAGGCCGTTACATTTACATTCACGGCACCAACGACGAAGCCCGGCTCGGCACACCGGTGAGCCATGGCTGTATCCGGCTCGCGAACACGGCCATTGTCGATCTGTTTGAGTTGGCGGAAACCGGGACACCTGTGACCATCCGGTGAGTCTCTCCCGGCACTCGTCACTGATTTCAACGACACGCGCCTCACCCACAAAGAAAACGAATTAAAAGTTGTCAGCGGCAGAGCGTCGCCTTAAAAGCGCAATCAGCAACCCGCTAAGAAAGGAGGGGAAAACTAAAGATGAAATTTGTCAAAATTCTGGCAGCTGTTGCGATCGCTACAGCCGCGATCGGCCTCGGCGCCTGTGCTAAGAAAGAACCGGCACCAGCACCAGCTCCCGCGAGCACTGGCATGTCGAAGTAAATCGCACCCCGTTGATTTCGCCGGAGCCGTCCTGGATGGGGCGGCTCCGGTCTTTTAAAGGCAGAAGGGCTAGAGAACTGGAAGCTTCGTTTGACGCCGGGCGCTAATGAAACGGGAATCTTGATGTAGAAAACGCCAGGGGAATTCCGCCGAGCGTGTGATGCCTACGCGGATATCGGTCTCGATGGGCAAAACGGCTGGGCTGGCATGGACGGATTGGGTAACATCAGCGCAGAGGTCAATTCCGTGGTGGTGACGTAAAATATCGAAAGCGATTGTAAGCTTTCCTGGACCCGAGCAAAGGCTGTGGAGTTTGTTAAGTCCGCGACGTTGACACATCAGCTCGATGCCATGAGTAGGTTGCACGGCGCGAACCAGGACAAAGCCATTACCGGCGGCGCTCTTAACGAGCACGTTAAAGAGGAAATACATGCCGTAGTTAAGATAGACATAGGCAGTTCCCGGCGGGTTGATAGCGACAAATTCACGTGACGATTTCCGAGAAAAGGTGTGACAAGCTTCATCTCCAAACTCCGCATAGGCTTCCGTCTCGACGATGAGTCCACGGCACCCGCCCCAGACGAGTTCACAGCCGATAAGCGCCCGGGCAGCCGCCAGGGGATCCGTTTCATAAAATGAGCGTGGAAGCATCGTGTTACCGGGCGTTTGTTCGCTGAACTGCATTCCAAACCTTTCCCAAAGCAGCCCGAAGGTGCAACTCGAACTACAGCCCCGTCGGATGATCAATGAACGTCCACGGAATGGAAAACTCTTCGTAGATCCGTGACGCCAGCGCCTTCACGCCGAATGTTTCCGTGGCGTAGTGACCTCCGTAGACGAGATTGACGCCGAGCTCCTCAGCGGCACCATGACTCCAGTGAGGCCCCTCACCCGTGATAAAAGTGTCGATGCCTTCGGCCGCAGCCCGGGCAATTTCAGCGCCTGCCCCACCCGTAACAATACCGATTTCATGGACGATCTCCGGACCGCCGGGAGCCATGTGCGGCGTCGAGCCCAGCAGCGACTTCAAGCGCGCCAGCAGTTCCACGCGGCTGATTTTAGTTCCGATTCGCAGACCGATGAGCTGCCCTTTCTCGAAAAAAAAGGGCTCTGTTTTGTCTCCAAAGCCGAGTTCCCGAGCCAGAACCGCGTTGTTGCCGCATTCAGGATGCAGGTCGAGGGGAAGGTGGGCGCTGTAAACCGCGACATTGTGGTCCAGCGCGAGTTTCAGTTTTCTATAATTGGCGCGGGTAATTGGCTTGGCGCCGGACCAGAAAAGGCCATGGTGAACGAGCAGGAGATCAACGTTCTCCGAGATGGCTTCTTCGATCACAGGGAGTGTCGAATCCACAGCGGCGCCTATTTTGGTGACGGTTCCGCCATTTTCCAGCTGCAGCCCATTCATTGCTCCCGGCCAGTCAGCGATTTCCCGAATACGGAGATATTGGTCGAGAAAAGCGGTGATGATCGGCAGATTCACAACACCTCCTCGACGTTTACCGAGAAATACAGCGAGTGCGATCCGCCACCTCCGAGGACGCCCCGGATAAGACTCACATCTCCGTAATCGCGTCCCCAACCGACCGTCACATATTCTTCAGTGATAAGCCGATTGTTTGTCGGATCGATGTCGATCCAACCGTAGCCAGGGCAATAAAGCGAAACCCACGCGTGCGAGGCGTCGGCGCCGAATACATGCCGGCGGCCGGGACGCGGATGCGTGCGCAGGTAGCCGCTTGTATAACGGGCAGCGAGACCGAGGGAGCGCAGGCAGGAGATTTGCAGGTGGGCGAAGTCCTGACACACCCCGCGCCGGTTGGCGAATACTTCACTCAGAGGGGTGGCAACGGTCGTGGCCAAATTGTCGAAGACGAAGTCGTTAGAAATTCGCGCCGTGAGATCAACGGCCCCGGCAAGAATGGGGCGTCCACTCGGAAAACTCTCCGTGGCCCACTCGCGCAGACCATCGAGGTAGGGCGCATATCCGGATGGGTAAATAAAAGCACGCGGGTCGGGGTCGGTAGTGGCCAGGAGGCCGGAAGCTACTTCGTCCCATGGCGGTGTTTTGTCGGCAGCCGGCACATCGCGCCGTTGGGTTTCGACCCGGCTAAAGCATTTGACGTGAAGACCGACGTGGTTTTGGTCGATGAAAAACTCGGTGACACGGTTTCCGAAATAATCGATCCGCTGAGTAACAGTTGCCGGTTGCGGGACAAATTCGAAGCGCGACGAAATGACCTTTTGATGGTCCAGATCGCGCGGTTGCATGTGCATCAAATGCTGTGAAAGGGGCACGCGCTCAGCGTAGCGGTACTCCGTCCAGTGATAAACGTCCAGGATCATATACTGTCGGGCAGATTAGGCATGGCGATATCGCGGCCGACCGACGACGTTTGCAGGTGGGTAAAGAAACGGCGGGTGATGTGCTCGGAAAGATCCAGCATGGTTCTTTCCACCGGGGGAATGGCGTTCGGGTTCAGTTTAGCGACATCGAGCAATCGTACATCGCTCAAGACTCGCAGAACGAGACGCTCCTCAGGGAGCTTGTACCCTTCGCCCGCTTCACGGGGAAGACGCATCAAATCGTCGAGCAGCAAAGCAAGCTGGCTGGCCAGCGATCGCGGGTTCGACTCGTCGCAAACGAGCAAATCCAGGACCGGCTCACGATGGACGACCGTATATTTCTGCCGATAGGTGATGAGAGCGTCGAACACCTCCAGCAACACGTCAAAACGCGCCGATGCGCTCCCGCCCTGGCTGACCAGGGACTCAATGACGAGCCGCGCACTATAGGAGGAGCGCTCAATGCGACGCCCGAGTTCCAGAAAGCGCCACCCGTTGCCATGTGTCATATTTTCCGTGAGAACACCATTCAGCGCGGAGAGGTGGAGAATGACAGTGTTCAGATTTAACTCAATGCCTTCATTCGCTTCGTCGGCTGCCGGGAGCACATCGGAAAGCTGATGGACGATGCGCCATGTATCGGCGGTAACCTGGTCACGAACCGACGTGATGATGTCTTCCAAATGGGCAATGATGGAAACCAGACTGCCGGGTTTGGTCCGGTCCAGCATTTGCTTAATAATCTCCCGTTCGAGCAGGGAATGATCATCCTCAGCCAGCACGGGCGGAAAAAACTGACCAAAGTGTTGAAACGTGCGAATGACCGGCTCGAAATCAAAAATCGTCATCCAACCCTGCTGATTGGCCAGACCCTCCAAAGTGGTACGAACCATTCGGGCGCTGAATTCGGCGCGTTCGGCATAGCGCCCCAGCCAGAACAGATCATCAGCCGTCCGGCTCGTGAGGCTGGGGCTGGCACGCCGTAATTGGCCAGAGGAAACGGACTGGGGCGGAGCCACGGCATCCCGTTTTTCGGCGAAATCGACCCAGGTATCTTTGGTGCCGCCCGCACTAAGAAAAAGTACGTCATCGCTGAACTCCTCCTGAGCCACCCGCGTGAGACCGCCCGGCATGACCACGTAGTCGTCCCCTCGCCTGACGGCAAAAACGCGCATTACCACGGAGCGCGCCTCCAGCTGGCCGTCATTGAAGTCGGGACACTGCGAGAGACGCACGAACTCCTGCGCGGCGAAAAGCTCGGGTTGATTGCAAATGGCGTCGCGGATGGCCTCAGGGCTCGCGTCTTTTGCAGGGTATTCACCCGGAAAACCGAAAGCGGGATGGACCGCAAGACCATACAGGTTGTTGAGAACGTACGAGTAGGCCGCAGGCTGTCCGCACCACCACGTTGCGACTGAGGGCATGAGAAGCTTTTCCCCGAGCAATCGCTCACTGAGTTTCGGTAAAAATGCGCCGAGCGCCGGACATTGCACGAGACCGCTGCCCAGACTGTTCGCCAGTGTAACCGTTCCCGCACGGACAGCGCTCATGAGCCCGGGCACTCCCAGTAACGACTCGTCGCGCAGCTCCAGTGGATCGCAATAATCATCATCCACGCGCCGCACGATAACATCCACCCTCTGCAAACCTTGCAGCGTCCGGATGAAAACGGTGTTGTCGCGGACGGTGAGATCCTGACCTTCGACGAGCGTGAAATCGAGCTGTCGCGCGAGGTAGGTTTGCTCGAAATACGTCTCATTCAGGCGTCCCGGCGTAAGCAAGGCCACTGTGGGAGGCAGACCGGGACGGGGCGAAAGCGCTTCCAGCGCCTCTTTCATCTGCCGAAAAAATCCGCCCAACCGCGCAATCTGCGTGTCGTGAAAAATCTCGGGAAAAACGCGTGAAATAATGACGCGATTCTCGAGCGCGTATCCGGCGCCCGAAGGCGCCTGGGTGCGATCCGAGAGGACCCACCATTTTCCGTCGGGAGAACGAGCAAGATCGACCGCGTATATGGACAGCCGGGCATCGTGCGGCACCGGTACGCCAACACACGGGCGAAGATAGGCCCGATTGGCGAGAACGAGAGCGGCCGGGATGAGTCCTTCGGCGAGAAGTTTCTGCTCGGCGTAAAGGTCATTGAGGATGGCATTCAAGAGCCGGCCGCGCTGGCGCACAGCGGCTTCGATGACCGGCCATTCATCATTCGAAATACGGAGCGGGATGGGATTCAACTCCCAAGGGCGGGCCGGCCCTTGGGCATCCCACAATCCCGCGTTGCTGGCGACGCCGTTGTCGCGAAGGATCTTTTGGGCGTGATTCCAACGACGCGTTATTTCGTCCGGACCGAGCTTGGCGAAATACGCGCCAATCTCCCCCCAATGCGGCCGCACGCTGCCGTCCGCCGACAGAAATTCATCGTAAAGGACCGACGAGGTGCTCTGCCGCCGCTGATAACCCAGCGGCGGCAAGAAGGACTGCGGCCCTATCGCAGCGCCCATGGTGCTCGCCGTTACGGACATGTCCCCAAGCTAAATGCCCTTCGAATGCATGCGCAAATCCAGCGTGAATGGGAACTCTTCCGATTTCTGAAGCGGCGGCGCCTGAAAACGCCCGGGCGTGTGGCCGAATGGGAAGAACCGGGCGAGACGACGACTCTCGGCTTCGTACGAGTTAATCGGAAACGTGTCATGGCTGCGTCCACCCGGGTGCGAGACATGATACGTGCATCCGGCAACAGTTTTACCGCTCCAGGTATCGTAAATGTCGATAACGAGCGGGCTGTGGACGCCGATCGTCGGCTGGAGCGCCTCCGGTGGCTGCCACGCACGGTAACGGATGCCAGCAACGTATTCGCCAATATTGCCGGTGTTATGCATCGGCACGGGAATCCTATTGCAGAGAATGCGATAACGCGGACCTACCATGCCGGTGGCCTTAACCTGGACGCGCTCCAAAGACGAATCCACGTAACGTACAGTCCCACCCACATAGCCTTCCTCACCAAGGACGTGCCATGGCTCGAGAGCGTTGCGAACTTCCAGCTGCAATTCGCGGTAACTGGCTTCGCCGATAAGCGGGAACCGGAATTCCTGGTGCGGTGCAAACCACGCCGGATCGAATTCGTAGCCGGCTTCCTGCAAATCGCCGATGACGTCTCCGAAGTCCTGCCACACGAAATGCGGCAGCAGGAAGCGGTCGTGCAGCTCGGTGCCCCAAGGCACGAGCGGCTGCCGGTACGGGTTTTCCCAAAACTCGCCCACGAGTGCACGGAGCAGTAGTTGCTGCGTGAGACTCATGCGCGCGTGCGGCGGCATTTCGAAGGCGCGCATTTCCAGCAGACCCTGACGGCCCGAGCCGCCTCCCGGAGAGTACAGCTTGTCGATGCAGAATTCGGATCGGTGCGTGTTGCCGGTAACATCGACAAGGAGGTTTCGGAAAATGCGGTCCACGAGCCAAGGCGGAACATTGCCTCCATCCGGGATTTGATTGAAGGCTATCTCCAACTCGTAAAGCGCGTCGTTGCGCGCTTCGTCCACGCGAGGGCTTTGGCAGGTCGGTCCAATGAACAGACCGGAGAACAGGTAGGAAAGCGACGGGTGATTGTGCCAGTAGTTGATCAGACTGCGCAGCACATCGGGCCGTCGCAAAATCGGACTGTCCGACGGTGTCGAACCACCGATGACGATGTGATTGCCACCGCCGGTGCCGGTGTGGCGACCATCCACCATGAATTTCTCGGTGCCGAGCCGGGATTGATATGCGTCCTCGTAGAGTCCTTCGGTAATGTCCACCATTTCCTGCCACGAATGTGCCGGATGGGTGTTTACCTCGATAACCCCGGGGTCGGGAGTGACTTTGATCGCGTTGAGCCGGGGGTCGCCAGGAGGCGGATATCCTTCGAGCATCACTGGCAATTGCAAATAGTCCGCCGTTTCTTCGATGGCGGCTGTGAGGTCGAGATATTCCTCCAGCGTTTGCGTGGGCGGCATGAAAACGCACAGCTTGCCGTCGCGCGCCTCGATGGCCATCGCGGTTCGGACAATCCATGGCGCGGATTCTCCCCGAAGCGGCGCAGTCCACGGGGGCAGCCCTTCCGGAAGTAGTCCAGCGCGCCTGCGAAGGACTTCGTCAGGAAGCCCGCCTGCTGCGCCCGCACCGGCCGGAATTTCGAACCCGCTGCCAGGGACGCCCTGCGGGCGGAAGCCTCGCTGGTTGCCTCTTTGCACGAATCGGACGTATTCCTCGGTGAGACGTCCGGTATCCTGAAATGCCTGCCTCTTCCTTTCCGGACGCGCCGGCAAAAGCGAGCGCTGCGCAGTCGGATCCGGTTCGTAAATCCAGGGATACTCGGATTCTTTGACCCACGGGATGGAATCAATTGGGAGGCGGAAGCCAATCGGCGAATCGCCAGGAATCAAATACAGCGTTTCAGGCCGCAGAAACCACGCGCCACTCTGCCAGCCGCCATTGTAGCGAATCGGCAAGACGTGGCCGACGACTTTGTTCAACCCCTGCTCGAACACTCGGGCGATGCGGGCGCGTTCCTGTTCATCCTTCAAGTTCGACTTCAGCGGATCCACATTCGTCGGAAGCCGCCGCTCTTTCCACATGTAGTACCAGGCATCTTCGTAAGCCGGGAGGATGAACCGCGGATCGACCTCGAGCCGGCGCGCAAGCGCCTCGAGAAAACGCATCGAATCCACATCGCTCACGCCGTAGTTCGCGTTCTCGTCGGCAATCAACTTGTGATCTTCCCAGATCGGCACTCCGTCTTTGCGCCAGAAACAGCCGAATGCCCAACGCGGCAGTTGTTCTCCGGGATACCATTTCCCCTGGCCATGATGCAGCAGGGCGCCCGGCGCGAAACGTTTCTGCAATTTCCGCAACAGGGAATCCGCAAGCCCGCGTTTCATCGGGCCCATTGCCTCGGCATTCCACTCCGCGCCATCCATGTCGTCGATCGAAACAAACGTCGGCTCGCCGCCCATCGTCAGCCGGACGTCACCTTCTTTCAGATGTTCGTCCACGCGGTCGCCCAAGGCCAGGATCGCGGCCCATTGTTCTTCCGTGTAGGGTTTGGTGACACGCGGCGATTCGTAAATGCGCGTGACGGACATTTCGAATTCGAACTCCGTCTTACACTCGGACGTCGTCCCGGTGATCGGCGCGGCCGTTGACGGTTCCGGCGTGCAGGCCAGCGGAATGTGTCCTTCGCCAGCGAGCAGACCCGACGTTGCATCGAATCCGACCCAGCCTGCGCCCGGCAAAAACACTTCTGTCCACGCATGCAAATCCGTGAAATCCACTTCGGTCCCGGAGGGGCCGTCGAGCGCTTTCACATCGGACTTCAGCTGAATGAGGTACCCGGAAACAAAACGGGAGGCGAGGCCGCAGCGACGCAGCAAATTGCAGAACAACCATGCAGAGTCGCGACACGAGCCGGAATGTCTTTCGAGCGTGAATTCCGGTTCCTGGACACCCGGCTCCATGCGGATCAGATAATCGACGTCACCCTGGATCTGCTGGTTGAGCGCGACCAGGAAATCGATGGTCCGCTGCTCGCCCTTCGGAATCGATGCGAAGTAACTGTCAAATAAGGCGCCGGAGGCTTCGCACTTCAAATAAGGCGCGAGGTCGTGAGCCAACGCCGGTTCGTACGTAAATGGAAATTTTTCCGCTGCAGGTTCAAGAAAGAAGTCGAACGGATTGTAAACCGCCATCTGAGCCACGACCTCGATGTCGACCTCGAACTTCTCCGTCTTTTCAGGCACCATGACTCGCGCCAGATAATTACTGAACGGATCCTGCTGCCAGTTTACAAATTTTTCCTCGGGATGGATCTTAATCGAGTAACTCAGAATCGGCGTGCGGCAGTGGGGCGCCGGCCGAAGCCGGATCACTTGCGGGCCCATCGAAACGGGCCGGTCGTACAAATAGGTGGTGCGGTGTTTTAGGGCGACGTGGATGGACATGCCCGGGTCAGGTAAAAGGCTGACGCCCAAAATGCGAGCTTAAAAAAACGCCAGTCTAAAGTTAGAAAACGCGGAAACGATTTTTTGGAAGCGGGACGGCGAATGATCTGGCTTCCCAGCGCAATGTCCGTGCCCCATGAGGTCACTCCCTCATTCTCTCTTTTCCAACGAAAATATCCGCACCCGCTCGAACAGTTCGAGCAGGCGCCTGCGATGGCGGCCGTTCGCAAACTCGTCTCCAAATCCGTCGGCATCAATAACAACGCCGCAGTGGAGAACGATGTTTTTTCCCTAAACACTCGATAACGATATCGGAGTTTCCGGGCACAGCTGAATCTAGAGACTGTTGACCGGGAACGAGAGATGCCCCAGTCTTTCGAGAAGGTCTAAACGGGCGCTCGCTTCGGGAACTTCAGAAAACGTCGACTCCAAACTGATGCATGAGTGAGCACAGCAATTTAAAGCTGGAGGGCCAACCAACGTCACCGGGCCTGGCAATGGGGAAGGCGTTTGTATATTTCAGCAACGTTGACTCGCTGAGCCTTCCGCATTCGATCACCGAAAAGCAGATCGTCGAAGAACTGGAGCAAATCGAGAACGCCGTGCGGAAGGTTAAAGGCGACTTGAAAATCTCAGCCTGCCGGATCGAGGCACACGCGGGTGCGGAGCTCGCTTCTATTTTCGAGGTTCACGATGTGATGTTGGAGGACTCGTCGCTGCGCGCTGAAATCCGCGACGAAATCGAGCGTGAGTTAATTTCGGCGGCCATGGCACTCACGAGGGTTTTTGATCGGCGGAAGGACAAATTCCGGACGCACGACAATCAGATGGTCCGGGAACGCGCCGATGATCTGGAGGACTTGCAAAGCAGGCTCTTGCGCAAGATCGCTGGAGTCAAGACCACGGCTCTGGAGACGATGCCCGCTGGCCGTGTGTTGGTAGCGCATCGCCTCCTGCCTTCCGACACAGTCGCCCTGCCGGAGCGGGCTGTGGCCGCGATCGTTCTTGAATTTGGCGGACCGGGTTCCCATGCCGCCATTTTGGCTCGGGCTTTGGGAGTTCCGACCGTCGCAGAAATACCTGAAGCGACCCAAACCATCAAAGACCATCAAACGTTGATCGTGAATGGCAATTCCGGGGAGATCATTGTCGATCCCGACATTCCGACTCGAGTTCTCTTCAGGAAAAAGATCAATCGATTTAGGCTGGAAATGCAGGAGGTCAGGCGCCTTTCCATTGAACTGCCCTGCACATATAAGGAAACGGTAGTCGCTGTCACCGCCAACGTCGGCTGCCTGGAAGACGTCGTGGCGGCTGCTGACAATGGTGCCGACGGCGTTGGGCTTTACCGCATGGAGCAATTCTATCTGTCACGAAACACGCCCCCGTCCAAGACGGACCTGCTCAACGAGTTCCGGAAAACGTTCGCGCCATTGCAAGGCAAGCCAATCACAGTTCGACTTCTCGATTTGGGAGCGGATAAACCAGTAGAATTTGTGCACTTTACCCGTGAGGACGATCCTTTTCTGGGGCGGCGGGGCGTACGTTTGCTCCTCCAGTATCCGGACCTGCTCGATACCCAACTCGAAGCGTTACTGGAATTTACTGAGGAACAGGACGTGCGCATCATGGTCCCGATGGTAACCCTGGCCACAGATATGGAACGCATACGCCAGAGACTCTGGGGGATTGCGGAACGTTCAGGCATCCGCAAAGTCCCGCTTTTGGGTGCGATGATCGAAACTCCCGCTGCGGCGCTATGTATCAAGGAGATCATTCCTCATGCGGAATTTCTCAGCATAGGGACCAACGATCTCACCCAGTACACGATGGCTGCCGGCAGAGAAAACCCTCTGGTAAGCGAATATTTTATCCAGAACCATCCGGCAATCCTGCGTTTGCTCGGGCTGATTCTTGAGGATTCAGGGGACATGCCTGTCAGCATCTGCGGAGAGCTGGCTGCCCAAGCCGACATTATCCCAACCCTCCTGAAGATCGGTGTCCGCAGTTTCAGTGTGGCGCCGCCTTTCGTGCCTCGAGTCAAAGAAGCTATCCGCCAAGCCGGTAAAGCCCCGGATCATTCCCAAGGCGCTTCATAACTCTGATCGCCGTCGGCAATTCCCGCCGTGAAGAGTGCCAATCCAGCACCTGACAGGAAGACCAGGGAGGAAGAGTAGTGACGCGCGCGTGAAGGATGGCGCGCGATGTCTGGCGTTCCGACATTTTTCGAGACAATATGTGACATGCCATTCGTGCAAATTTCCCTTCTTCGCGGCAAACCCACCGCCTACACCACTGCTCTCTCAGACTCCGTACATCACGCGCTCGTCGAGGAATTCAAGATCCCGGCAGCCGACAAATTTCAGGTCATCCGCGAAGTGGATCCAGGACATTTGGTTTTCCCGGAGGAGTACTTCGGCATCCCCCATTCGCCCGAGATCGTTTATATTCAAATTACGGCAAAAGAAGGCCGAACCATCGAAATGAAGCAGCAGCTTTATGCGCGCATCGCCAGTTTGATACATGCAAAAACCGGCCTGTCGCCAGACGACGTCTTCATTGTGCTTACTGAAGTCAAAGCGGAGAATTGGTCCCTCGGCCGCGGCGAAGCGCAGATGGCGCCCAAAACGTGACCTCGTCTAGTTAGGCGCAGACCAGGCAAAGCTTTCGAGACTGGTTAGTCATGAGCCGCGCCGGCCATTTTTTCCGAGGGATACTCGGCCGGAATCCAGTATTGCTTTTCGGCCTGCGTTCGCAGAGACTTTCTGGTCATGCTTCCGGCTCTGTTTTTGATTTTATTCGCTACGCTTTACCGCCTCGCTACCGCCTTTTTTAATCCAGGGTTCGACTGGGTTTCCAACTTCTCTCCGCTCGCTTCCATTGTTTTTTGCGGCGCCGTGTTTTTCCCAAAAAAATGGGCGCTCGCGATCCCGCTCCTCGTGATGGCATTTACGGATGTTGTGCTCAATGTCTTCAAATATCACGAGCCGTTGTTCACCATGGAAATTTTGCCCAGGTACGTCGCATTCGCCGCGGTCGGTGCAATGGCTCTCTGGATTCGCAAACAGCAAAATCATCGCACGGCGCTGATTTTCGGTGGAACGGTCGTGGGTTCGCTGGCGTTTTATTTGATTACGAACACGGCATCATGGATGACATGGCCGGCGTATACGAAGGATTTTCACGGCTGGATTCAGGCAGTCACTGTGGGTGATCCGGCGTTCACAATGCCCACCTGGATGTTTTTCCGGAATTCCGTGGTGAGCGATTTGCTATTTACAGGTCTTTTCGTCGCCTGTATTGGACTGTCGCGCCGCTTCGAGGCTCCCGCTTCAGCAGCGCACGGAAACCGGTCATTGGCAACGCGTTAAGCAACGCATTTGCCCTATCCGGGAAAGCAGGGAAACTTTCGAAAACTACCCGTCTAATAGACCCAATTCATGGAAACGCTTGCCGAAAAAACTTCATCCGAGCCGACTGCAAAAAATCCCATTTTTGCCACTGCGGAGATCAACAAGAAATTGACTCCTCAAGCCAAGATCGAACTGCTGCGACAGATGTATCGTATCCGGCGTTTCGAACAGGCTTCACTCAAATATTACAATGCCGGAAAAATGGGTGGCTTCCTGCACCTGTACATCGGCCAGGAATCCGTCGCGGTTGGCACCATGTCGCTCCTTGGCGACGATGACCACACCATCACTGCCTATCGCGATCACGCCCATGCGCTGATGGCAGGAATGTCCATGGAAGAATGCATGGCCGAGCTGTATGGAAAGATCACCGGCTGCTCCAAAGGCAAAGGGGGCTCCATGCACTTCTTTGCGCCCGATAAAAATTATTGGGGCGGTCATGGCATCGTCGGCGGCCAAACCCCGCTCGGTCTCGGCATCGCCTACGCGCTGAAATACCAGGGCAAAAAAGGCTGCTGCCTGACTTACCTCGGCGACGGCGCCGTCAATCAGGGCGCATTCCACGAATCGCTCAACCTGGCGTCGCTCTGGGATTTGCCCGTCATCTACGTCATCGAAAACAACCAATATTCCATGGGCACCAGTCTCGAACGCTCCTCAGCGTTCAAAGGCTCGCTCGCGCAACGCGCCGACGGTTACAACATGGATTGGGACCTCGTTAACGGCGAAGACGTTTACGAAGTGCGCGCCAAAACCCAGCTCGCAATCGATCGCGCGCATCAAAAAAATCGTCCCACGATTCTCGAAATCGCCACTTACCGCTATTACGGGCACTCCGTCGCCGATGCGAATGCGAAGAAATATCGCGCCGCCTCCGAGATCGACGATTACAAAAACAACCACGACCCACTGCGCCTCTGGCGCAATCAGCTCCTGAGCGAAGGCGTCATCGACGACACGACCGCCGACGCGATCGACGCGGAAGCTGCGAAAGAGGCCGCGGGTTCTGTTCGATTCGCCGAAGACAGCCCCTTCCCGACCGAAGCGGACCTTTTCACCGACGTCTACTACGAAGTCGATCGCCAGACCGAAGCCGGCCGTACCGGCAAACATTTCTTTAACGAATAGGGCCTTTATGGAGCCGTTTTTTCTGGGTTCAATGGTCAACCATTTGGGCCGCCGGCTCTTACAAGCGTCATTTCTTAATTCTTAATTCCTACTTCTTAATTTAAAAAAATGCCGAAAATCACCTATCGCGAAGCGCTCAAGCAAGCCATGGACGAGGAAATTCAACGCGACGAAAACGTTGTTATCCTTGGCGAAGAAGTCGCTCAGTATAACGGCGCCTATAAAGTCACTGAAGGGCTCTGGGCCAAACACGGCGACAAACGCGTCGTTGATACGCCCATCAGCGAAGCCGGATTCATCGGCATGGGCGTTGGAGCATCCATGCTAGGGCTCCGTCCCGTTATGGAACTCATGTTCTGGAGTTTTGCCGCCGTCGCCTACGACCAAATCATTAACAACGCGGGCCAAATCCGATACATGAGCGGCGGATTGATCAATTGCCCCATTGTTTTGCGCGGCCCCGCCAACGGAGGAACCAATGTCGGTGCCACGCACAGCCACACGCCGGAGAATTGGCTTGCCAATATCCCCGGGTTGAAGGTCGTTTGCCCGGCGACTGCTTACGACGTCAAGGGCCTCATGAAGACGTCCATTCGCGACAATGATCCCGTAATGTTCATGGAAAATACCCTCCTCTACGGCGAGCAATGGGAGGTTCCGGAAGAAGAATATCTGATCCCTCTCGGAGTCGCCGATGTGAAACGTGAAGGAACTGACATTTCAATCATCGCTCATGGACGCGCGGCGATCACCAGTTTGAAAGCCGCCGAAATCCTGGAAGCCGAACACGGTATCTCGGTCGAGGTGGTCGATTTGCGCAGCATTCGGCCTCTGGATGAAGATGCAATTTTGGCTTCCGTCCGGAAAACGCATCGAGCTCTGCTCGTGGACGAGAACAAACCCTTCTGCGGTGTCGGCGCGCAAATCGCAGCAACCATCCAGGAAAAGGCTTTTGACGATCTCGACGGCCCTGTTGGCCGCATCAGCGCTCTCGACGCGCCCGCCATCTACAGCATGCCCGTCGAGAAGCTCCAGCTCCCCGATCCACCACGCGTCGTCGCGAAAGTGCTGGCCATGCTGGGTTAGCTAGCAGCATCAGGAAGGAATTTTACTCCCACTGATACTCGTAATCCTAATCATTCCACCTCTCGTCTCTTAAGGCAGGGGTAGAGAGAGGAAGAAGCGATTAACGGTGGGAGTAAGAGTAAGATTGAGGCGGAAGCGAAAGCAGACATTACTGCGTTTTTGCTTGGGTTGTGGCAATATTCCCTGAAATGAGCGGTGTTGTTTCACAAGCCAATCCCCTCCGGGCCCGGCGCGACGAAGAAAAACTCCAGCGGCGTAACGAAATCCTCGACGCCGCCGAGGCGGTTATTCGCAAGCATGGCTGGGAGAACACGGATTTCGGTAAAATCGCCAAAGTGGCGCGGTTGAGTCGGTCCCTGCTCTATACCTACTTCGCGACACGGGATCATTTGTTCCACGCCATTTGCGATCGTGGACTCGAAATGCTGGAGGCGCGTTTCATTAAAGCTCTGGCGACGCATTCGAAAGGTCTCGACCAAGTCATGGCCATGGGCCACGCCTATTGGGATTTTTCGAAGAAAAGCGCTTTTTATTTCGAGTTGCTCTCCCAGTTCCAAACGAAATCCTGGAACCCCGAAGAGCATCTTGCTGAGGAAGAAAACGCCAATCTTCACGGACGCGGCTGCCTGCGCATGCTCGCACAGGCGATCGCAACCGGTATCGCAGATGCCTCAATCCGTAAAAGCATCGGAGAGCCTGGACCGGCATCGTTCACTATCTGGGCGTTCACTCACGGCGTCATTCAAATCGCCACCCAAAAAGAGTATCTCGTCCAGGAGGACCTCGGCATGAATTCCGGACAAATGATCGAGCACAGCCTGCAGCTGCTACGCACGGCGTTGGCTGCGGAGTAAAAGCACGACGACGCCAGGATCTAAGTCGCGGTCTCAGGTCTCATTTGGGAAACCGAATCGGCGCTTTCCCAAAAATCTTCTCCTAACAGGCAACTGAAAAACAATGCAAGCTTGACGTTGACAGTATGTCAATGACAAGCATTGTGTCAGTAGAACGCCGCTTTTAACCCGCACTTAACGTGGGATGCCGTTCTCTTGAGCTTCCACTCTCAACCACACGCTAAGATGATGCCTGGTCTCTTTAATCTTCCCAAAATGCGCCATTTCGTCGTGGCGCTATTCCCCGCGTTGTTTGCCGTTCTCCCAAGTTTCGGCGCGGAAAATTCCACAGCGTTTGCCGTACGCGTGCAGCCAGTAGTCTATTCAACAGAGGCCGTGCCAGTCCGCGCAACGGGTGTTCTCGCGCGGAAACGCGAAGCGGATTTGTCATTCAAGACCGGCGGTGTCATCGAAACAGTTCTCGTTCGCGTGGGTGATTCGGTCAGGAAGGGACAGATCCTTGCCAGGCTTTGGCAGGATGAGATCCAGGCGCAAGTCGCCCAGGCCCGAAGCAATTTCGAAAAAGCCCAACGCGATCTGGCGCGTCAGGAAAGACTGCACGCCGGAGCCGTCGGAACCATTGAAGACTTGCAGGATGCGCATACAACCTTGGAACTGGCGGCGGCTCAGCTCAAGATGGCCGAGTTCAACAGTCGTTACTCGGTAATCACGGCACCCGAAGATGGGCGGATCTTGCGACGTTTGGCGGAACCGGACGAACTGACGGCAGCCGGCCGGGCAATCCTGAGTTTTGCCTCGGATTCCGAGGGATGGATCGTTCGCGCAGCGCTCGCGGAAAGCGATGTCGCTGGCCTTCGGCTGGGTGACAGAGCCGAAATCGATGGTGCGTCGGGTAAGATTTCGCAAATCTCGGAGGGCACGGACGCCACAACGCGGACTGTGCCAGTCGAGATTGCCCTTCGAACGCCGCCGCCCCATGCGCGATCGGGCATGATTACGGCGGTGACGCTTTTCCCGCAGCCTGTCGCGGCGCGCCCCGTCGTTCCCGCGTCCGTGCTCATCGAAGGCAGCGGCAAAAAGGCGAGTCTTTTCCTCCTGGACACGGGCGCAGAAAAGGTCCGCAGGGTTCCCGTCGAGATTGAATCGCTGGAAAATGCACAGGCCTATTTGCGGACCACTCTCCCGAAAACGGCGCGTCTCATCGTCCGGGGTGGCGAATATTTACAGGATGGCGCAGCGGTCGCCGTGAAGGAAGAAACATCGGGCGTCGCGCTTTCCCGGACGCCCGTCGTGCTCAAACGGCAGTTGGAAACTGCCACTCCCTGATCGGCCATGAGTATCATCGAATATGCCGTCAAGAACTCGCGATTTACGTTGATCATCACACTGTGCCTGGTGGCATTGGGCGTGTCCTCATTTCGAGCGATTCCGCGGCTTGAAGATCCGTCCCTGAAAATCCCCAGTTACAACATCGTCGCGACCTATCCGGGCGCAGACGCCCAGGAGATCGAACAGCAGGTCGCCCGTCCGCTGGAAGATGCATTCAAAGAACTCGACGAGATCGACAAAATTCGCTCCTCGGTTAAAGACGGCTTTGCGCTCATTTCGGTGGAGTTTTTCTACGGCCAAGATCCGGAAAGAAAATACGACGAAATCTTGCGCCAAGTAAGTTCGGTCCGATCCCGCCTGCCAGGTGGTGTGAACAACATCGACGTCCGCAAAGTTCAGACCATCGACGTCGCGATGATGCAGGTGGCGCTCGTCTCGCAAGACGCCTCGTATGGTCGGCTCCAGGATCTCGCGGAGGCTCTTCGCAAACGTTTCGAGAGTGTCCCTGGTGTGCGGCAATCCCAAAAACTCGCCTTCCCCGAAAAACAGGTCCGTGTGTCGCTCGACATGAAAAAAGTCGCCGAACTCAGCCTGCCCCTCGCGCAGATCATGACAGCAGTCCAGGGCGACAATACCGCCATTCCTGGCGGCGCTGTCGAACTCGACGGGCGGCGATTCAATATCAAAACCAGCGGTAATTACACCAGCATCGAGCAGATCCAGAAAACACCGGTCGCCAGTAACAACGGCGCGATTGTTTACCTTGGCGACATCGCGCAGGTGGAATGGACCACAACCGATCTCGAGACTTTCGGCCGATACAACGGCAAGCGCGCCGTTTTCGTGACGGCCCGCCCGCTGGCGCAGCAAAATCTCTCCGCCATGAGCCAGCGCCTCCGGACCGAGGTGGAAAAGTTTCGCGCCACGCTGCCTGGAGACGTCCAGCTCGAGATCGGTTGGGATCAATCCAACAACGTCGAGAACCGTTTGGGTCGGCTTGAGCATGATTTTGTGATCGCGCTCGGATTGGTGCTACTCACGGTGCTACCGCTTGGTTTCCGGGCATCCCTTTTGGTGATGATCTCGATCCCCCTGTCCCTCGCAATGGGCGTCACGGCGCTTTATTTCACCGGATTCAGCCTCAACCAATTGAGCATCGTTGGTTGCGTCATCGCGTTGGGCCTGCTTGTCGACGATTCGATTGTCGTGGTGGAAAATATTGCGCGCTTTCGACGGGAAGGCGCGCCGCCCCTGCGCGCGGCCATCGACGCGACACGACAGATATCCGTGGCTGTCGTCGGCACGACGGCGACACTGCTCTTCGCATTTTTACCGTTGATGGTGCTCCCGGGCGGCCCCGGACAATTCATTCGAAGCCTCCCGGTCGCCGTGGCTTATGCCGTGCTCGCGTCGCTGATCGTAGCGCTTACGGTTACGCCGCTGATGGCAAGCCTGTTCCTGCGCGGGAAAGCGCCTGCAGAAGGGGGCCTCTTGCTGAGGCTGCTGCATAGCGGGATTTCGCACAGTTACCGGCCGATTTTGCATTGGTGCATGGGGCACCGCTGGATGGCGCTGGGAATTGCCGCGGCCCTCGTAGTGGCGTCTTTTGCGATCGTGCCGCGGATCGGATTTTCCCTTTTTCCCAAAGCGGGAACACCGCAATTCCTCGTAAAAATCGAAGCCGAGGAAGGCGCGAGCGTCGCCGCGACGGATGCCATCGCCCAGCGGGTGGAAGCCATCCTGGAGAAAAATCCCAACATCGTCAGCAAGTTCACGACTGTCGGTGACACCAACGCACAGATTTACTACAACGAACTGCGAGAAGCCCCGAAAGCAAACGTCGCGCAGATTTTCGCCGCGTTTAAGAGCTACGACCCAAAACAGACTCCTGCAGACATCGACCGACTGCGACACGAAGTCGCCGAGATACCTGGCGCGCAAATCGTGGTGAAAGAATTTGAAAACGGTCCAGCCATCGAAGCGCCCATCGCAATCCGCATTTTCTCTGATGACCTCGATGAGCTTGCCCGGATGGCTGCCCGTGTCGAGACGCTCCTGCGGAACATTCCTGGCACGCATTCCGTGAACAATCCGGTTCGTGTCCAGCGTACCGATCTTCGCGTGGAAATCGACAAGCCGATGGCCGCGATGCTCGGCGTGCCAGAATCGGAGATCGACCGCGCTGTCCGGCTCGCGTTCGCCGGAATCGACGTCAGCCGGTTTTTGGAAGAAGACGGCGACCAGTACAACATCCAGCTTGCTCTGCCGCGCGGCGATCGCGGCACTCTGGATAACTGGCCTTATATCCAGGTTCGCAGCAACACAACGGGGGCATATTTGCCTGTCACCCAAGTTGCAAAACTGAATTTCGAAAGCGCCCCTCCGCTGATCCAACGCTACAACCGCGAGCGTTCCGTCACCATATCTGCATTCGTGGCGAACGGCTATAATGTCAGCCAACTCACGAATATTGCCGGAACGGAGCTGGCGAAAATCGACTGGCCGTCCGACATGCGGTGGGCGTTCGGAGGCGAGGTTGAAAGTCGGCAGGATAGCTTCGGCGACCTCAGCGGCGCCGTTTTAATCGCCACATTTGGCATTCTGGCGATTCTGGTGCTCGAATTCCGGAGCTTTCGTGGCACATTCATCGCTGCGTCCGTTATTCCGTTAGGATTTGTCGGTGGATTCCTGGCACTCTGGATCACAGGGCAGACGCTTTCATTCACGGCAGCAATCGGGTTTGTAGCACTGATTGGCATCGAAATTAAGAACTCCATTTTGCTCGTTGATTTTACGAATCAGCTTCGTGCCCAAGGGGTTCCACTCAAGGAAGCGATTGAACAAGCCGGAGAAATCCGTTTCTTACCCGTTGTGCTCACGACATTTACCGCCCTCGGCGCGCTGCTCCCGCTCGCCATGCAAGGCAGCGGCTTGTATTCCCCGCTGGCCATCGTCATTATCGGGGGCTTGATCAGTTCCTTGCTCCTCTCACGTCTCATCACTCCGGTCCTGTATTCTCTTCTTCCGCCTCCAATGACAGCGCCCGATCCCACCTCCGATGCATCCGTCGGAACGGCGCCGATTCCCGCTACATGAACGAAAATTCCGATTCGGCTTATGACCTGGCAGCATTCGTAAGGGCCTGGCTACGCGCCCCTCTCAAAGTAGGAGCCATTGCTCCATCCGGGTCCGCCCTTGCGAAAGCGATCACGAAAGAAATCTCTCCGGCGACTGGCCCTGTCCTTGAGCTCGGTCCTGGAACGGGTGTGTTCACGCGGGCTCTGCTCGATCGCGGCATCGCCGAAGAAAATTTGACGTTGCTGGAGCGGGATCCTCGTTTTGCAAAACTCCTGCGTGAGCGTTTTCCGGGCGTCCGTATCGTTTCCGGTTGCGCCACGGAACTGCGCCAGTTGGAACTCTTTGACAACGGCGCAGCAGGCGCCATCGTGAGCGGATTGCCCTTGCTTTCGATGAAACCGGACACCGTCGCCCGGATCCTTTACGGCGCCTTTTCCAAACTTTGTAGCGACGGCGCTCTTTACCAATTTACATACCGCCCCACCTGTCCTGTTCCGAAGCCGGTGATGAAAAAACTGGACCTCCACGCTGCCTGCATCGGGTTTTCCTTCCGAAATTTGCCTCCCGCCTGGGTATTTTCGATACGCCGTCGCACTCCCGATCGATTTGTGCCAACGCCAAAGCGCGCCGCCTCGCTTGACGTTTTCCGAATCTGATCTACCCCGGTAAAGTTTCGTTTCGAACCCAGTTCAAATAGGCAGGCGAACCGTCAACGACATTCAAAAAAACGCATTCGGCGACTTCGTAGGGGTGCAACTCCAACAAGCGGTCCTGGAATTTTTCCCGTTCGAACACTGCAGTTTTATAAATGACAACCGTCTCAGCGGTGGTTTCGACTTTGCCGTGCCATCGATAGATGGAGGTCGCTGTCGGCAAAATATTTCCACAAGCCGCGAGTTTTTCTTCGACCAGCGTACGAGTGATCCGTTCCGCCGTCGCAGCATCTGGAAAAGTGGCGAGCACCACGAGAACACCGGTTGCGGGACCGTCCATAAGTCTGGGGAATGGAAGAATCAGCTCCGGAGAACGACTGCAGCGGGCTGGCGGCAGATCCAGCCTCCTCCGATGACGAGGTCATTCTCGTAAAACACAGCGGCCTGTCCGGGCGTTACAGCTTTCTGCGGTTCATGCAAAACAACGCGCGCGGTCCTGCCGTCTTCGCTTGGGTAAACCGTCGCGTCCGCGCCGCGGTGGGCATAGCGGATTTTGACGTTCACATCGACAGGCTCGGTAATGGTGCCCCGACTGACCCAGCTTAGGCGATCGACTTCGAATTCCTCGGAAACCAGATCTTCGGCTTCGCCGACAATGACACTACTCGTTTCCGGATCGATATCGATGACATACATCGGACGCGGGGACCCGCCAGGCAAACCTTTGCGCTGCCCGATGGTAAACATTTCGATGCCCTCGTGGGGTCCGATATATTTACCGGTTTTATCGTAAATCCCGCCCCGATGAAACTCCTTCTCTCCGAGGTGGCTGCGCAGGAACGCTTTGTAATCATTCCCAGGCACAAAACAGATTTCCTGGCTGTCCACCTTGTCCGCGACACGCAGACCGAGCCCGCGGGCAATCTCGCGAATTTCCGGTTTCGACATTCCACCCAGCGGCATCAGCGAACGGGATAACTGCTCCTGGCTGAGACTAAAAAGAAAATAGGACTGGTCCTTGCGGCTGTCTGTGCCCTTACGGAGGACAGCGCGTCCACCGGGCTGCTGCTCGATGATCGCATAGTGGCCGGTGGCAATATATTCGCAGCCGAGGGCACGCGCTTTGTTCCAGAGATTGCCGAACTTCAGCTTCTCGTTGCACATCACACAGGGGTTCGGCGTCCGGCCTGCCTGGTACTCGCTCGAGAAGTAGTCGATGACCATTTGCTCAAACTGATTCGCCTCGTCCACAACATAATGCGGAATTCCGAGCCGGTGCGCGACGCCGCGTGCGTCGGCGATGGCGGACGGGCCACAACATTTGTCCTCGGCCCGCGAAATGCAGTCCTGCGGCCACACCTTCATCGTCACGCCCACGACGTCCCAGCCCTGCTCCTTCAGGAGATGGGCGGTCACCGAGGAATCGACTCCTCCGGACATGCCGACTAGAACGCGTTTCTTTTCCATGGTTTTAAAGGGTCGCAAAGTGCCTCACTTCGAGCTCCGGGTCAAACGGGCGTCCGGAAGAATTCTTACTTCTTTCTCTTACTCTGGCTCTGGCTCCCGACGTTCCAGAACGGGACAGGTTTGCCTTTCACGCGCAGAACGATTCACGACCTCAGGGCACGAGAAAGAATTTGAGTCACATAGATTGCTTGACGTTTCCCAACCCACTCCTCATCTATACCGAAATTTCCGAGGCGACCGCACCGTTCTCCTCGAAGGCTTGCCCTCAAATTCATCTATGAACTCGATTTTTGCCCCGCTGCGTTCCGCCCTCGTCTTTGCGTTGATGTTATTTGCCATCGCGCTCACAGCCTGGTCGCAGCAGCCCGGCCAACTCATCGTCAAATCCATCGAAGTCCAATACGCGGGGCCAGCAACGGTCAGCAGAGAACGCATTCTGGCCAATATTCGCACCCAAGTTGGCCAGCCATATTCCGAGCAGGTCGTCGAGGCAGACATCCGTTCTCTTTATAACACCGGGCAAATCACCAACGTCCGCATGTTCGGCGAACCTTCCGATGGAGGAATCAAAGTCTACATCGTGATCCAGGCCAAAGCCGTGGTCAGCGAAATTCTTGTCGAAGGCGGCGGCATCATCAAAACGCGCCGAATTCGCAAAGAGATTACCGCCAAACCCGGTTCCGTCCTCAATGAGGACACGTTGGAAGCCGACCGGCAGAAAATTTTGGAGCTGTATCAGAAGAAGGGCTACGCCGACGTCGGCGTCCAATACAACACGGAGCTCGACGAACGAACCGGCCGCACAAAAGTCACGTACGTCATCTCCGAAGGCGGCAAAACCGTCATCCGCCACATCGTTTTCTCCGGCAACACGGTCTTTAAGAGCAAACGTCTCCTCAAGGAAATGAAGACCCGGCCGAAGAACTTCCTCTCGTTCATCACCAGCTCGGGCAAAATGAACACCATCCAGCTCGACGAAGACCTTCAAAAGCTCCGGGTGCTCTACCAAAACGCGGGATATACAGACGTGAAAATCGGCCAGCCTCAGGTGCAGCGCGTTTCCGCTGACCGCGTGGATCTGCATATTGCAATCGACGAGGGCCCGAAATACATCGTCAATTCCGTCCATTTCACCGGCAACACCATCGCTACAGACGAACAAATTCGGAAAGTCCTTCTCGTAAAAGAAGGTGCGGCCGCTGGCACCGAGCCCATCCGGAAGGACATCAAGTCCGTCGAAGATTCGTACGGTCGCCTTGGATACGCCGATGCCCGGATCGATCTCGTCACCACCCCGGCAGGCCCCGGCCTCGTAAACCTGCAATACAACATCGAAGAAGGCGGCCAGAGCTATCTCGAGCGTGTCAATATCACCGGCAACACTCGCACCAAGGACAAGGTCATCCGCCGCGAACTCATCCTCGGCCCCGGCGACGTCTATGACACCGTCCGCGTGGAGATCAGCAAGCAGCGTATTCAGGGTCTTGATTACTTCGAGAAAGTCGAAACCTACGCTTCCGACACGATGGTACCCGGTCGCAAGGACCTGAACATCAACGTCGAAGAAAAACGTACGGGCTCGCTCAACTTCGGCGCCGGTTTCAGCTCCATCGACAGCATTCTCGGCTTCGTCGAAATCACCCAGGCCAACTTCGACATTATGAACCCCTGGGCTTTCACTGGCGGCGGCCAGAGATTCCGCATGCGCCTCCAGCTCGGTACCCAGCGTAAAGACTTCATCATCTCTCTCACGGAGCCTTATTTCCTCGATCGACGTCTCTCGCTCGGCGGCGATATCTTTTACCGGGAAGCCGACTACCAATCGAACGTTTATTCGCAACGCAACTACGGTTTCGATCTGAAGCTCCGCAAGGCTCTCAACAATTTTACTCAGGCGACTCTCGAATACCTCCTGGAAAACGTCAGCATTTACGACGTTGACGAAAGCGCTTCTCAAGCGATTCAGGATGAAGCAGGCGACAAGCTCAAGAGCCAAATTTCGCTCACCGTCAACAATGACACTCGCGACAACCTGAAACTCACTCGCCGCGGTCATCAAGTCATCGGCACGATCCACTACGCCGGTGGCATTCTCGGTGGCGACGTCGAGACCTACGGTTTGGGCATCGAAGGCAAACAATACTTCCGGCTACCTTGGGACACCATCCTGCTCCTGAATGCCGAAGTCGCCGCCATCGACTCGTGGGGCAATGGCGACGTGCCTATCTTCGATCGCCTCTATCTCGGCGGCGCGAACACGCTGCGCGGTTTCGATTACCGCGACGTCGGACCCAAGGACGAAAACGGTGAACCCATCGGCGGCCGCACGATGGCACGATTCACCGCTGAATACACGTTCCCGATCGTCGAAAAAGTCCGGGGTGCCTTATTCTATGACACCGGCTTCGTCAGCGAAGACGCATGGGATTGGGGTGGCGACGTCAACTCGGACGTCGGCATCGGTGTCCGCCTTGATCTGCCCATTGGCCCGATCCGCATCGACTACGGTATTCCGATCCAGGCGGACTCATTCAACGATTCCAGCGGCAAGTTTAACTTCAACGTTGGTTATCAATTCTAAGCCCTCTTTCGCGAGCTGCCGGGAACGTCAATCCGGCAGCTCGTTTTTGCGTTCGGCATCTGCGATCACACAGCGCGATTTTGAACGAATTCGCTTGCGACCCGTCAAATTCACCTCAATACCTTACCGCTCACTTCGTTCCAAAAACTCTGCATGAAAAAATTCTTTACCCTCTCCCTTGCCATTTTGTCCCTCGGCTTGGCGACCCCGGCATTCGCACAATTCAAAGTCGGCACCGTGGACATGAACAAAGTCTTTCAGTCATACTACAAGACCAAGGACGCCGAGGCGAAGATCAACGACGCGCGTGGTCAGGCCAAGACGGAACTGGATGGCCGCATGGATGGTTACAAAAAGCTCATCGACGAGATCAACAAGCTCAATGATGAACTGAAGCGCCCGGAGCTCAGCAACGAGACTAAGGAACAGAAAGCCAAGCTTCGCGATGACAAAATCAATGACGCGAAGTCCATGGAGCGCGAGATCAACGAATTTCGTCAGACCCGCGAAAAGCAGCTTCAGGAACAGGCCGTCCGCATGCGCAATGGCATCGTTGAAGAAATCAACAAGCTCATCCAGGACAAGGTGAAAACCGAAAACTTCGATCTCGTTCTCGATCGCTCAGGCTCGAGCCTCAACGGTGTTCCATTCCTGCTCTACGCCAAGGACAGCTTTGATTTCAGCGACACCATCATTACCACGCTGAACAAGACCAAGCCGGCGACTTCGACCCCGGCGGAGAAAACGACCACCAAGAAGAACTAACACTCCGAGGGGTGACGTTGACGGTTGATCAGATCGTCGCCCTCGTCGGTGGGCGGCTTGAATGCGGATCCGGTTCGAACCTTATCACCGGGGCGGCAAGCCTTGTAGAAGCGCAAGACACCGACATCTCTTTTTTCGGGAACGCCAAGTACCTGGCGGATCTCAAAACCACTAACGCCGGCGCGGTTCTTATCCGTCCCGGCGTTGATGTTTCTCCGAACGGCCCCGCATTGATTGCGGTCGAGAATCCATCCCTCTCGTTCGCGGCCGTTCTCGAAAAACTGCGACCTGAGCCCGTTCGCTGGGAGCCGGGAATTCATCCGACAGCCGT
>DATDBU010000074.1:0-42804 GCA_036524675.1 Chthoniobacterales bacterium | reverse complement strand
ATCCGGTCAAAGCACTCGATGACTCCCTTGATCTCCCGAGCATAGCGCTCCAGCAACGTTTGCGTCTTCATCCCTGCCTTTCTACCCGCCTTCCCACCGCAATTCATCCCCCTTTTGGTTCCGGCTTTGCCGGGTTAGGTTCCGTTCCATGTGAATTGGCAAGATTCTGACGCAACGGAAACGTTCGGAGGAGGCCAGAACGTCCAGAAGACGATGCGGAAACGTTAGTTACAGAGAAGTTACTGGCACGCAGATGGACGTACACCATGCACAGCCAAGGCTTACCGAGACCGCGACTCGGTCGTCGATACCCTGCACGAGTACTTTCATTTCCCGCGCCTGTTGATGAGCGCATCCTCCGCCGATTTACGACAAAAATAACGCCTGCCTCGCCGAGGTCGGCCTCGCGGGCCCAAATCAGAACATCAGACTGCCCCCACCATGAAAATCACCGCTATTCTTACTGCCGCGGTCTTATGCCTCGGCCTCACCACCATCCTGCCCACGGCTGCGAACGCCAAGTCCGCGGCCGAGATTGATCACGAAGCGCGCGTCGCGTTGCGACAGCTTGCCGCCCAAGATGTCGCAGCTGAAAACCTCGCCCATCAGGCGTATGCTGTGCTCGTTTTCCCAAGCATCCTTAAGGGAGGTTTCGTGATCACGGCACACCGAGGGGACGGCGCCCTCCTCAGAGGCGGCCGCACACTCGGCTACTATAACACCACAGCTGCCTCGTACGGCCTGGAAGCTGGCGTTAAGAAGTTCGGATATGCGATGTTCTTCATGGACAAGAAGTCCCTCGCGCATCTGTTTAGAGAGGGTGGCTGGGAACTGGGGACTACGCCGGGCATCGTTGTCGTGGACAAAGGCACGTCCGTGTCGCTCAGCACGACCAGTGTGAGAAAGGGCATCTACACATTCTTTTTCAACGAAAAGGGCCTGATGGGCGGCCTCGGACTGGAGGGATCGAAGATCACCAAATATACGCCGTCGCGCTAAGGCCCTCACTCTTCCTGAAATTTTCTGAGTCCGCGGGTCCCAAGCACACGGCTGTTTGAAAACGCTGCTCGCGGCTAACAACGACGAAGCCATAAAGGGGTCAGCCCGTCGCCTAACAATAAAGGTGTATTGCCGCGAAGCCGGGAAATACACTCGTAGTTGAACAAGCCCGGCTGGAGATAACCGGGGTTAGGCCGCCGGTCAGGCAGTTTGAATGGCGCTAAGATTAGGGCTGTTTTCGATCGTTTGCGCTGAGGAAGTTTTCATCGCAAAGGCTGCATTGACTTCGGCACGTCGAGAAGCGCCGATATTTTTGGAAAATAAGGGCCAAAACCAGGGCTCATGCCTGAGTCAGGCAACAATCACCCACGGAAATTTGTTTGATTTTGCGAATACCGGCCAGAGACAATCACGGCGTGGCGCACCGCATCAGAATTGAATACTTCAGGGCTTTTTATCACGTGATGGCGCGCGGCAACCGCCGGGAGGCTATCGTTCAGTCGGATCCTGTTGCCTGACCAATGTTTCCTCCCATTCTTTCCAGCTTTCCCTGCAGCGACCTTCTGCTGCGATATCCGCACGATCCGGGGACGGGGCGTGTGGGATTTGAAATTATTCCCGCCGCTTTGGCCAACAAGGTTCAACCCCGGCGCGACGGTCTGGCTGGGCTTCCCTACATCGACGCCCAGCCTGGCGCGGGCAATCCCCCGGCCTTCGTGGTTGATTCCCTGGCCCAGGTGAAAATCCTGGGCGATGCGTATTCTCCCGGTTTTGCCCAGGGCCATACGATGCGCAGTTCTCCGTCGGTCGAAAGTTTTGTCTTCGGAGATCAGGAGGTCATCCGCGAAGGGGAACGCACTGAGGTCGTCACGAGCCTTCGTCATCCAGGCGGATACCGGCTCGTGCACCGGGCCGCTTGGTGGGAAGGCGACGCCGCGGTCGGGATCTCCACGGCGTTCCATAACGATTCCGAGGCGACCGTCACCCTGGAAATGCTCAGCAGCTTTTCCCTGGGGGGTCTCAGTCCGTTCGATTCCGCCGATAGTTCCGGGCGGCTGATAGTCCATCGGTTCCGTTCCGGCTGGAGCGCCGAGGGCCGTCTCGAAAGCCGCTCTATTGAGGAACTGCATCTGGAGCGTTCCTGGCAGGGCGGGGCTTTGTTCAGCGAGCGTTTTGGTCAAATCGGCTCCATGCCAGTGCGCAAATGGTTCCCTTTTGCCGCGGTCGAAGATACGGCCGCCGGAGTTACCTGGGGCGTTCAACTGGCCTGGGCCGGTTCGTGGCAGATCGAGATTTCCCGACAGCATGACGACGTTTGGCTCTCGGGCGGTCTGGCGGATCGTGAGTTTGGGCATTGGAAGAAAACCCTCCAGCCCGGGGAATCCCTTGTCTCGCCTCCGGCCACCCTTTCCTGCGTTCAGGGCGGCCTCGACGAGTTGTGCGACCGGCTTACCGCCGTGCAGCACCGCGCGGCGGATCGGCATCCGGCTGTGGAGCACGATCTGCCCATCATTTTCAACGAATGGTGCACCACGTGGGGTGATCCCCGGCACGACAGACTCGCCGCCATCGCCCGGCGGCTCCAGGGTTCCGAGGCGCGTTACCTGGTGATTGATGCCGGCTGGTATAAACAAGGTGGAGCTAGCTGGGAGTACGGCCACGGCGACTGGATTCCCAACGCCGAATTGTTTCCTCACGGATTGGAAGGGACCGCCGCAGCCATTCGCGAGGCGGGTTTCATTCCAGGTCTCTGGTTCGAAATGGAGACCTGCGGTCGCGATTCCACCGGGTTTTCGCTTGTGGACCGTCTCCTGCAACGCGACGGCCGCCCGCTGACAGTGCGCGGCCGCCGTTTTTGGAATCTCAACGATCCCGAAGTAATCGCGTTTCTTACCAGACGGGTCATCGATGTTTTGGAACGGGGAAATTTCGGATATCTCAAGGTGGACTACAACGAAACCATGGGGCTGGGCAGCGATCATCCGGACGGTTTGGGCGAAGGGCTGCGCCAGCAGATCGAGGGCATTTATCGTTTCTTTGATCTCATCCGCCGGCGCCTGCCTGGGTTGGTCCTCGAGAACTGCGCGTCGGGCGGTCACCGGCTTGAGCCGTCCATGCTGGAACGCACAGCGATGTCCTCGTTTTCGGACGCCCATGAACTGCCTGAAATCCCAATCATCGCCGCGAACCTGCACCTTCTACTACTCCCGCGCCAATCGCAGATTTGGGCGGTGCTGCATAGCGCCGACAGCGAGCAACGCTTGGTTTACAGCCTGGCCGCCACGTTTTTGGGCCGCATGTGCCTTTCCGGAGAGATCGACCGGCTCGATTCGCGGCAACTGGACCTGGTACGGCAGGCGGAACGGCTTTATCGGCAGACGGCGCCGATCATCAAGCACGGCACGAGCCGCAGGGTGGGCGCCTGGGGACCGAGTTGGCGGCATCCGCGCGGCTGGCAAGCGGTAGTACGCCAGGCAGCGGATCAACAATGGCTCCTGGTGGTGGTCCACGCCTTTGAATCCAGCCCGGCGCAAATCCATGCGCCCTTGCCAGCTGGATCGTGGCGAATCGCAGGGGCGCTGGGCAATCCCGTGCAAGTGGCGGACGGGAGTCTGGTCTGCCCCGGCATCGCCGATTTTAGCGCCCGGGTGGCCGTTTTGCGACGCGCACCATGAGCTCGTGGCGCTCTTGGGTCAGGCAACCGCCTGAAAATTGGATCCTTGCCAAAAACAGGTATTTCGTACCCCGACCGAACCGGCGATCCTGCCAGTGGGACGATAGCCACCGGTCGCGCATCCAGCAAGGGAGGGACATCACAACCAGAGCGGTAGACGTCGTTAGACAGGAAACGCACTTTTGGGGACAGCATCCTGCTGCACTGCGCTAATTCACTGCGGTGTAGCAAGTCAAATATCGGCGTCTCTCCAAAGCGCGGCGTTGGGTCTGATCCGTCCGATCTTTATCGTGGTATGTCTGGCGCTAGCTGTGAAGCTATTCTTCGGGAATTTCCGCTGATCGATTTGGCCAATTGATAGCCCAGAAGGAGCGAGAGGCCCGGGGCAAACCCCGTAAGCCCAAACCGTGTATGCGGGACGATTGAAGATTGGTATGAACCGGGAACATGAGTTACAAAGTGACCGTGCGACCGATGGAACAGAAATACACAACCAACTAAAAAATCAGTCATGTTTTGTGCCCGCTTTATGGGGTAAACACACTCCATGAAGACTGCACTTCTAATCATCGATGTCCAGCGCGGTCTCTGTACAGGTGAATATGCCGCCTCTGACATCGACCGAGTCATCGAGAGAATCAATGACGTGAGTGCGAAGGCTAGAACTGCAGGCGCTCCGGTGGTCCTCATTCAGCACGAGGAAGACGATGGGCCGCTTCAATTTGGAACCGACGGCTGGCACCTCGCCGACGGTCTTGCGACGCTGCCTGGCGACGTTCGGATTCGCAAGAGAGCGACTGACTCGTTCCACCAGACCGAACTGCATTCGGTGTTGCAGGAACGCGGAATCACCAGACTTATCATCTGTGGCTTGCAGAGCGAGTTCTGCGTGGATACAACGGTCCGTCGAGCTTTGGCACTGGGTTATCACGTGGTCCTCATAGCAGACGGGCACTCCACGATGGACAACGGTGTCCTGTCCGCCGCACAGATATCAGCTCATCACAACGTTACACTCGCAAACCTGACGGGCTTCGGGCCGCGAGTCACGGCGGTTCCCGCTGGCGAAGTTCGAATTGAGGCTTAACCCGTTGCTCCGACCGCGGCCACTGCCATCATGACTTGCCAGGCTTGAAAGGAGCGGACCCGAGAAAACCAGCACTGGCGGCGCCCCTTCGGAAAGCCGGCGGCTGGCTGAGCGAACGTTTGCGGATAAAAACGGCAGAGAATGTCAGTCAGCAGTAGGATGGATGAAGAAAAACTGCATAAAAGATTGCCGGAGGAGCCGGCGCAATACATCAACACCGTAGGTTTGTCGTTTTTTCCACACTGCCCCAATTGCGCTAACGCCCCCGTGCCCTTCGAACCCCGCTCCTCGTCCTCGTCCGGCGCAGGATCGTCCAAAGGCTCAAAGCGGCTGTCCGGAGGTAGACTGCGGAGGTCGAATCACCCGCCGCAAATTCGCTCCCAAAGCACCTGCCCATCGGGGCCATTGGGATTCTGGAAAAAATTTAGCAAATTCAGTATGAAAGCCTTCTTGACTGGAGGGGGCCTGTTGAAATTAATCTTCCAAACACGCCCGTTTGCGGAAAAAATCTTCTCCCCGCAGACCCGCGTTCCTCTCCGCCAAAAAGAACGACCCTCAATGAAACTAATTCAAACCGCTCTCGCGGCTCTGGCTCTCTGCCTGTTGTCGCTTACCCAACCAGCATTTGCCGCAGATAAAGGAACCATCGGCGTTTCCATGCCCACCAAGTCGTCCCTCCGCTGGATAGCAGACGGCGACAACATGGTGAAGGCACTCAAAGAAAAAGGTTACAACGTTGATCTGCAATACGCCGACGACGACATCCCCAATCAGCTGGCGCAAATCGAAAACATGATCACCAAGGGTGTCAAAGTCCTTGTGATCGCCGCCATCGACGGCACCACCCTCTCCGATGCCTTGCAAAAAGCGGCCAACGCCGGCGTCAAGGTCATCGCCTACGACCGATTGATTCGCGGCTCGCCGAACGTCGATTACTACGCCACGTTTGATAACTTCCAGGTCGGCGTGCTGCAGGCGACCTCCATTGTGAACGAACTTGGGCTTAAGGACGGCAAGGGACCGTTCAACATCGAACTCTTTGGTGGATCGCCCGATGACAACAATGCGTTCTTTTTCTACGACGGCGCCATGTCCGTGCTGCAGCCCTATATCGATAGTAAGAAACTCGCCGTGCCAAGCGGCCAGATCGGCATGAAGAAAGTGGGCACACTGCGCTGGGATCCCGCAGTCGCGCAGTCCCGCATGGACAATCTGCTCTCTGCCAACTACACGGACAAACGCATCGACGCTGTTCTTTCACCGTATGATGGCCTGAGCATCGGCATCCTTTCCTCGCTCAAAGGTGTCGGCTACGGCAGCGCGGACCAGCCAATGCCGGTCGTCACCGGCCAGGACTGCGAGGTTCCCTCTGTCAAATCCATCATCGCCGGCGAACAGCGCTCGTCCATTTTTAAAGATACGCGTGAACTAGCGAAAGTGGGGGCAACGATGGTGGATGCCCTCGTCAGTGGAGGAACACCGGAGGTTAACGACACGAAAACGTATAACAACGGCGCTAAAGTCGTGCCTTCCTATCTGCTGAAGCCTCTGTTGGTGGACAAATCCAACTACAAGGAAGCCCTGATTGCCACGGGCTATTACACCGAAGATCAGATCAAGTAATTCCACCATTCCAGGAGGAATCCCGCCCGTCGCTCGGGCGGGGTTCCTCCAAAATTTCGCTTCATGAAAGACACCATCCTCGAAATGCGCGGAATCACCAAGACGTTCCCGGGTGTTAAGGCGCTTAATAACGTCAATCTAAGCGTCCGCGAAGGTGACATACACGCTTTGTGTGGCGAAAACGGAGCCGGCAAATCCACCCTGATGAAGGTGCTCAGCGGCGTGTACGGGCACGGGAGCTATGAGGGTCAGATATTTTACCAGGGCGAGGAACGGCGTTTCCGCAACATCCGCGACAGCGAGCATCTTGGCATCATCATCATCCATCAGGAGCTCGCCCTTGTTCCGCTCCTGTCCATTACCGAAAATCTTTTTCTCGGCAACGAAGTGGCCAATTACGGCATTATCGACTGGCACGCTGCTGAGAAAAAAGCTCGGGAGCTTCTCGCCAAGGTGGGGCTCAAGGAACCGCCCGACACCCTGATCACTAACATCGGCACCGGCAAACAGCAACTCGTCGAGATCGCCAAGGCGCTGTCCAAGAAAGTGAAACTCCTCATCCTGGACGAGCCCACCGCGAGCTTGAATGAAAACGATAGCAATGCCCTCCTTGATCTCCTGCTTGAATTTAAAAAACAGGGCATCACTTCCATCATCATTTCCCACAAGCTGAACGAGATTAAGAAGGTTGCCGATCAAATCACCGTGCTTCGCGACGGAGCGACCATTGAGACTCTCGACACCGAGGAGATCAGCGAGGATCGCATCATCAAGAGCATGGTCGGACGTGATCTCGTCGACCGTTATCCCAAGCGGACGCCGAAGATCGGCGACACCATCCTGGAAGTAAAAAATTGGGTCGTCCATCATCACATTCATCCGGACCGCCAGATGATCAAGGGCGTCAATCTGAATCTGAAAAAGGGCGAGATTGTCGGCATTGCCGGATTGATGGGAGCCGGGCGCACCGAGTTTGCCATGAGTGTTTTCGGCAGATCCTATGGGCGCAAAATCAGCGGCGAGATCTTCCTCCACGGAAAAAAGGTCGATGTTAGCACGATCGGCAAGGCGGTGAACCACGGCATTGCGTATGTCACCGAAGACCGCAAGACGTACGGCCTCAACCTGATCGATCACATCAAACATAACACGACTCTGGCAAACCTCCCCGGTGTGGCCAAGGCCGGCGTCATTGACGATATGAAGGAGTTCGCGGTCGCCAATGACTTCCGCAAACTGACAAACATCCGCTCTTCAAATGTCTATCAAACCACCGGCAACCTCAGCGGTGGCAACCAGCAAAAAGTCGTGCTGAGCAAATGGCTCTTTGCCAACCCGGAAATCCTCATTCTCGATGAGCCCACACGAGGAATCGACGTTGGCGCAAAATTCGAGATCTATACCATCATCAACCAACTGGCCGACAGCGGCAAAGGCGTCATCGTTATTTCCTCCGAAATGCCCGAGTTACTGGGAATCAGCGACCGGATTTATGTGATGAACGAGGGAAAATTCGTCGATGAAATGCCCGCAAGCGAAGCCTCCCAGGAAAAAATCATGCGCGCCATCATCCGCAACGCCGCAAAAGAATAACCCACTAACATGTCCATAGCCGCCACAACCGCCCCAGCCGTTAAAGCCGAAAAATCCTCCTCGGCACAAAACCGTTTCCGGGAATACGGCCTCATGATTGCGCTGATCGTGATCATGGTGCTATTCCAGATCCTCACCAACGGCACGTTGTTCAAGCCGTTGAATCTAACCAACCTCGTCCTGCAGAACAGCTATATCATCGTCATGGCCCTGGGCATGCTGCTGGTCATCGTCGCAGGGCACATCGATCTTTCCGTTGGATCTGTCGCAGGTTTCATCGGTGCGCTGGCTGCTGTTTTGATGGTGACACATAAGATGAATTTCGTCCTCGCAACCGTCCTCTGTCTAATCGCGGGCGGGATTATCGGGGCCATGCAAGGCTACTGGATCGCCTATCTGAAAATTCCTTCATTCATTGTCACGCTGGCGGGAATGCTGGTCTTTCGAGGTTTGACGTTGGCCCTTCTTGGAGGTTCATCAATCGGGCCGTTCACCAAGCAGTTCCAGAGCCTGAGCTCCGGGTTCATTCCTGATTTTTTTGCCACCACCGGATTTCGCACCACTTCGATGATCATCGGAGTCGCGGTCGCACTGTTTATTTTCATCAGCAATCTGCGCACCCGGATCAATCGCGAAAAACACGGCTACGAAGGCGGCTCATTTGTCTTTTTCCTACTGGAAAATCTCTTTATCGCGGGCCTATTCATCTACCTGAGCTATCTGCTCGCCTCGTACAAGGGCATTCCCAACGTCCTGATCGTCCTGGGTATTCTGGTTGCATTGTTCACGTTCGTAACCATGCGGACCACCATTGGCCGGCGCATTTACGCCCTTGGCGGCAATGAAAAGGCGGCCCGGCTTTCCGGCATCAAAACCGAACGGCTAACCTTCCTCACGTTTGTTACCATGGGCGCTTTGGCCGCGCTTGGCGGGTTGATTTTCGTGGCCCGTTTGAACACGGCAACTCCGAAAGCCGGCGTGGGATTCGAACTCGACGTGATCGCCGCCGTCTTCATCGGTGGCGCGTCGGCTTCGGGCGGGGTCGGCAAGGTAATGGGAGCCGTGATTGGGGCCTTCATCATGGGCGTCATGAACAACGGCATGTCCATCATGGGCATAGGAATCGACTGGCAGCAGGTCATCAAAGGTCTCGTGCTGCTGGCAGCCGTCGTGTTCGATGTTTACAGCAAGAGCAAGGGATAATAACAGACAGAGTCGTCCTGAGCTTTCACGCGTTTCGCAGAAATACATCCTGCCGTATGTGCAAAAACGCACCAGGCAGTGTTTGAAAACTCAGACCGGAAAGCATGCGAAGGCCGGCCTCACAGAGGCCGGCTACACCGCCCTCCTGTAGCGAGAGTCATCGACCCCGGCATGCGATCCAGGGGCGCGCCCACATCCACGAAGCGGTGCGGCGGTTTCCATACGGTGATCTCGCTTTGCCATCGCACCGGAAACCAGCGGATGCAGAGCGGGTAATCGATCAGAGCTCCCGGAAGCATGTCGATAGGACGTGGGGTACGAATGTGGAAGGGATGCAAACGCGGTACGCGTTGGCGATGCGCTGGATTTCTGGCGTGTGGAAGCGATTGACCCGGGACGGCTGATGCGTCTGCGCGCGGAAATGAAATTGCCTGGAAAAGCCTGGCTGGAGTTCGAAGTGCGCCCGCAAGCCGGCGACCCTCGTCCCCTTTTCAGTCAGACTGCCGTCTTCACGCCTAAAGGCATCGCTGGACTCGCCTACTGGAATCTGTGGCACGAGGCTCGCACCGGATTTCTCATCGTGGACGCGGGGATGCGCGAACTTTCCGCAACGGGCCGCATGATCACTGGTGGATGCATGGGGAGAGTCATTTTATGCGGCTCCTCGTCGATGGCGATATCGCGAGTAACAACGGCGGATGGCAGTGGAGCGAAAGCACCGGCACAGATGCCGCGCCGTACTTTCGCATCCAGAATCCCTGGCTGCAGACGAAGCGTTTTGATCCCAAATACATCCGGCGCTGGTTGCCCGAGCTACGCGACGTGCCAGCGCCAAAACTTTGTGAGGCCGCCGCCCGCCGGAGCTTCGATCGCAAAAGACTACCCTCGTCCGATTGTCGACCATGTCGCAGCGCGGGAGACTGCGCTCCCAATGTTTGGCACCGCGAAAACTCGAACAAAAAAGTGACTCACTTCACCATGCAAGTCGCCGCCCCGCGATTGGCACATCCAATTTTCCTTCGAAATACGTACACGTGTAAACATGACGGCATCCAAGGAAACACAGGGCGGCATACCAGCACCGGCCATCGAAGAAGAATATCTGCCCGGATCCTCGTTTCCGAAGGGCGCCACCTTTGATGGAAAAGGTACAAACTTTGCCCTCTTTTCCGAGGCCGCCGACGCGGTCGACCTTTGTTTTTTTGACGGCCCTGAGGATGAGGTGGAGTCGAAACGTATCCGGCTCCGCGAACGCACCGCAGGCGTTTGGCATATTTATCTCCCCGAAATTGCGCCCGGTCAGCTCTACGGCTACCGCGTGCACGGTTCTTATGAACCCGAACGCGGCCTTCGCTTCAATCCTAACAAACTCCTCCTTGATCCGTATGCGAAGGCCATTGGCCGCGAGATCCGATGGGACGATTCACTCTTCGGCTATACAATCGGACATGAAGAGGAAGATCTGTCCTTCGATGAGCGCGACAGCGCACCTTTTGCTCCATTAGCCGTAGTGATAGACCCCGAATTCGACTGGGAGGATGACAAAGTGCCGGGCCATCCCTGGCATAACACCATTATTTACGAGGCTCATGTCAAAGGTCTCACAATGCGCCACCCAGATGTGCCGGAGAACTTGCGCGGCACCTACGCTGCCATAGGCTCGCAGCCGATTATCGACTATCTAACGAAACTCGGAATCTCTGCCATCGAATTGATGCCGATCCAGCACTTCACTGATGACCGTCATCTGCAGGAAAAAGGCCTGCACAACTATTGGGGCTACAACACCCTTGGTTTTTTTGCTCCACAGCGCACCTACTCTGCGTGTAAGGATTCGCCGATGGGGTCCGTACGGGAGTTCCGACAAATGGTAAAAGCCCTTCATCGTGCCGGAATCGAAGTGATTCTCGACGTCGTTTATAACCACACTGCGGAGGGAAACGAGCGCGGCCCCACCCTGTCATTTCGCGGAATCGACAACCGCGCGTATTACCGGGTCGTCGCAGGCAATGAGCGCTACTACATGGATTTCACCGGCTGCGGCAACACCCTGAATATGGTCCATCCGCACAGTTTGCAGATACTTATGGATAGCTTGCGTTATTGGGTGACCGAGATGCATGTCGACGGATTCCGCTTCGATCTGGCATCGGCCCTCGCCCGAGAACTCCAGGACGTCGACCAACTCGGCGCCTTTTTCGATACCATTTACCAAGACCCCACCATTGCGACGACCAAACTTATAGCGGAACCTTGGGACCTCGGCGATGGAGGCTATCAAGTTGGTAAATTCCCCGTTAACTGGACTGAATGGAATGGAAAATATCGCGACTCCGTGCGCAAATATTGGAAGGGGGACATGGGTATGCACGGTGAGATTGCCACGCGCCTGAGCGGCAGCGCTGACCTTTATGAACATACGGGCCGCATGCCTTCTGCGAGCATCAACTTCATCACCGCTCACGACGGTTTCACACTTCACGACCTCGTCAGCTATGACAACAAACACAACGAAGCAAACTGCGAAGATAATAACGATGGTGCCAATGATAATGAATCCTGGAATTGCGGCGTTGAAGGTCCCACCGGTGACGTGGAGATAAACAAGCTGCGCGAGCGGCAGAAACGCAATTTTTTAGCCACGCTTATGCTCTCGCAAGGCGTGCCCATGCTCTGTGCCGGAGACGAAATCAGCCGCACGCAACGCGGCAACAACAATGGATATTGCCAGGACAATGAGATTTCGTGGCACGATTGGGATCTGGATGAATCTCGCAAGATGCTTCTCGAATTCACATCGCGCCTTATCCATTACCGTCGATCTCACCCTAATTTCCATCGCCGCAGTTATGTCGAAAAGGATGCACCTACTTCCAACAATATCCGCTGGGTGCGCGCAGACGGTGCACCCATGGGGGACAACGATTGGGAGGAAGGAGGCTGGATGCGCACTCTCGGCATGCTCCTCTTTGGTGATGCCCCTGAGATTCGCGATGTGAACGGGAAGCGCACCAAAGACAATGACTACTTCATTTTGCTGAATGCTCACCACGACTCCGTTACTTTTACGCTGCCAGGGGATGTCCGTCGCAAACGCTGGCTCTTTGCATTCGACACGACACGTCCAACGCTCGTTCCCGGCAAAGAACGAGCCACTGGCGGCCGAATCCGACTTGAGGGGCGTTCTCTAATGGTGCTCGGTCATTCGCGAGGCGCAGGACCTGTGACTCGGTGATATCAGAAACTGTGCAGCGAGTTCGCCTAACGGCTACTGCCGCTGATCGATCCGCTAGAGCTTCCGCTTGGCGCAATCGAACCGCCCGATGAGGGTTGATCCACGACCACACATCCACCGAGGACGACAAGAATAACAGCTGCTCCGATTGCGTGTAGAAGGTTTTTCATGGGTTATTTAACGATAAACGTCGTCTTCGGACCCGGTTGGCCGTTGACCATGATTTGCGCAGTGTACTTACCGGGCATCCACCCCGTGACGCCGGGAGTCATGTGAAATTCTACGTTGCTGTTTCGATAGCCCTGCGTTGCGATTACTTCATCGGAAATCTGCACAACCGTTCCATCGCGCGACCATTTCGCAGCGAGTCGTGTACCCGGTGCAAGCTCCTTGGCTTCCGCCACAATGTAGATGACACGCTGCTGCGTGGAAAACGTGTCAGACAATGCAGTTGGCGCATTGTTTGAATCTACTTCCGACGCAGTTACGACTTTTCCAAAGCTGGCGGCGTTATCCCCTGACTTATCACATGCGACAAAGAGGCAAACCGACGCCACTACCACTACGCAGGCAAACAAATACGCTTTCAGAAGAGTCGTCTTTGCCTGCACTCCCGTGTATTGCTTTTCGTTCATAGTAATTAGTAACTCCGCGCCTTTATAAGGTATCGCACATTGGTGGTTTCGCGGATGCTCTGTCTTGAGACCCAGGTGACCCCAGAGGAATCCTTCGCAGACGAAGGCGAAGGATTCTCCGGCAACGGAATCCGCATACGCGCGCTCGGTATTGCTAAATACCAATAGAAAGGCGTTCCGTTGCACCTGGGCATAAGTTTCCTGTTTAAATAAAATTTTCTTTACTCGTCTCGGCCATTCTGAGTATTTCCCAGAAGCTGGCACGCCGTGCGACACGTTGACGTGAGCCTATGCGCACCGGGTGGCTCGCTATCCAAGTTGAGACGCTACCTAACGCGAACCAAGAAGAGGGCATTTATGAAAACAATCACCACTATTTTAATTGGACTGTTTTGGGTTGCCGTACATTCGGCTATGGGGCAAGGGATCACGCTCCATGCAGGGGAGACGTATACGTATCAGTTTAACACCCTTCCCTTCAAAGAGGTTCAACCGTGGTGGCCAGCATCAAGACCCGAAGCGCAACTTTGGTGGAATGCCGTCTCTTTGGTTAGTGGAACCGAGTTGGAAGTTAAAATGTTCGAAAACTTGTCAAGCGATACACCGCTGATCGCACACACGTGGATAGCGCCTGCCGTTAGTGGCGGTATCACGCTTTATCCACCAAACTTTCCGAATGTTTGGCAAGATCTGCAGGGGGCTTTTTCTATGACTGTGCTCTCAGGTTCAGCTCAAATCACCGACATTGAGATTGTCAGCTATATTCCTATCGACGCGATAAATTCCATGGCGTACCGCCAGCAATTTACGCCCGTTCCCGAACCAGCATCCACTGCACTCTTTTCAATGACTGCGATCTTCGGATTTGTTTGGTCGACAAGGCGTTCCAGAGTGTCGCCATCTGACTGCGTTCGATGAGAAACGAATGGCAGACGGTGCTCGCTTTATTTCTCTATTTCTTATTCGGGACGGTGGCCGGTTTTGTGGATGCCATCGCGGGAGGCGGAGGGCTGATCACGCTCCCGGCCCTGTTGACGATGGGAATGTCACCGGTGCAGGCATTGGCAACGAACAAGTTGCAGGCCACATTTGGATCCTGCTCGGCGGCAGTCCATTTCATACGCGCGGGTGAGGTTTCGATACGCGAAAACTGGCTGATTTTTGCGATCACTTTTTCGGGATCCGTCATCGGCTCACTCGCGGTTCGGCAGATTTCTTCAGGAGTCCTCGATCATATTATCCCCTGGCTGCTGATCGGTTTGGCGACATTCATGATTCTACAGCCTTCGATGGGCGAATTGGATCGTCCACACCGAGTACACAAGGGATTGTTTGCCTGGATAGCCGGGCTGTGTATGGGATTCTACGATGGATTTTTCGGCCCCGGCACGGGCACTTTCTGGGCCATGCTCTTCGTAGCCTTTATGGGGTTCAATCTGCGGAAGGCGACTGCGCACACGAAGTTCGTCAACTTTGCCAGCAACCTGGCTTCGTTGATCGTCTTTTTGCCTGTAGGCGCTGTGGCCTGGGGCCCGGGAATTTCCATGGGTCTCGGCCAAGTGGTTGGGGCGCGACTCGGCGCCGGCCTGGTGATGAAACGCGGCGTCGGTCTGATTCGGCCGATCTTTATCGCGGTATGTCTGGCGCTAACCGTGAAGCTATTGTACGACAACTTCCGCTGATCCCTTGATCGGAGGAAACAGGGGAACTCCCACAGAAGAAAACGAAGGCCGCAAAGTTCCCGGATAGGAGGCTTCTCGTTTTCTTTGCTTCCTTCTGTTCAAGAATTGCCTTTGACCGACCGCGGCCCTCCATTGATTTGAAGAGCGCATTTGGCGGCTTCACACTCTTCATCAGTATCCACTGCGCACTGACTTCCACCCACGACACCATGGAGCAAGGCAGCTGGCTATATCTACTAATTTCCGTTTCGGCCTCTGGTATTCCTGGAGATGATCGATGAGGACGTCACTATCGATTACCGCTCTCACTACTCCCACTCCTCACGTAGATTCTGAACGAACTTTTCGACTATCGACCATCGATTCCCTTCCTTCGCCGTGCTCCAAAAGCCTTTTCCCGACTTACCTGCTGCTGGTTGGCTAGCATACTGGCAAGAGCTCTCCTGACGGCCTCAGCGCGAAAAATCCTCTCGACTCTACACTATTCATCCAACGCATTTGCTTGGTCTTCCGGCAGATCGATAATCGTTCGCATGATAACGTCATCATTTATCATCATCGCCGCTTTGCTAAAATTGAAACAATTAAGAGTTGAACAAGTTGGGCGGGCGCAGTCCCTCACCGACATCCCAGGCGTCATGGTCCAGGGCCGCCCGTCACCGCATGGGAGCTTGCCCAAGCGTGGCCGGACGGCGAACTCGTGGTCATCAACGGCGCTGGTCATTTCGTCCAGCGACCCAGGTATGAGCGAAGCGGTGATCGTCGCCGCCGATCATTTTGCCGCACGGGACAAAGTGCTTATTTCACCGAGGCTTTTGTCCGCAGCAATAACTGCCGTGCCGGCGCCCACCTGCTGTAGATAGCGATGCGTGCCGGCATTCCCTTGTGCAGAATCGTTCAGCCTCAGGTGCGCCACCGGCAGCTTGGGCACAGAGTGCTTTCGCAAGCATTGTATAGGGAGCCAGATGACTGAGAAATCGCTATTCTCGAGCTACGCGTGGCGGCGCGTCAGGATGCCGGCGGCGATGGGAGGCCCGCATGATTAGTCGTCCTGCTATGACGTGCGCCGGCAACAACAACCCGAGGCCAAAACCGATCCAGGCGTGCCAAAGGCTGAGCCATTCGCGCAGCTCCTCCCCGCTTGTATAGTAAAGGCCATAACCGGTCAGGATGAGAAACGCGCTTACCGCCGTCAATAGCACGCCGGAAAGCCTGTTCTTGTCCGCCTTCCAGCCGCGAGTTACATGCGAAGTGAGCGCACCGAGAACCAGCAGCGCGGCCATTGCGGCGCCGCCGTGGATTTTCATGAGCAGCGGGGGAATTTTCCGCCACTCGTCGTCTTCGACCTGTCCTTGAGCGTAGAGCCACGCGGCGCCAGTCAGGAGAAGAAGGCTGAAACTGATGTAAACGGCAGCCTTAAGGGGGCGGCTTGGACGGAAGGTGGGGCGCTGCACAGTTGCGAAGGAAAAGGTATTGGAGGGATTTCATCGGCCCCGCATCGGATAGACGTCAAGCGTCAAGACGCATTGCCGGACCGCGCGTTTATGAGGTCGAATGCCAACACGTCCGTGGGAGACGCCTAAACTGCGACAAACTGACGCCGGCCGATGCCGTCGAGGAGCAAGGCGCTGGCGTCATAACGCTGGAGGATTGACGCAGCGTGTTCGCGGCGGACGACTACTATTTTGGTCAAGGCATCAGCGAGAAGAGCGGTGGGGGCGTAAACGGAAACGCTGAATGAACCTTCGCACGCTTGCCTCGTGGTGCCATCGACCAACGGGCTTACCCAGCCCTGGCGCCATTTCTTGCGGGAAAAATACGTCGCACTTGTGGCCACCGCCGCGGCGCACACAGCGAAGGTATGTCCGCCCGGCTGGCCGTCATGCGGACAACGAATCTGCACCGGCCAATCCCGCGGACCAAACGCCCGAAGATCACCACCTGCATTGACGAGTCCGCTCGACACGCCACAGCGCAGTAGGGCTTCCACAGCGCGATCCACAGCAAACCCCTTGGCAATACCGCCCAGGTCGATATGCAAGGGCCGCCGAAAGAAGACCTGTCGATCTGATCTTAGTTCGACATCGCGCCAGTTTGCCTGCAGTTCATCGGAGCGAGTTGTGGAAATCTGCGGCAGATACCTCCAAGCGGCGAGCTGCGGCGCGATCGTCACATCAAAGACTCCATCACTTTCCGCTGCCAGCCGTTGTGCCACGCGAAGCACGGCAAATGTCCAAGGGCTGACGAGGATCGCCCCCAGATGCGCGGCGCGATTGAGCTGCGAAAGTTCGCTTGTCGCATCGTGATAGCTCATCAGGCGCTGCACTTTGTCCACCGCGGCAAACGCCACGTCAACGGCCGCCGTAAGCACCGACTCCTGACATCCCTCGGCCGTGATTTCGACGATCGTACCGAGGAGCGGTCGCGCCCGACGGATTTCGGTTGGATCAGCGCAGAACAAGGTCATGGAGGGCGAGGAGGCGTTTCACGCCGTCAGTGATATGGCGCGAAGAAAGCGTCGCGCCGCTAATGTTCCTGATGTCTTCGTCGAGCTTAAGCGGTGCGGCTTTCGTCTTGCCGACGAATTGCGCACGCCATGATGCACCGCGGATCTCGTCACCGTAAGTTTCGCGATAGTCCATGATCTCGATGCTCTTGATCGCTCCCTCGGCGGTGATGCCGGCCGCATAGGCAATGAATTCGTGCTTGCCGAGCACTTCATCAACAATGAACCATCCGCCGGAGCTGACGCGCCACGCCTTGATTTCCGGCCGCCGCGCCGGCACGCCGCTTGCCTTTTCGATGGCCTTGCGTTGCTCGGCAGTCAGCGTGCGTGGGTCAGGGGTGAAGCTGGCCCCAGGAAAAATCGCCTGCTGCGCCTGCTCGACGCTAAGGTAGGTGATGCCATAACCGGCAACCGCCGGACCACAAACGGCAGCAGATAGAAGTGCGGATTTGAGCCAGGGATTCATAGTGAAGGGCCGGGGGCTGGAGTGATTTAAAAATTGAAGCCCACTTTCAACCGGATTTCGTATTTCTCGTGTTCATCGAGGTGCAGATTGTTCGAGCGCTCGGGGTCGTTTGGCCAGCCCGTGATCTGCGGCAGCCAGGTGAGCGTCGCCCACCAACGTTTTGCGCCGTAGTGGATGACTGGCCCGGCAAAGATCGCGTAATGCTCCCAGCCATCGCCGAAATTGCTGTTTGGGAACTCGCTATGCATCCGGCCTTCGATACCGAGATACCAATTTCTCGCCACGCGGTAGGCCACGCCACTCGTTACTTCGAACTCTACCTCGCTGTCCTGATCCGATTCCCCGCGCAACCGCCGCAACTCGTACTCGCCCGTGACATTCAGCACGGTAATCAATTGATCCTCGAGGAAGTTTTTCTGGAGGATGATTTTGCCCTCAAAGAAGTACTCGTCCTGCTGCTGACCACTGATCTTAAAGTTGCGCGACCAACCCGTTTCACCGTAGACCGCAAGACCCACCGGGGCTTGGAAAGGACTCAGAATCATGTACTTGGTCGCAAGTTGCAAACCCTGAAACTTGAATGACGAACGGTCGGGATACTCCGGTTCGCCGTCCTCAATCGGCGCACTCCCTTGGATTTTATGCGCGCGTTCCGTGACATAAAACGAGGCCTGCCAGCGATCCGTGATGCCATATTCAAATTCCTGAGCCAGATCGAGCGCGCGATAAGTGCCTTGGCCCTTGTTGAAACGCCCAGTCGCCCAGTTGTAAACTTCCCAATGGCCCTTGGGCAGAGTCTCGGCGCCGTAAGCGTAGCCGAAAAGGTTTTCGTCGGCCTGGGCGGAAGTCGGCCAAAGAGCAAGCAAAATACCTGCGGCAAGCAGGATCAAACGATGACTAGAGAATGAGGGCATGAATAGATGGATTGAGGTTGGGCGGCGATGGTAATGGGCCGCGTCGCGGCACGTCTTGCGGTGGATTGCCATTTTTTAGCGACGGATTGCGGTTGAATCCTTTGCTTTTTTCGACCGCGCAAACGATCAAAGAATGACTAACAACACAATGCCGGAGCAGCACCGCCTGCGATTATGATGAGCACCGGAACCATATGACAGCGCTTTACCCGGAGATCGAACCGTATGACCACGGCATGCTCGATGTGGGCGACGAGAATCTTGTGTATTGGGAGATCTGCGGCGACCCGGACGGCAAACCTGCCGTCGTCCTCCACGGCGGTCCCGGTTCGGGGTGTTCGACCGATGTACGTCGCTTCTTCGATCCCAGCGCTTATCGGGTCGTCCTGTTTGATCAGCGAGGCTGTGGGCGCAGCAGACCGCATGCGAGTGACCCTCGCACGGACCTCTCAGTCAACACGACCGAACACTCGCTTGCAGACATGGAACTCCTGCGGCAGCACCTTCGCATCGATCGGTGGCTGGTGTTCGGTAGCTCCTGGGGTTTTACGCTAGGCATTGCTTACGCCGAGCGAAATCCGCAGCGGGTCACTGCAATCGTTCTCGTCGGTGTGACAACCACACGGAGGTCGGAGATCGACTGGCTCTATCGCGGTGTAGCACCGTTGTTCCCGGCGCAGTGGACCCGTTTCCGAGCCGGCGTCCCTATCGCTGAACGTGGTGGCGACCTCGTGGAAGCCTACTACAAGCTTCTGCAGGATCCTGATCCCGTGTTGCGCGCAAAAGCCGCGAAGGACTGGTTTGAGTGGGAGTCGGCGCTGGTGTCGGGGGATCCGGACGCCAAGCCGGAACCCCGGCGATTGCAGCCCGCATTCCAAATGGCGTATTCACGCATCGTGACGCACTATTTCCGTCACAACGCATGGCTCGAGGACGGGGTCCTGTTGCGGAATGCTGGCGAGCTCGCCGGCATTCCGGGCGTGATGGTCCAAGGCCGCCTCGATCTCGAGGCACCACTTGTGACGGCATGGGAACTTGCCCAGGTGTGGCCGGCCGGCGAACTTGTGATCATCAACGGCGCCGGTCATTCATCCGGGGATCCTGGCATGAGCGAAGCGGTGATCGCTGCTACCAATCGTTTTGCCGAACGCGACTGACGTGATGCGGGAACGCAAAAGAAGCTCCACAGAAGAAAGCGAAGACAGCAAAGTTTCACACTAAGAAGCTTCTTTGCCTCCTTTGCTTTTCTTCGGTTCAAAAAATCTCCTGTGACTGAACGCAGCAACTCGACAGCCTTCCGGATCATCACGGCCTATCTTTTTGGCAGCAGTCCTAACACTACCCTAGGAGCGACCATTGGATTGCAACGGACGGTCTCACACGATTTGGGTCTTCCAGGTTCTATTTTTCTGACGCAGGATTTTCCGTTTGACATCCTGCGCTATAATGGCGAGTGAGGTGCGGAGGAGGTTTTTCTATGGAAAGTCTTGGAGAGGTTAATTTTCGCACCTTAACTCAGCGGCAGTTTTTTCCGTCACCCGCTGGGTGGGAGGATGAAGTTCTTTACTTTTTAATGCTGGACCGGTTTTCTGACGGCAAAGAAAAAGGCGGTTACGGGGACGAAGATGGGACGCCAGTTACTACGGGCACGACGCCGCTGTTTCAGCTATCGGATGTCGGCAATGTGACTCGGCCGACGTGGGAGCAGCAAGGACAGGGTTGGCAGGGCGGAACGCTACGCGGCCTGCGCAGCAAACTCGGCTACCTTCATCGGCTGGGTGTTTCTGCGTTATGGATCAGCCCGATCTTTAAACAGGTCGAATTCGAGGAGACTTATCACGGCTACGGCATTCAGGATTTCCTTTCTGTCGATCGGCACTTTGGCACGACGCAGGATCTAATCGATCTCGTCTCCGCTGCCCATGGGCTCAGCATCCGGGTCATTCTCGACGTTATTCTGAATCACTCCGGTGATGTTTTTGCCTATAACCCGGACCGTTATTGGACCGAACGAAACGGACACCATTTTCTCGATCCGCGTTGGGATGGACGAGGTTACGCAGTGGCGGGTTTTCGGGACAAAAATGGGCAACCCAGCATCCCCTTCAAGAAACAGCCGGAAAGGATCGGTCCCGACGATGCGATCTGGCCGCGGGAGCTTCAGGATCCCGCCACATTCACAGCACGTGGAAAGATCACTAGTTGGGACTATGACCCAGAGTTTCGGGAAGGCGACTTTGAGAGCCTCAAGGACATCCATCACGGATCTGGGCCGACCGATTTTTACCAACCGTCGGAGACGCTTAAGAACATCACTACCGCTTACAAGTACTGGATCGCCGTGGCCGACCTGGATGGATTCCGCATCGACACCGTGAAGCATATGGACCTCGGTGCGACGCGCTACTTTGCATCGGCCATTCAGGAATTCGCGCAGAGCATCGGAAAAGAAAAGTTCTTCCTCGTCGGCGAAGTCACCGGAGGGAGGCAACGAGCCGTCGAAACCATTGAAACGACAGGTCTACATGCCGCTCTGGGTGTCGACGACATTCCCGACAAGCTGGAGTATCTCGTCAAAGGCTACCGGAATCCCGATGACTACTTTAACCTCTTTCGCAATTCACTTCTGATCGGCAAAGAATCTCACACATGGTTCAGGGACCGTGTTGTCACGATGTTCGACGACCACGACCAAGTGCGCAAAGGCAGGATTAAGGCCAGGTTCTGCGCCCATGATCGTGGCTGGATGGTAGTATTCAACGCTCTGGCCCTGAACGCGACCACTCTTGGCATTCCGTGTGTTTACTATGGCTCGGAACAGTTCTTCAACGGACACGCGATCGCGGACCGCGATGGCAACGACCTTTTCCTCCGGGAGTGCATGTTCGGAGGGCGCTTCGGATCACTGGAAAGCCAGGGCCGGCACTTTTTCAATGAGCAAAGCCGCGTGTATACGGAATTCGCGAAAGTGTGCGCATTGCGCCATCAACGGCTGCCGTTGCGGCGTGGGCGCCAGTATCTTCGCGAAATTTCCGGCGACGGCGTGCACTTTGGATTGCCCAGGTTGTTCGGCAATGAAATCCGTTCAGTCGTGCCGTGGTCCCGGATATTCGCCGACGAAGAAATGCTGTGTGCGATTAACACCGACTACGATAATCCGCGCAACGCCTGGGTTACGGTCGATAACGGGCTCAACGCCGGCGGCAGCCAATTCCGGTGCCTGTACTCCACCGACGCAGCCCAGATCGGGACGCTCCTGCCGGTCACGGAGCGAAACGGTAAAGCCGTGTCATTGACTGTTCCTCCGGCAGGCTTTGTTATTTATGGGCAGGTCGTCTAACCTTCCATTCCGATCTCATCGGAATGGAACGCTGAACCCAGCAGCCTCCGACGGCGCATCCTGAAAGGGTGCGATACATTCGCGTTTCCAAACGCAGGCGGTTTCATCGATCGAAACCGCCCAACCGGTTTTTCGCTCTTGTCAGCCGGACGCAACTTCTTGAAAGCTGGTCATCGGACGCATTTTACGGATTGGTTTTTACTCGGATTTCAGGTTTCTTCCGTCGTCTCATTCATTCAAGACGCATGCCTGCCTGGATCGAATCGTTTTTGCTCGTTTTCATTCCGCTCTTTGTGGCGCTCGATCCCGTGGGACTGGTCCCCGTATTTTTGTCGATGGCCGAGAGCGTGCCAACGAAGGACCGGAAACGGGTCGTTTTTCAGGCAACGCTCACGGCGGCATTGGTTGCGATCGGATTCATCTTTCTCGGGAAGTTTATTTTTCACGCGCTAGGGATCGGCGTGGCGGATTTCAAGATTGCCGGTGGACTCATTCTGCTCGTGCTGGCAGTCCAGGATATCCTTGCGCCAAAGCCACATCAGTCGCAGGATCATCCAGACTTCGGGGTTGTCCCGCTCGGGATGCCACTTATCGCGGGACCGGCGATGTTAACAGCGTTGCTAACTTTATCGGACACCGTCGGCGTGCCGATGACTCTCGCCGGTCTGGCGGTAAATCTCGCGTTGGTGTACGTCGCTCTCCGTTTCGGCGAACCGCTTAAGCGTTTTCTCGGAGCCACAACAATGCGCGCCGCCTCAAAAATGACCGCGCTGCTGCTGGCAGCAATCGCCGTTCACATGATCCGTTCGGGATGGAACGATTGAGGAATTAAGAATTAAAAATTAAAAATTAAGAACGCAGAGTACAAGATGTAGGATTTAGAACACGACCATGCCAGAGACAAAAGCGATGATTAAAGCGCGCGATAAGCGGCTGGAGGACGCGTTCCTGGAATACATGGACGTGGAACGGAACTCGTCGCCGCGAACGCTGAAGGCTTACGGGGAGGCGCTCGCAAAATTCCGCGACCGCCCAAATTTTCAAGGCTGGGACAAGGCCACCACGCAGAATTTCCGCGTGTTTTTGCTGGAACTAATGAAAGCGGAGGCAGCGCGGGCCTATATTCGGCTGCTGTTTGCTGCTTACCGGAGTTTTTTCCGATTTTTGATCGAGCGCCACGGGTTCAAATCGAATCCGGTCAAGGAGGTGCAGTTACCAAAAATGGGGCGGCGACTTCCGGTCGTGTTAACGATACAGCAGATCGAAGAGCTTTTCGCCGTGCCATTGAAATTGCCGCTTACCAAGCAGGCGCCAGCGTGGATGCCTGCACGCGATGTGGCTATTTTGGAGTTGTTCTACTCAAGCGGTTTGCGGATATCGGAACTGGCCGGCCTGAATGTTGCCGATCTGGATCCTTATTCCGAGACCGTGAGGGTGATTGGGAAAGGTTCGAAAGAGCGGATTTGTCCCGTGGGAGCCATGGCGTTGACAGCTATCTCGAAATATCAGAGTGAAGCAAACGTCCGGAGCGGACCGCTATTTATCAACAAACAGCGCAAACGGATCAATGTGCGATCGGTGTGGTTGTTACTCAAAAAATATCTGCGCGAGACAAGCATCCCGGTGACTATCAGTCCGCATAAATTGCGCCATTCCTTCGCCACGCACTTGCTCGATAATGGAGCAGATCTGCGGAGCGTACAGAGTCTATTGGGGCATGCCAGCCTTTCAACGACTCAAATCTACACACACGTGACGACGGAACGGATGAAAAAAGTTTACGACTCGGCTCACCCAAGGGCGAAGTGAGTCAGGGAAGCTACAAAGGCAACGGGTTGAAGCTCCCGTTTTCTTCCTTGTTACCTTGCTATGAAAATCTGTCAGCTATTCAAAAATTGTTCCACGGCTGCCTTTGTGATCCGCCATGTGGCACCAATTTTTTTCCCTTTCAAATCACCGGCTTCCAGAGTGGCGATCACGTCCGCCTCGGTAACACCCAGCAGCTGAGCGGCTTCGCCGGGGCTGAGTAGTTCTGGCAGACCAGAGGCCGGTGGAGGAGGAGGAGTCCCCGCAGACGGCTGCGTAGGGAGTGGCGGCGGAACGCCCGGTGTTGTTTGCTGACTCTCGACGATTTGCTTGGCCATGGCGAGACCCACGGCCATTTCAGCCCCAACGCTTCCCGCGCCGCCGCCCTTTTCCAAGCCTTGGGCCATCTGGAACTTCACGTAATCGTTCAAATTCCCGACGGCGGCCATGCTGGAACGTTTATCGATCGCCTGCTCGACTTCGGGCGGAACAGAGACGTTCTCCAGGATAAACGAGGTGATCTCGAGACCGTATTTAGCCTGAACCACCGGGTTAAGCAAAGGCAGTAGCGCTTCTCCAAGCTCACCGTAGCGGGCGGCCACGTCGAGCACGGGCAGCTTTGCGGTTGCGAGCGCATCCGTGAAAACGCTGACGATGCGCGAGCGCATGGTATCCGCAAATTCATCCAACCGGAAATTCTGATCCGATCCAGCGACTTCCTTCAGGAAAATCTTTGGATCGACAATCCGGAAATCATAGGTGCCGAAGGCGCGGACCCGCACAATACCAAAGTCGTTGTCGCGCAACATGACGGGATTGGATGTTCCCCATTTGTTACCGGTGAAAAGACGGGTGGTGACGTAATAAACGTCGGCCTTGAAGGGCGTTTGGAAGCCATATTTCCAGCCTTTGAGCGTGGTAAGTACCGGAATATTCTCGGTGGTAAGCGTATGTTTTCCGGGGCCAAAGGTGTCGCCGAACTGCCCGAGGTAAACGAATTGAGCGATCTGCGATTCACGAACGATCAGCTGCGCGCCGTTCTTGATTTCCTTATCGTCGTCCGGATATCGAAAACTGAGGGTGTCCCGCGAGTCGTCGGTCCATTCAATGATCTCGATAAGTTCACCTTTGATGAAGTCTAGTAAGCCCATAAGTAGAATCTGGCTGTTGGAAGTTTTACACTAACGGACGGTCGCAGAGGACGCGTTCAATAAAAGACCCGTCTTCGGCGAGGTTCAAGTAAGAACGCTTGCCTTCTCAGAGTGCACCAGAGAAAATGTGACCTTATGGATAACAACCGTGCGATGTTGCGGTTTGTGGAACCTGGCGAGCGGGTTTTGTGGTTCGGCAAACCTGTGGTATGGCGCTTGGTGGCTGGATCATTTCTAGTGTACGTTTTTGCCGTTCCGTGGACGGTTTTTACATTCGGCTGGTTGTGGCAGGTAACCGGCGGCCTGCGCTGGCCGAAGGCGGCTGTTGGGATTTATCCAGCCTGGGAGCCGTTCGCTTTTGCGGGAATTGGCGTCGTGATGTTTTTGGCAGGCCTTGTGATGCTGACCCTGCCGTTCTGGAAATGGCTCGCAGCCAAACGCACCTTTTATGCGGTAACCGATCGCCAGGTGTTGAAATTCAATGTGGCAAAGCCGGAAAGCGCTGAAACGCTATCACTGGAAGGTCCAGTCAAACTGCAGCTTTCGCCGGAACAACACGGAATCATCGACATCGAATTCGTCGCAGGAAACCCTGCGAGGACGCTTCTTTTGAAAGCCGTGCGCAAAGCTCCCAATGTGCTGGCAATCCTGCGCAATTTCGAAGAAAACTAAAAGGCGTTTGATGCAAGATCACATTTTTTCGGCCCGCGGCGATTTCAAGATGCCGCAATTCACATGTGATGCGCCATTTGATCCCGCTTACGGCTACCAATTTGATGACCTGTTGAAAATTGATCCTCCTGAGCCCGCGGCAGATTTTGCGGATTTCTGGCGTCAGTTTTACGCCGAAGCACGAAAAGTGGCGCCTCAACCCGTCATTTCGCGGCGAGTCGGTCAGGACGCCACGCATTTCATCCATGAAATCCGTTATCGGGCTTTCGGCGGTGTGATCATCTCTGGCTGGCTGGCGATTCCGAGGCTCGAAAAGCCAAAATGCGCTTTCGTGATCGGTCACGGATACGGAGGCCGCTACAGCGCGTCCGGAGCCGAAATTCCGCGACAGGATGCAGTAGCTCTTTTTCCCTGTCTGCGAGGGCTGGCGCGGAGTCCGGTCAATGGAATGCTCAAAAACAGCTCTTTCGACCACGTGGTCTGGGGCATTCACTCCCGGGAAACCTATGTGCATGGTGGCAATGCGGCGGATTTGTGGGGCGCAGCCTCGGCGATCCTGACTCTTTTTCCGGAGACAATCGGACGCATCGTCTATGTCGGAGCGAGCTTTGGCGGGGGCATCGGCACGCTGATGCTTCCTTGGGACGACCGTTTCAGCGCGGGTTGGGTTGAAGTACCCAGCTTCGGGAACCACCCTCTGCGCGTGAAGATGCAATGCTGGGGAAGCGGCAGAGTGATCCGTGATCATTGGTTGAGAAATCCGGAAGTGCTTAAGGTGCTGCAATATTTTGATTCCGCCATTGCAGCCCGGTTCCTTAAAAGGCCGTTGGGCATCATGGCAGCGCTCTACGATCCTTCGGTTCCGCCACCGGGGCAGTTTTCAATTTTCAATGCAACCCCTTCCACCAAAAGGCTTTGTGTGACGAGCGCCGGCCATTATACGTATCCGGCGGAAGCATCGGAGCGACAGCTGACCGATGACTTCCGGGACCGGTTTTTGGCCGACGTACTTGCGTAGCCCCGGCTCTCCCCTACTCCCCGACTTTCATCCCTTGCTCGCCGGGATCGAACATGCCTTTGAAGCTGTCCCGGACCCAGCCGACGAATTCCTTTCCTCCGAAAAACAGGCCGCCAAAAAACAAAAGGGTGATCGCGAAGACGACGCCGCCGACACTGAGCATAACGCCGTCACGCTCAGAATTTGAGGCGGCAATCAGGATAACCGCGAACGCCGGAATCAGATTTGAAAACGGGATTGGTAGAGGCAACAGGAGGAAAACGCCACATGTGCAAATGGCCATGCCACTCAGAAATTGCGTGATCCGGTACTCAAAAAGCCACGTTAACCGCGGGTGCAGCAATTTTTCGAGGAGGCCAATCATCCTTGCTCCAGCCCTGAGGACCGCCGGAAAAATTTTCCGTGGAATGCGCACATCGAGCAGTTTTTTGGGAAGCCACGGTTTTTTGCGGAACGCGAACCGCAGCCCAAAAAGTGCGATAACCACGCCAAATGGTGTCGAAAGTCCCGGCAACGCGATTGGCTGACAGAATGGCAGCGACAACAGGACGAGGACGAGCGTATAGACACGCCCATCCAAACCACCCATTAAATCCCGTAGATGGACTTCTGAAGTCTCAAACCGTCGCGAGACGTCCAGCAGCTCCTCGGACAAACGCCTCGGTTCCGGTTTGGGGTCGTTTTCTTCGCCGGTTTTCGTCTCTTTGGCAGCAGTATCAGTGTTCAGCACGAACCTCCGTGGCTGTTTGGGTGGAAACGCGATCCGTCCATGCAAGGAGCAAGGCGGAGGCAACAAAGGTAAGGTGGACAATTACCTGCCACATTACCGCCCTGTAATCGGGGTTATTCTCAGTTCCAAGGGCTATGAACGTCTTTGCCCACTCCGCAACGCCGGAGACCAAATGCCAGAGCTCGACAAAGAAATGATAGACATACACGCCTTGCGCCACGATCAGCCCTAGATACAGCGGCGCTTGCAGCCAGCGGCTCAGAAAAATAAGGCTTCCCAAAGGGATGTCCAGCGATGACTGGTTGGCAGGGGCAGAAGTTTCCATGCACTGGAATGATGTCACGGGACGACCATTAGTCGAGGGTATCCAACAGTCCTGATTAAGCCGTGAATTTTGCGAAACGTCCGCTCACGACATCCCAATTAATGCATTTGAGCAGTGCGGCGACGTAATCGGCGCGTTTGTTTTGGTATTTCAAGTAGTAGGCATGTTCCCAGACATCGATCCCGAGCAGGGGCTGGTTTCCGCCTGCAATGGGACTATTCTGATTCGGAGTGGATTCCAGAAGAAGCATTTTTTCCGGACTCAAGCTAAGCCACGCCCATCCACTGCCGAAGACCTTCATCGCGGTTGCGGTAATCTGCTTCTCAAAATCTTCATACGATCCGAACTTTGCTTTGATCGCGTCACCAAGCAGGCCAGCGGCTCGGCCGCCGTCCTTTTTCAAGGTTGCCCAAAAAAGCGAATGATTGAAATGACCTCCGCCATTGTTTTGGATGGCGGTTCTTTCCGTCTCAGGGATCTGGCTCAACCGTGTAATCAAGTCCTCAACTGACCATTTCTGCTGTTCCCCAGGAAGCTTCGCAACCGCGAGATTGAGGTTTTTGACGTAGGCCGCGTGGTGTTTGTCGTGGTGGATCTCCATCGTTTTCGCATCGATGTATGGCTCCAACGCGTCATATGCGTATCCAAGTGGAGGCAAAATGAAAGGACCGTCCACCGCCTCGGGTATGGCAGTCGAAGTCTGAGCGGTACTTTCTTCGGAGGAATTTAAAAATGAAAAAGCGGCCCCTGCAAGGAGCGTATTCTTAATGGCGGCACGTCGGGTGATCATGTTCAAAGGATCGAAAAAAGGCAGAGACGCTTCAGCGGAGTCGCATTTGTTTCGAATGGCGATGTGGCGTCGGACGGCATAAAAAGCAAACGATTCAAAACTTGGGCCCCCTCACTGTTGCCGCTTCCGCGGCAGCACGGCGTTCGGTGGCGATGCGCGTGGCGATCTCACGGACCATCTCCTCCAGCAACAGCCGCAAATGGCTTCCGGCGCGGTAGTCCGAAGGAGCCATATGCTTCACCCGATCGGCGTGCGTCGCAAGTTGGTAGCATTTCTTAAAGCTCGCCCGCGTCGCGTCATCAGCATTGTAAACCGCAATGGCATGCCCTCCATACCGTTTCATGATCGTAAAACACGGCACATCAGTCGGCCCGTCGCCCACATAAATCATATTTGTAAACGGCACCGGTCGCAGGTCGGCCGGCATGTGGTCATTCACGTCTTCAGAAATGTTGAGCAGTCCCTTGTTGATGCGGAAAAGGTATTGCGTCTTCTGCGTATGAGAAATGACACGCTTGGGAAATGTAATCCGGCCATGATCATCCTCTGCAAACTCGCAGCCAAACACCGCCCGCAGATACGGCCGCAACCGGCTGCCGTCGATGAGCATTTTCAATCCGGAAGATACCACGTAATGCTCCACATGAATTCCAAGCGCCTCCTGTTCAGGTGAAATCAGTCCCATTTTGAATTCTTCGAACATCTCCGGCAAACCCCTATAAAACCGCAACCCCTTTCCCATTTCGAACAAATCGGCATTCGTCGGGCGGTCCATTCCCAGATAATCCAGGAGCGCCTTCATATAGGCCAATTCATTGTCGAAACCCTGATCATGGACCAGTGCGTCACAGTGCGCCCAAAATTTGGGTGGGCTGATCCCAAATTTTGGGAACAACACGTCGTCCTGCATGTAATTCGGGCTCAGTGTCTGATCGTAATCGTAAACGATCGCGATCGTGTTCTGCGGCACAGCTGTCATACCAACGAGGATGCCGGTTTTCGTCCGGTGCCAACAATCTCAAAATGAGGATTCCCGACCTTGACGCTCCCCGATGGAACCTCGAAATATCCCTCACCCGGCAGGATCGACGCCAGCCGGGATTTTTTCGAATGAAACCGGCTTCCGCTTTTTTCCGTTTTTGTATCCTATTTTTTTCCGCGTTGCTGTTTTTGGGGTGGGTCGACAGGGCTGAAGCGAGAATCGACACCGTAGTCATTGATGCGGGGCACGGCGGCCACGATCGCGGAGGAATTCGCACGAATTACGTCACCGAGAAAACCGTCGCTCTCGATGTCGCCTTGCGATTGCGCAACGAACTCCGCAGAGCTGGATTCCATGTCGTGATGACACGCACCAACGACGTTTTCGTTCCGCTTTCAGTCCGGTGCGCCATTGCCAACGCGCAGCGGCGGGCAATTTTCGTCAGCATTCACTTCAACTCAGCGGCCAATCGCGACGCACGGGGCGTCGAAACTTACTACTACGGTAGCGCTGGCCGCCTCGCTGCCAGTATCCATCACCGGCTCACGCGCAAACTTGGCGCACCGGATCGCCAAATACGCTCCCGGCGGTATTTCGTTCTCCGCAATACACGCGTGCCGGCTGTGCTCGTGGAATGCGGCTTTTTGACCAATCGCTACGACGCGAGCTTGGCTTTGAAATCCCGCTATCGCGCGCGCCTCGCCCAAGAGATCGCCGACGGCATCATTGCCAATCGACGGTCCTATTGAACCGGAAACGAGCAATGTTCTGGGCAGGACCAAAAGGCCCTGCATTTTTTCAATTTTTTTCGTTGCCCTCTTCAATTGCCCGGCCTAGTTTCCGAGCCCTCCAGGATTTTGGAGCCGTAGCTCAATCGGTTAGAGCGCCGCCCTGTCACGGCGGAGGTTGCGGGTTCGAGCCCCGTCGGCTCCGTATTTTTGAGGAGTTTAAGTTTGTAAGCCTTAAGTTTTTCGGATTTAAGACTTCGACTCTCCATGACTCCCCTCCACTCCACGTTTCTCCCCACCCGGCAAAGCCTTATCAGCCGGCTCACAGACAAGGATGATCAACGACGGTGGCATGAATTTTTTTGCATGTACCGCAATCTGATCTGGAATGCCGCTGTCCGTGCCGGGCTTCGGGAGGCGGAAGCAGAGGAAGTTGTCCAGGAAACGCTCATCACTGTTGCGAAAAATATCGGAAAATTCCGGTATGATCCGACCGCAGGCTCATTCAAAGGCTGGTTGCTTTGCATCACGCGCTGGCGAATCGCGGATCAATTTCGAAAACGGCGTCCCGAAGAACTGGATATCCAGGGTTTTGACGGTGAAGACGGCACCTCAGCCATCGAACGTTTTCCGGAACCACAACCGGATGAATTCAAAGCAGACTGGGAACGCGACTGGCGCGAACAAATGCTCCAGACCGCGCTCGAAAAAGTAAAATTGCGCGTCGAACCGCGGCACTTTCAGATTTTCGATTGTTACGTACTCAAGGAATGGCCGGCGCAAAAGGTCGCCGAAGATCTCGGCGTCAACGTCGCCCAAGTGTATCTCATCAGGCACCGGATTAGCCGAATGCTGAAACGCGAAGTGCAGCGGATGGAGCGTGGCGGATAGAATGCCCATTGTTTTGCGGTTTTTAGTCGTCGACCGTGGAGCAAAAGTCAGCGGCAAGAATTTCCCCCATGGACTCCCCTCCCGTTATCCCGGATCACGACGTATTACGGATGATCGGAAGCGGCGCGTTCGGTGAAATCTGGCTCGCTCGTGGCCGAACGGGCGCCCTTCGAGCAGTCAAGATCGTCTACCGATCCACATTTGACGATGAGCGGTCGTTTCAACGCGAATTCGACGGAATGTCGGGGTTTGAACCGTTTTCGCGCGAGCATCCAGGGTTCGTGGACGTCCTTCATGTCGGTCGCGACGTAAATGATGCTTTTTTTTACTACATCATGGAACTTGCCGACGACGTCTCGGCCGGTGCTGACCAGGAAAATATCGATTGGAACGGTTATACGCCCCGCACACTTCGTAGTGACCTCGAAAAACAGCATCGTTTACCTACAAAACAGATCGTCGAACTGGGCGCCTCCATTGCCGGTGCGCTTGGTGAACTTCACGACAACGGCCTCACCCATCGTGACATTAAACCCGCCAACATCATTTTCGTCGAAGGCAGGCCTAAAATTGCCGACATCGGTCTGGTTGCAGCCACGGGCCAGCAGACATTCGTCGGAACCGAAGGCTACGTGCCGCCAGAGGGCCCCGGCACGCCCGCAGCCGACCTGTATAGCCTCGGCAAGGTTCTCTACGAACTGGCTACGGGGCGCGACCGGCTCGACTTCCCAGAGCTGCCCGAAGACATTGAAAGATTCCCCGACAAAAAAACGCTTTTGGAGTTAAACCCCATCCTCCTGAAAGCATGCGCCCGTGACGCCAACCGTCGCTATGCAAGCGCCTTCGAAATGGAAGCGGACTTGCGCGAAATCATCGCGCCCGCTCAAAAGAAGAGCTCCACTGGAATCGTCATCGCTTGCATCTTGGCCGCCGCTTCGATTGGGATCGTCCGGATCGTTTTTAGCCCGGATAACGCACCTGGAACGCCGGTTGACATAGAGGTCACCGCATCGCCGAAGGGCGCGACAGTTATTCTCGACACCACCGTGCTCACCAGTCCTGCCCGCTTCCGCAATATCGAACCAGGAACTCACAATCTCCACGTGATGCGCGAGGGCTTTGGCCCCGTCGATCGTCGAATAACGGTTGCTGGCGGGAAGAATATCAAGATCACGGACATCACCCTGCAACGCAGTCACGGAAGTATCGAAATCCGCACGCAGCCTGCCGGGGGACGAATTTCTCTCGACGGCCCGATCGAGCCTGCCGGACTCGAAAAACCTGTCCGACACGACTCCCCGGAACCACTCGTCCTGAAGAATCTGCCCGCAGGCACGTACCGCGTAACGGCCCATCTTGCCACGTCAAGCCTCGAACAGGTCGTGAATGTTACGAGCGGCGAACCGCTGAGCATCGTGCTTCGTTTTGCCAAGGGCAGCGCAAAAATTACCAGTGCGCCATCAGGAGCCACCGTCATCCGCGACGGCCTCGAGATCGGCGAAACTCCCCTGCTCATCGAGGATCTTACACCCGGCATTGTTCACTTTGTTTTGCGGAAACCCGGATTTCGCGACACGACCATTGAAGGCAAGATCAACGCTTCGACTCAGTCGTTTCTGGCAGTGCGCTTGGAAAAACACGGCAGGACCGAGCCGGGAAAACCGTTCAACAACTCGCTCGGGATGAAGTTTGTTCCGCTTGGCGACATCTGGATCGCAATCACCGAGACGGAGGTGGGTTCCTACCAACAATACGCCAAGACGACCGACACGGCGGGGACACCGCAGGAAGGCATGTCCGCCAATCCCGTTACAAACGTCAATTGGGAAGAAGCCATGGCGTTTTGCCGCTGGCTTACCGACCGTGAGCGTTCGGCGGGATTCATCGGCAACAATTTCGAATACCGGCTGCCCGCTGACGCCGAATGGAGCCTGGCCGCACTGATGCCTGATGAAGGCGGAGACACGCCGGAAATCCGCGATGGACGTCTGAAAAACTTGTTTCCGTGGGGCAAAGCGTGGCCGCCACCTCACGATGCAGGCAATTTTGGGGGTGCTGTGGATGGTTTTGAACGAACGGCACCCGTTGCCTGTTTTTCCCCGAATGCCTTGGGGCTGTATGACCTCGGAGGCAACGTTTGGGAGTGGTGTCTGGATAGTTACAACGCCGGAAATCGCGATTGGGGCGTTCTCCGCGGCGGGTCTTATACAAGCAAGAAGCGCACTGAACTGCTTGCCAGTTATCGCAATGTGATCGACCGCACCGAACACGACCCCACGTATGGCTTCCGATGCGTCCTAGCGCCCGTCAATACAAAGTAAGAATGCAGAATGAAAAACGATTTCACTTCTGCATTCTGCATTCCGATTTCTGACTCATGTCCTGTCTTCCCACAGTGGCACGATCTCCAGCTCAGGCACCAAAACGAGCCCCTTGTCCGTGATCCGTATCTCCGGAATCACTGACAGCGGGATCAAGTTGAATCCCATGTACGGCAGCGTGCAGCCCGCTTCCTCCCACGCTTTTTTCAGCGCGATTGTTTCTGCTGCCACGACGGTTGCACGTTTATCCGAAAGCAAACCGGCTATCGGCAGTTCCACCAACGCTATTACCGCGCCTTCGCGCACCACGACCACTCCGCCGTTGGTTTCGCGCAGCGTTTTCACAGCCACTTGCATATCCGCCTCATTCGTTCCGGCTACGATCAAATTGTGCGCGTCGTGGCCAACCGTGCTCGCCACAGCGCCCGACTTCAGCCCGAAATTCTGTAACAGGCCATGCCCGACACCGCCCGATTTTCCATAACGCTCAACGACCGCGACAAAGCATAGCTCGTATTCCGACAGAACAGCGTCCCACGTTTTCCCGGTCGGATCGATATCGACCTTTTCGTGAAACAGCAGGATACCCGGCAGTGCTGTCCGGATCACATTGGCAACGGCGGGTTGCTCCGGCAGATCAGGCGTCAATTTGAGTGATTCGGCAGGAGGCAAAACGACGGTTCGATAGGCCCGGGGAGGATATTGGTAAGGGGCTGACAAGGCCGCATCCAGACGCGACGTCACTTTCCTATTTTCCACCAGCAATTCCCCGCCATACCACGTGTTTTGCACTTCCAACGCATCGTTTAGCAGAACGATATCCGCCCGTCGCGAATGCCCCAATGCGCCAAACTCACCATCCAGCCCATACCGCGTCGCTGGGTGCAATGATCCCATACTCCACGCCTGGGCCGGCTCGATCCCCGCAACGAGCAACTGCCGCGTCACCCAATCCATGCCGAACCGAAACAAGTCATCCGCATCCCGGTCGTCGGTACACACGCAAACGCGTTTGGTCGAGGCACCCAGCTCGGTCACGGCCTTGACCGCCTCGGGCAGGCTGTGCCAGGGCGTCGCCGGATTTCCCCCGCGCAAGAAGACCCAGATGCCGGCTTCCAGCATGTCGTCGGCAATGTCCCGGTCAATCGCCTCGTGCGTGTCCGTCACCCCGCTCGCCGCATATGCCGCGACAAATTCCCGTCCGTAAACATGCCCGCAAACCGGGCGTCCCCGCTTCAACGCTTCGGCGATGATCGCATGACTACGCTCATCGCCCAAAGTTACCTGCACGAAATCCATCTTTTCCCCGAGCGACAACGCTTCCGGCCATTTATCAAAAAGCGCCCCAATTTTTTCGGGAACCAAATCGCCGCCAGCTGTTTCGAACACCGACGATGTGGCTGGAACTGTGCTGGGAACTGTCAGATAAACGGAGAGTGGCGCCTGCCTGGCGTCTTCGAGCATCCACTCAATGCCATCGACATCGCACACATTGCCGATTTCGTGGCTATCACAAAATATCGTGGTCGTTCCGTTGAGCAGCGCACCCTCCGCGTACGCGCAAGCTGTCACCATACTGCTCTCGATATGCACATGCGGGTCGACCAACCCAGGAGCCAGGATTCCCCCAACCGCATCGTAAACAGCTGTGGATCCCCTAAAGCTCCCTGCCGGTTTGACTGCCGCGATACGCCCGGCGGAGATCCATATTTCTTTCTCCGCGTGTATCCTTTCGGTGTACGTGGAAAGCACGCGCGCTCCGGTAATTACCAAATCTGGCGCTGTCCGTCCTGCAGCCACATCGGCCAATTGGCGGGTAACTTTCCAGAGCGGCAGGACAGAGAATCGGGTCATTAGTAAATGTTAACTTTGAATTGGCGCAGAAAAACGGCAGAAAACATCGCAGCCCACCTTAGGCAGGACGCACTCCGTCAAACGAAGGAGTCGTGAGGTTAGACACTCACTGGATTGAGCTTCCAGATGTCCTTCGCATACTCCTGGATCGTCCGGTCGCTGGAAAACTTGCCGACTCGCGCCGTGTTAAAGATGGCTTTCTTTGCCCAAAGAGCCTTGTCTCTAAACAAAGCATCCACCCGGATATGGGCATCCGAGTAAGCGCGGAAATCGGCCAGCACGAGAAACGGGTCGTGATAGTAGAGGTTGTCGCGCAGAGGCGTCAGCACGCCGGGTTCGTCGGGAGTGAAATAGTTGCTGCCCAGCCAGTCGACGACGGACCGCAATTCTTCATCCGCATCATAGTAATCGGCAGGCTTGTACCCTTGGTTCACGAGTTCGGTGACTTCGGGAACTGTTAGTCCAAAAATAAAGATATTATCTGAACCGACTTCCTCGCCGATCTCGACGTTGGCCCCGTCGAGCGTTCCAATCGTCAGCGCTCCGTTAAGAGCCAGCTTCATGTTCCCCGTCCCGGATGCCTCCTTGCCGGCAGTCGAAATCTGCTCGGAAAGATCTGCCGCCGGGACAATCCGCTGCGCGAGGGAAACGCGGTAGTTAGGCATGAACACAATCTTCAACCGGTCGTTGATTCTCGTGTCGTTGTTAATCAGAGCGGCAACCGAATTGATGGCCTTGATAATTGTCTTCGCTATGGCATAGCCGGGAGCGGCTTTCGCGGCAAAAATAAAGACGCGCGGCGCGATATCCAGAGTCGGATCCTGCAGCAGACGACGGTAGAGGGCCAGAATATGCAACAGGTTAAGATGCTGACGCTTGTATTCGTGCAGACGCTTGATCTGCACGTCGAACAATGCGTCTGGGTTCACCGTTACGCCGCATTGAACTTTGATCATCTTAGCCAGGTCAACCTTGTTGGCGCGTTTAACCGCCATGAAGTCCGCCTGGAACTGCGCATCATCCGCGAATGCCTCGAGAGCGCGCAATTTGTAGAGGTCCCGTTCCCAACCATGGCTAATTTTGCTGGTAATGAGGTCGCTGAGCCGGCGATTGCATGCCAGGAGCCAGCGGCGCGGCGTGATGCCGTTGGTTTTGTTGTTAAATTTACCGGGATAGAACTCGTCGAATTCCGGGAAAAGGTCGCGTTTTAGCAATTTCGTGTGAAGCTCAGCGACGCCGTTGACGGAATAGCTGCCGATGACGCTCAGATTCGCCATCCGGAGCATCTGTGTATGGCCTTCTTCGATTATCGATAGGATTCGTTTCTTGTTTACGTCCCCTGGCCAGAACTGCTCGACCTCGAGAAGAAAGCGGCGGTTAATTTCAAGCGCGATCTGTAGATGCCTCGGGAGTACTTTCTGGAAAAGAGGGACGCTCCATTTTTCCAGCGCTTCCGGAAGAAGCGTGTGGTTCGTATAGGCAAAAGTGCGGGTGACGATGGACCACGCCTTCTCCCAGGGAAGCCCAAAATCGTCATGCAGCAGGCGCTGGAGTTCGACAATAGCGACCGCCGGGTGAGTGTCATTGAGCTGAATGGCAACTTTCTCGGGAAACACCTCCCAGTCGTCGTTGTCCTTCTTAAATCTGCGGATTATGTCGCGGAGAGAACACGCAACAAAGAAGTACTGCTGCGCCAGCCGCAGTTCCTTGCCGCTTTCAGTGTTATCATTGGGATAAAGCACCTTCGAGATAGTCTCGCTGGCATTCTTTTCACGGACCGCCTCTTCGTAGCCGCCACGGTTGAATGCCTCGAAATCGAAGTCGGACGACGCGCGGGATTCCCAAAGGCGGAGGTAATTGACGGTGTTGGTGCCATATCCCGGCACCGGAATGTCATAGGGAATTCCGCGAAGTTTTTTGGTGCCTGTCCACAGCGGACGATAGTTGCCTCGATCGTCGAAAATATTTTCGACGTGGCCATAAATATCGATCTCCATGGTGTGCTCCGGCCGGACAATTTCCCAAGGAGTCCCGTAGGTTAGCCACGCGTCGGGCAGTTCGACCTGGTGCCCGTTGCGAAATTCCTGTTTAAAAAGGCCGTATTGATAGTGGATACCGTATCCGATTGCCGGAAGATCCAGCGTGGCCAGCGAATCCAGAAAACACGCGGCGAGCCGTCCCAAGCCGCCATTGCCGAGGCCCATGTCATATTCTTCGTGCCGCAACGTTTCTGTGTCGTACCCGAGTTCTTTGAGCGCGGCCTCGACCTCGTCAAATACGCCAGCACTCAACAAACTGTTCGTAAAAAGCCGGCCCATCAAAAATTCGAGCGACATATAGTAAACGCGACGAGCGTTGACCTGGTGATGACTCTCTTGCGTGTGGAGCATGCGCTCGACGACGTGCGTCTGAATGGCCTTGGACGTGGCCAGCCACCAATCCCGTTTTGTCGCCGTTTTCGGATCGCGAGCAAGGTAAAATTTGAGTTGCTCAACGATGAGCTCTTTAAGTCCTGCAGTGGAATGAGTGAGTACGGACTTGAATTCGCTGGGCTTTTCCATGGCGTGTTATGATTTATTCAAATTTGGAGGCGAGGGAAAGCAAAGGTTTCAGAATTCGGGTTGGGTTTGGTTTTCCCCGATGATCTGCAACCTATCTGGGTTCACCGGTTTAAGCGGGCACAGTTCTCGTAGAACAATCATCGTTCCAACCACGCCACCGGGCTCAACATTCCGGTCCGCGTGAAGCTGCGCACCGCGACGCTGGTCGCGCCATTGGGCCATATCATGCCTGGCGTACGCGCACCCGCGATCTGAGATTGCCAGCCGGCCGGCGTTTGCCACTGCACCAGGTATCCGCTGAGCTTGTCCGAGCCGCCGCCAGCCCAATCGATCGCAGGCTGTCCTGCACCGTTGGAAGCCAGTTTGAGGCTGGGTTTGGATCCTCTGTCACGATCAAGCCAGGGCGATGCTGGCACCACAGCCGGTTCTGAGTATGCGTCTTGCGCAAGAAGAGTCGCGATACCGCCCTGGTTTCGAGCCAGGCTCTTGTTGCTCCAATGAATGTGACCGGGATCAGCAATCGTTCGTCGCACGAATTGAATTTGCCGGATTTGTTCCGCTGCAGGCCGGTTGGAGCCAATGCGCTCGGTAGCGATGCCAGGCCAGAGATGACGGTTCTTTTCGTTTTGATCGGCCCACCACCGGAGCAAAACGGGAAAGCTTTGCTCGGCAGGTTGGATTGGCCAGTAGAGCTGCGGCGCCAGATAATCGACCCAGCCATTCTGAAGCCATTTCCTTGAATCAGCGCATAGCGTTTCATATGCGTCGAGTCCGGCGGATATCGTCGCCGGAACACCGGGACGCCAGATGCCAAAGGGACTAATGCCGAAGAGAACATCCCGTTTTTCGCTCTTGATCGCGCCGTAAAGATCTCGAACGAAATGATTGACGTTTTCGCGACGCCACTCGGATCGCGTCATGCCAGAACCCTGCCCGTATCGACGCCACGAAACCGCATCGGGAAACTCGGGACGACCGGCGATTGGATACGGGTAGAAATAATCATCGAGATGAACGCCATCGATATCGTAGCGACTTACCGCGTCGAGAATGACTCGGACGACGTATTCACGCGCTTCCGGGATTCCAGGATCCAGCCATAGCTGGGTGCCGAAAGGGACGATCCATTGGGGACGGCGCTGGGAGATGTGGTTCGGAGCGACGCCACCCGTTTTCGTGGCGAGGGCGCGGAAGGGATTGAACCACGCGTGAAGTTGGAGGCCTCGCTTGTGTGCTTCTGCGACCGCGAAAGCGAGGGGATCATATCCAGGGTCACCGCCCATGCGACCGGTGAGAAACGCAGACCAGGGTTCGTAGCTCGAACGGTAAAGCGCGTCGCTGCTCGGGCGAACCTGCAGTATGACAGCGTTCAGACGAAGACGCTGGGCACGATTGAGAATGTTGATAAGTTCCGCCTGTTGCGCAGCGGCAGAAAGCTTGCTGCTGGACGGCCAGTCGAGATTGAAGACGGAGGCAACCCACGTGCCACGAAACTCTCGCACGGGTTCGGGCGGATCGGGCGCCGCAAAAAGGCCGGAAACAAAAGTGAAAATGACGAGCGAAAAGAACGCGAATCTCATGCCGGACACAGGTTTTGCCCGGGATTTTTGGTGGAGTCCACGCTTTATTGAGTCCGTCTTAGCGGCGCGTCGCAGAAGCGATCTTCGGCATCACCCGTTCATTGCGTCGAGCATATCGCGAACGGCATGCCCCAACCCCACGAAGATGGCCCGCGAAACGATGGCGTGACCGATATTCAGCTCCCTCAAACCGGGAACCTGCCGGATAATCGCAATGTTCACGTAGTTGATGCCATGCCCGGCGTTCACTTGAAGTCTGGAACGGACCCCGAGCTGTGAGGCTTCGACCAGACGTTCGTATTCGAAGGTCTGCAGGTGTTTGAGGGCATTGGCAAAGGCGCCGGTGTGGAGCTCAACGGCTTCCACTCCGAGTTCAGCGGCCGCTTCGACCTGGTCGGGATCAGGATCAATAAAAAGGCTCACGCGAATGCCGGCTGACTGCAGACGTTGGATGGAGGGTTTCAACTCCTTGCGGTGTTTGACGACATCCAATCCACCTTCTGTGGTAATCTCCTGCCGGTGTTCCGGCACCATGCATACGTCGTCCGGCAGCAGCCGCAGAGCGATTGCCAGGATCTCCTTCGTATTGCCCATTTCAAAATTGAGCTTGGTGACGATGCTGTCGCGGAGCCGGCGAACGTCCTGATCCTGAATATGCCGGCGGTCGGCTCGCAAATGAACCGTAATGCCATGAGCACCAGCCCGTTCGCAGGCGGAAGCCGCTTCAACAATCCCCGGTTCGGCGTTAGGATGGTCAAGCATCGAGGCGTAACGGGCTTGTCGCAGCGTGGCGACGTGATCAATGTTCACTCCAAGTTTCATAGGACGGAAGGGCGTCCAATGTGTTGCCGGAGATCGCGAACCGCAACAGCGATACAGCAATTTTTGAAACGCTGCGTCTGTTTGCTCCTCGCTCGCAAAACAGAAAATTGCCTCGCAAAGAACCAAAGACGCTAAGATGGTGCTCACCGAAACTCATCGCGTTCCATGTCTGAGCCAATCGCCCTCCTGCATCGCCTCATCCGTACGATCCCCGATTTTCCGCAGCCGGGCATCCAATTCAAAGACATCACGCCGATTCTGGCCGACGGCGACGGATTTCGTGCCGCAGTCGATCTTTTTATCGCGCAAATTCAGGATGCCAACGTTCAGAAAGTGGTCGGCATCGACGCCCGAGGTTTTCTTTTCGGTGCGGCCGTCGCCTATGCATTGGGCCTCGGCTTCATCCCCGTGCGCAAAAAAGGAAAGCTGCCGTGGAAAACACAGCACCACTCGTACACGCTCGAATACGGCACGAACACCGTGGAAATCCACGAAGACGCTGTATCTCCTGGCGAACGCGTTGCTCTCATCGACGATTTGTTGGCTACTGGCGGCACAGCGTCCGCAGCGGTTAACCTCGTGCGCCAGCTCGGCGGTGAAGTCGTTAAAGCAATTTTCCTCATCGAGTTGGACTTCCTTGGAGGTCGGAAAAATCTCACCGGAATTCCCGTGACGACGTTTTTGCAGTATTAACCGCCGAGGCCGAATAGAGAACGCAGACGCGCGTCTCTGGTTTCTTTGGCCCGCGATCTCTTTGCGTCTTCAACGAATAAAGCGAGATTGCGTCCTGTGAAGCCTTTCCTCCTCCCGCTGGTTTCTCTAGTTGGCCTTGCTGCAGCCACTTTCGCCGCAGACAAGTCGTCCGTTTTCCGCGAACCAGGCGCGACGTATCTCGAGGATATTCTCGACAAGCCGCTTAGGCTGAAAGTACCGGAAGACACCACGATTTATTACGATGCTCGGTTGGAACGCGGACTCGGCATCCTGGCTGGCGGTCAGTTCGTCGAAATCCAGGCAATCCTCGACGACAAAGTGCGTGTCATCGGAAAAGCCCGCCAGGGTCAGGTTTCCGGCTGGCTTCCAGCTGCCGATCTTGAAAAAATGAACCCTGATTTCGTTGCCGACCTCAAAAAAGCAGGCCTTCGCAAGGCGCAGGTCGATGCCATGATTGAGAAGAATGAGGTTGCCGTAGGCATGACGACCGATGAAGTCCTCGAGAGTCTCGGCAAACCTCCTAAGAAAAGCCAGCGCCAGGATGCGCAGGGCGTCCAAGAGCTATGGGAGTATGTCCGTTACAAACGCGTTCCACAACAGACAGTCGGATACGACGACCGCGGCAACTACGTAACACAAATTATCTACGTTAAAATCCCTGCTGGAAAACTCGCCATAACATTTGAAGACGGCCTCGTTGCCGCTGTCGATCAAACCGAAGGTTCATTGCATGGGCGGGCAAGCATCGTCGTTCCGCCTCCGCTTGAAGTCGAATCCTACTAGAGCCTGAATCCGGAAGCTGTTCCCGCGAATGGCTTGAGGGGGTCAATAGCGTGTCGCGGCCAGAAATAGTAACGCGGCGCCATATGCCGCGCCCAAGACCGTCGCAAGTTGGAAACGGCCGGTCTTGGCGGTTACCCATTCAATCTGGTCGCGCAACAGATAGGGTTTTCCGATCCAAAAAAGAGCCGCAACGATCCACACATACGCCAGCGTCACGAGCACGAGCCGTGAAACCTCCGGTTTCAAGAACGCTGAATCGAGGAGGACGCACGCAACCAGTAAAATCACCATCCCCAACGCCCTCACCGCGAGAAATTCGTCCACAAAAAAAAGCGTCAACACATACGCCGCCGGGATCACGACAGACAGGATTGGACGCAGGTGACTGAATTCTCCGAGATCCATGAAACGGATAAGCAAAAACGCCCATAACGCGGCGACCGTCAGCAGGCCAATCCCGGCGGGCCTCGAACGAGGAAAATCCTTCAGTGCCCGAACTACCGTTGGTCCCGAAATCAACGCGAGCACATGAACGACCAGCAGCACGGCTCCTGTAATGAATCCTGTTGTCCTGAGGTCCACGCTATAAATCATAGGTATTTCAAAATTCGCTGATTACGCATTCAAGACCGCAGGATCGCCATAGAGCGTAAAACCCGTCGTATGTGTAATCCGCACGTCAAAAATCTGTCCAACATGCCTCTGGGCGCCTTCAAAAACGACGACTTTATTCGTGCGCGTCCGCCCGGTAAGCCGGTTTGAATTGGTTTTACTCGGGCCTTCGCACAAAATTTCAACATTGGTCCCGACGAGCGCATCCGCTTTGCGTCGAGCGATACCATCAACGACTTGAAGCAAGGTCTGGTTCCGCGCTTCCTTGATCTCGTCGGGGAGTTGGCCATTCATCTCCGCCGCTGGCGTGTCTTTCCGCTTGGAGTATCTGAATATGAACGCGTGATCGAATTCGACGCGTTCAACCAAGTCGCGCGTAGCCGCAAAATCCTCCTCCGTCTCGCCTGGAAAACCGACAATGACGTCGGTTGTAATTGCAATTCCGGGGCGGGCAGCCCGAATTTTCTCGGTGAGCGCGAAAAACTTCTCTGCCGTATACGTGCGATG